>JAAYAM010000012.1 GCA_012719355.1 Acidobacteriota bacterium
CCACCCACTACGCCAAATGCAAGCCACGCTCTGAAACCGGCCTCACAGTTCTCTGCCGCAGAGAAAAAAGTTGGAATATTGATGCAGATCAAGGAAAGGGTCGAACGGATTCGGATAATACGTGACATTTGGATGGAGCATTTATCCATCGCAGTTTGGTTTTGGCGCTGCCCCCCCACGCAAATCTCTCTCGAATCAGTTTAGGGACAGGACTTTTGTTCCTCCCCCTGGAAAGGTGCAGAAATGGCGACACAGATGCAAATGGATATCTCGCGTCAAGCGACTGTAATCCAGATGATTCACGGAATGTGCGTTTCGCGTTGTGTTTCACTGGTAGCCGAACTGGGCATCCCCGACATTCTCGCAAATGGTCCACAAAATGCAGCAGATATTGCACAAGCCACCGCGACGGATCCTGATGCGCTGTATCGGGTCATGCGCGTGCTGTCCCGCCTGGGAGTTTTCACCGAGTTGCCGGACGGATGCTTCCAAAACGGCAGTCTCTCGGATCTGCTGCGCAGCGACTCTCCAGGAACTATGCGCCACTACGCCCGATTTTTTGGAAGCGAAATCCACTGGCGCCTTTGGGGAGAACTCGACTATTCCATGAGAACCGGTAAACCATCCATTTGCAGCGGGCATCCCGACAAGACGCCTTTCGAGGTCCTGGCGCTAAACCCTGCCGACCAGGAAACGTTCAACCTGGCCATGTCGGCCTTTTCGAGTACCGAAAATGCCTTCATCGTCGGGGCATACGATTTCTCTCAGTTCGCCAGAATCATTGATGTCGGAGGCGGCGAGGGCTCTCTCGCAATGCTGATCTCTGAATCAGCTCCTCGCGCCAAGGTAACGGTCTTTGATCTTCCCCAGGCGATTGCGCGTGCAAAGGAGACCTTTTCCAAACACGCGCATAACGGACGAATGGATGCCATAAGCGGTAATATGTTCGAAAGCGTTCCGGGCCCCGCAGATCTGTGCGTGCTCAAACACATTCTGCACGACTTCACGGACGATGCCTCAATCCGAATACTGGAAAAATGCCGCAAAGCGCTAAGCCCCGGCGGCCGGGTGGTCGTGTGCGAAATGCTGATCCAGCCCGGAATCGACGGCCTCGCAGCGTCGATCCTCGATATCGAAATGCTTGTGGCACCAGGCGGCCGTGAGCGGACCGAAGAGCAGTATGCGGAGCTCTTTGCCAAGGCCGGGTTGCACCTGGAACGCACCATCAGGACACAAAACCCAATCACGCTGCTGGAATCCAAGCCGGTCAATTAGCACTGCGCCGGCATTATCCACGGGGTAGCATCACCATTGTTGTCCACAAGGATCCCGGCACTTCCGTGCCGGGCTACACTCAACCCGTCCCTGACGGGACGGGAGCCATGGCTCCGGTTACCGCGTCGCAAAGAACGTTTCCGCATTGACGCAGGCGGCCGTCCCTTACACAATTGGTCGATCGTCGTCGGGATTTGATTTCTTTCTTTGTTCCTGCTGATCTGATCTTTCGTCGAACGGAGAGGAGCGATAATGAATCTACCGTTTTCCGAAAAGGAGTTCCTGGATGTTTTCGCAGCGTACAATATGGCGTTCTGGCCTGTCATTTCCGGCTTGTGGGTGATTACGGCTGCGATCACAGTTCGAAATTGGCGTAGTTGCCAGGACAACCGGAGCCTTTTCGCACTTCTCGCGATACTCTGGGCATGGTCCGGCATTGTTTACCATTGGATCTATTTCCAGTCCATCAATCCTGCAGCGGTCTTTTTCGGCGCCTTATTTCTGGCCCAAGCCGCTCTCTTTGTCTTCTTCGTCTTCAAACCGACCGGGCGCATGAAATTGAATCTGTCAGTAAGGGGTCTTCTGGGCGGCTTCTTTGTGCTATACGGCCTGCTCTATCCATTGGTCAATCTGGTATTCGGATTGGAGTATCCACGCATACCGCTATTTGCAGTTCCATGTCCGACGGTCCTTATCACGGCCGGGGTGCTTCTCGCCTCTGAAGGCGTCCCTCGGTTTGCTTATCTCATACCTCTAATCTGGACAGCAATAGCGGGCTCCGCTGCAATACTTCTGCACATCCGAGCCGATTTCCCCCTGTTAGCGGCAGGGGCATTGCTCGCCGTCGACATGATCGCTCCAAGAGCGTTTGGAACCAAAACAGCGATGCAATCTTCAACTTCCTGACGCATTGTGAGCAGCACTGCAATCATGTCAGTTTTTCTCCCGTGAGCGCTTCCAGCACAACCAGGGCTTTGTAGAAATCGGCGAGTACCTCGTAATACTTCATTTCGTACTCGAGCAGAGTCTGCTGATTGCTCAAGAGCGACAGGAAATCCACGCTTCCCGTTCGATAGCTTGCGATCGACGATTCCAGGGCAAGTGTTGCGCGGGGAATAATGTTGTTCCTGTAGAGCTTGAGCAGACTGGCATCAGTCGTCGTCCTGATGTATGGATCCTTCAGCCTGAAATAAAGAGTCGTGAGCGTGTTTTCATACGCCTTGCGTTGCTCCAGAAGACTTGATGTTGCAGATTCCAGTTCAGGGCGCTGCCTGCGCCAGAAGTAAAGCGGTATTTTGGCTGTGATCATCAGCCCATACATCTCGGGCAGGTCTCTGCGGTTATACCACGAGAAACCTCCCTCGAAATCAGGATAGAAGTTTTTCCTTGCCAGAGCTACGTTGTATTGATTTCGTTCAATTTCCTTTTGATTCATCCGCACCTGCGGGTTGTTCAGCTCGGCCTTTTTGTAAAGTTCATCAAGCGTGAAATCACGCTTCGGTTCAGAGAGATCGGAAGGGACCACGACGGTAGTATCGACCGGACGATAAAGCAGTGTGTTTATGCGCGCCTGAGCGGTTGCCTTGTCGCGTTCAAGCACCGCGAGGCGGGCGAGGAGACGCGAAAGCTCAACCTCAGCTTTTATAACGTCCTGCTGAGCCGCCTTCCCGACCTTGTATTGCGATTCGCTTATCTGTGCGAACTGCTGAAGCAGACTCATCGTGTTCTCGACAACGGCAGTCAGCTTCTCGGCAAGGAAGAGATCATAGTATGCGGATTTCAGTTCAGCCACCACCTCACGACGTACTTGCTCGTATCTCCACCGCTGTGCCTCGGCTTCCGCCGAAGCGATCCGGCCCTGAAGTTTCAGTTTGCCCGGAAACGGAATCTCCTGCGCGAAAGTCAGCACGCGCGCGCTCGAAGGATCTCCAGGCATCAATGTCGGTGGTATGAGGTCTCCCATCGTCTGGAAACTCACGGTCGGCTCCGGCAGAGTTCCGGCAGGTGTGATCTGTGCCCGCCGCGCGTCGACCGCCCTTCCGGCCGCTATGATTGAAGGATTCCTTTCGATAAGTTCATTGACCAGCGTATCGAGATCCTGAGCCGTGATGAGGGGAGTGCCTGAGAACAGGCACGAAATCACGGCAAGTCCCTTGCATATCCGCCCTGTAAGCTTGCTGAGGTTCATGTTGCTCCTTGCGAATCGAATCACCTTATACGTTTCCGTATGCGGCATGCTCAGTGCAATACGTGCTCCAATCGACGACCGCAAATGAGAAGAATCTGCGGAGAGGCACGTCTGGAGAGCGTCGCACGGTCACGCTGAGCACGATGAAAGACTCCGCCGTCGAATCCTCCCCTACTGTCATTTCAACAACGCTGTGGAAAATTCAACAACCACTCTGTACATCCAGAAACCGGAAAGTGGGGATAAATTCCGGCAACGCAGTAACTTCACACGTTCTTACTTCATTGGCATTGCGCTTGCAAACTCCGAGACAGGCTAGGGGCCGGCCGTGTGTGCCGGTTCTGTCACAACAATCACTCTGGAGAAGCGCAGATGACAAGAACGCTGCTGATTGCAGGTTTCGCGATTTCAACCGTATTGTCCGGGTTGGCACAATCGTCAAGCACGACGGGCGACCGGCTGCTTAAGCAATATCTCATCATTCACGAGAGCCTGGCATCCGATTCACTGAAAGGAATAGATGCCGCGGCTGCCGAGATAAGAAAGATCAGCCGTCAAGCGGCTGCAGCTGATCAAAAGAACAGAAGCCGGCTGCTCGCGCTCTCCGACGCTGCCCGGTTGAGTTCGGCGGACCTGAAGTCCGCCCGAAATGAGTTTGGTGAATTGAGTGAAAAGCTGATCGCGTACTGGAAAGCCGCTGAAGTGAAGACAACGCCTCCGTATCAGATCTATTGTTCGATGGTCAAGAAGAACTGGCTCCAGATGGAGAAGACACCCAAGAACCCTTATTACGGCAAAGAGATGTCCAGGTGCGGCGAAGTGGTTGCGCTCGGCAAAGCCGCTGAAACCCGGTGAAGCAGCCGCCGGCCGTTACGAAGCCGTACGCCGTTGAGAGAAAGTTGGGTGCCTATGAAAGCATTCTTTACGGGGTTCCTGCTGGCCGCGGTTCTTTTCGCCGGCGGCTCTTACCTTTACATCCATCGGCACGAGGAGAGCGATAAGGCCGTCAATAAAGCACCGGCGGTAAGGTATCACTGCCCGATGCACCCCACTTACACTTCGGATCATCCGGGAGACTGTCCAATATGCGGCATGAAACTGGTCCCGATCGAGCCGGCATCACCCTCGCCCGATTCCGTTCCCGAATCCATGGTGCCCGGGTATGCGTCTGTGACTATTCCTGCTGATCGGATTCAGAGCATGGGGATTTCAACGGCGGAAGTCAGGAGGATGAGTCTGGATCAGAACTTCCGCACGTTCGGCAAAGTCACTTACGATGAAAGAAAAATCCATCATGTACACACCAGGTTTGAAGGCTTTATCGAAGACCTTTACGTAAACTACACCGGCCAGTATGTGAAGAAGGGGCAGCCGCTCTTCAGCGTCTATTCGCCGGAATTGTACGCAACCCAGAACGAATACCTTCTTGCACTCCGGGCAAGAAAAAAACTGCAGCCGAATAGCTTCGGCAGTACGGTGGATCTGGTTGAAGCCGCTCGGGAACGTCTGGCTCTCTGGGGAATTGGAGACAGCGAGCTGAGAGAACTCGAGCGGACGCGCACGCCTTCCCGTGCTCTCAGGATCAACTCTCCTGTCTCAGGTTATGTAATCGCAAGGACGGCAACACACGGCCTGAAGGTATCGCCGGCAGACAACCTGTATGACATCGTGGATCTTTCTACCGTATGGGTACTGGCAGACATATACGAAGTGAACCTTCCTCTCGTGAAACTCGGCCAGACGGCGACAGTGCAGCTGGACTACAAACCAGGCGAATCCTGGAAGGGGAAAGTGGTGTTCATCGATCCAACAGTCGATCCGGCAACCCGCACCGTCAAGGCTCGCCTTGAATTCCCTAATCCTGACGGGGAGCTCAAACCCGAGATGTACGCCCACGTGGTGATAGGCGGCTCGAGCGGAACGGGCATCGGCATTCCGGACAGCGCTGTGATATCGACAGGAGAGAGAAATATCGTATTTGTCGCCAAAGGAGAAGGGACTTTCGAGCCCCGCGAGGTTCTCCTTGGAGTGCATGTGCGCAATCTCTACGAAATCAAAGAAGGTCTTTCGGAGGGCGAGAGGGTGGTGACAGGAGCGAACTTCCTCCTTGATTCCGAATCGAAGCTGAAAGCGGCAACATCAAGTTCGTCTCAACATCAGCATGGATCCTGATTATCTGCGCGCCCGACTGTTGAACTATGATTGAAAAACTAATCGAATGGTGTGCCCGGCAGAAGTTCATTGTGCTCATATGCACGGCTGCCGCCGTTACGGTAGGGATCTGGACCCTCTATAACCAACCTGTCGACGCTATCCCCGACCTGTCCGATACCCAGGTAATCGTGTATTCGCGTTGGGACCGCTCGCCCGACATCATCGAGGATCAGGTCACCTACCCAATCGCCACCGCCCTGCTTGGCGCCCCGAAAGTAAAGGCGGTCCGGGGTTACTCGGACTTCGGCTTCTCCTACGTGTACATCATCTTTGAAGACGGCACAGACATCTATTGGGCCCGAAGCCGTGTCATAGAGTACCTCAGCAAGGTCGTCTCCTCTCTTCCTCCGGAGGTGAAGACCGAAATCGGTCCTGACGCCACCGGAGTAGGATGGGTATATCAGTACGCACTTGTAGATGAGAGCGGCAGCCATACTCTGACCGATTTACGTTCATTTCAGGACTGGAACCTGCGTTATGCACTTCAGGCGATTCCGGGCGTTGCGGAAGTCGCCACAATCGGGGGATTTCAGAACCAGTATCAGGTAAATGTCGACCGGGACAAACTGCGGGCATACAACATTCCGATCAGCCAGGTGGCTGAGGCCGTTCGGAACTCCAATGTTGAAAGCGGAGGGCGGCTGATTGAGTTTTCCGGGCGGGAATACATGGTTCGCGGGCGCGGCTATCTCACAAGTGAACAGGACCTCGAGCACGTGGTTCTGAAGACGAGCGCAGCCGGCACCCCGGTCCTGCTCCGCGACGTCGCCCGGATTGAGCGGGGCCCGGAAATCCGCAGGGGCGTCGCTGATCTTGATGGACTGGGGGATGTGGTCGGCGGCATCATCGTGATGAGGCACAATGAGAATGCAGACGAAGTAATCCAAAGGGTAAAGGAAAGACTGAAGGAACTCGAACCGTCGCTCCCGAAAGGCGTGAAGATCGTCAATACCTACGACAGATCGGAGTTGATCGAGGCATCGATCGACACGCTGAAGCACGAACTTATCGTCGAAATCATCATTGTCAGCTTTGTCATCCTGATTTTTCTGTGGCACATTCCTTCCGCCATCATCCCTATCGTGACTATCCCGGTCGCGGTGCTGCTCTCTTTCATCCCCATGTACCTGATGGGGATCAACTCCAACATAATGTCTCTGGCCGGAATCGCGATCTCGATCGGCGTCCTGGTTGACGGAGCCATTGTCGAAGTCGAGAATGCTTATAAGAAATTAGAATTGTGGCTCGAGGAAGGAAGGCAGGGAGATTTCCATGAAGTGCGTCTTCAGGCGCTCAAGGAAGTAGGACCGGCTGTCTTCTTCTCCCTCCTCGTGATCGCCATAGCGTTCCTCCCGGTTTTCACTCTCGTCGATCAGGAAGGAAGGCTCTTCAAACCGCTTGCCTATACTAAGAATTTTACAATGGCCATCGCGGCCCTCCTTGCAGTGACGCTCGATCCGGCAATGCGCATGCTGTTTGCCAGGATGGACTACTTTCGTTTCCGCCCGAAACCGTTTTCCTGGCTCGCCAATCAGGTATTGGTTGGAAGGTACTACAAAGAGGAGAAACACCCGATCAGCCGCATTCTTTTCAAAATCTACGAACCTCCGGCACGGCTCGTTCTCCGGCATCCGAAGACAACCATCGCCATTGCGATTCTCCTGGTGTCGGCGACCATTCCGGTCTACTTCCAGCTGGGGAGTGAATTCATGCCTCCGCTGAACGAGGGATCGATTCTCTACATGCCCACCACGCTCCCGGGAATTTCAGTGGCCGAAGCTCAACGGGTGCTGCAGTACCAGGACAGGCTGATCAAGAGTCTCCCCGAAGTCGACAGAGTGTTCGGAAAGGCAGGACGCGCCGAAACGTCTACGGATCCTGCGCCTTTTTCCATGATGGAGACAACCATCCTCCTGAAACCAAGATCTGAGTGGCGCTACAAAGAGCAGTGGTATTCAGACTGGTCACCCGAGTGGCTGCAGAATCTCATCTTCCGACGTATCTGGCCCGATCGCATCTCCTGGGATGAACTCGTCTCGGAACTCGACACAAAGGTGCAGATTCCCGGGGTGACCAATGCCTGGACCATGCCGATTCGGGCACGTATCGACATGCTCACGACAGGCATGCGCACTCCGGTCGGGATCAAGATCTTTGGGCCGGACCTCGCCGAGATAGAGAAGATCGGTTCACATCTCGAGATGATCATGAAAGATATTCCGGGGACCCGTTCTGTCTATGCGGAACGTGTGGCCGGTGGATATTTCGTCGATTTTGATCTGAAACGCGATCAGTTGGCCAGGTACGGCCTGTCTGTTGCCGATGCTCAGAATGTCGTCATGTCAGCCATAGGAGGCGAGAATGTGACGACGACGATTGAGGGGAGGGCGCGCTATCCCGTGAACGTGCGCTATCCGAGAGAACTGCGCGACAACATCCAGCAGCTGAGCCAGGTTCTGGTCTCCACTCCTTCCGGAGCGCAGATCCCCATGTCACAGATCGCCGCAATCAAACTCGTAAGCGGCCCGTCAATGATCCGCGACGAAAACGGGATGCTTGCCGGATATGTCTTTGTCGATCTTTCCTCGAAAGACATAGGCGGATATGTCGAACAGGCGAAGAGGATCGTGCGTGAGAAGCTCACGATTCCAACCGGCTATTCCCTCGTGTGGAGCGGGCAATATGAAAACATGCTTCGGGTAAGAGAACGCCTGAAGATAGTTGTGCCTATCACTCTGTTTCTGATTTTTGCGCTGCTGTATATGAATACCAAATCCGCCATGAAGGCGACGATAGTCATGCTGGCGGTCCCGTTCTCGATGATCGGCGCCTTGTGGCTTATGTGGATACTTGGCTACAACATATCAATCGCAGCCTGGGTTGGAATGATCGCGCTGATGGGTCTTGACGCCGAAACCGGAGTCTTCATGCTGCTGTTCCTGGATCTCTCCTACGATGACGCAAAGAGGAAGGGATTGCTGCGAAGCAAAGCGGATCTTGTCGAGGCCGTCATCCATGGTGCGGTGAAGCGTGTCCGTCCGAAAATGATGACTGTTTCGGCAGCCTTTATGGGACTGATGCCCATAATGTGGTCGATCGGCACCGGGTCAGACATGATGAAAAGGGTGGTGGCTCCCATGGTGGGCGGCCTGGCGACTTCGTTTATTCTGGAATTGCTGGTTTATCCCGCCATCTACTATCTCTGGAAGTGGCGCTCAGAAGTCAGGCACCTGGCCGCTGCAAGCGTGTGATCATGCAAGTGCGCCGATTCATCCGGAGCCATTATGCAGAACAGGAAATGCCAAAAAGAAGCAGGATCCCCGGCCGGGTTCGGATGTGACCCAGATCCGCCCGCCATTGTTCTTGACCAACTGGTAGGAAATCGAGAGCCCCAGGCCTGTTCCTTCCCGCTTCGTAGTAAAGAATGGATCAAAAATCCGGTCGAGCTGTTCAGAACTTATTCCGGGGCCGGAATCCTTCACCGAACCTATCCACTCGTCTGTTCCGGTTTTCCCCGAAACCACGATCTTTCCGCCCTCCGGCTGCGCCTGTATCGCATTTATGATGAGGTTGATCAACACCTGCTTTATCTGCTCCGGGTCAACCAGAATATCCCCTTCAGCCTCTGCGGATTCCTGGATAATCTCGACAGATTGCCTGCGCGCCTGATCTCCCACCAGCCGGCAGGCCGATGCGATGATTTCGCGAGGCTTGATCTCCAGTCTCTGGGGAGGAGCAGGTTTTGAGAATTGAAGGATTTCGCTGGTAAGACGCTCGAGCCTTGCCGTCTCCTTTTTTGCTATCCGGGCAAACTCCGCTTTGGGGTCGGTTGCGGGAATGTCCTGTCCGAGGATTTCCACCGCCCCCTGTATCGATGCCAGCGGATTCCTTATCTCGTGAGCGATGCCGGCTGAAAGGTGCCCCAATGATGCGAGGCGGTCCGCATGCCGGAGTTGATCGAAGGCGTCGTTGAGCTTTCCGTAGGCTTTTGAAAGCTCCGCTCCTGCCGACTCCAGACTCTCCCTCGTTTTGCGTTGCACCCTGGAAAGGTATCCGACCAGCAGGCCAATCACGAGGTACATCGGTATCTCTGCATACTGCTGGAATGCATAATCCGGATGATGAGACCAGTCTTTGACAATGTGCAGAGCAAATAGAACCGCCAAAGCCGACGACGTCGCAAGTCCGCCGGAGATCCCAAACCAGTAGGCTCCGAGAACTATAGGCACATAGTAGCTGCGCTGATATATCTGGTGGAGGTAGTGGTGCTGAGTGCTTGTCTCAAAATGAAGGATCGTTATGACCAAGACAAGTGCGACGATGAGAGCCGTCCTGAGAAGGTTTTTCTTTTTATCGTTATTCATGCTGATCCGTCAGATATCTTCATCCGGCGCAGAGGGAGCGTCTTCCTGCGGTGCATCTTCATAAGGACCCAGCCGGTACTTCTGCATTCTGTAGACAAGCACATTCCGTGTTATGCGCAGGAAATCCGCTGCCCTGGTCTGATTCCACTGGTTTCTTTCGAGCGCTGTCAGAATCACTTCCCTATCCAGGTCTGTCAGTGAGATCCCCTCAGGGGGTATATGGATCACGGCCTTTCCGACGGCGAATTGCGGCTCCAGGATTTCATCGGGCAAGTCTTCGATTCTTGCCGTGTCGCCCTGCGCGAAAATGATTAAGCGTTCGATTACGTTCTCGAGCTCTCTTACATTGCCGGGCCACGAGTACGACTCAAGTTTCTTGAGTATTTCCCTGCCGATTCTCACCGGATCGCGGCGAAAGCGTTTGCAGGTCCGTTCGACAAAAAGGTGGGCGAGGAGAGGGATGTCTTGTCTCCGTTCCCGCAGTGGAGGTAAGTGCAAAGGAGCTACATTCAACCGGTAATAGAGGTCCTGCCGGAACGAGCCTTCGGCCATCATTTGACGCAGGTCGCGATTGGTCGCCGCGATTATCCGTACGTCGACGTGGCGCGCTCTGCTCGATCCCACAACATCGATCTCGTTTTCCTGCACGACACGAAGAACCTTGACCTGAAGTTGCAGCGGCAGTTCTCCGATTTCGTCCAGGAACACCGATCCTCCGTCCGCCGCTTCGAATTTCCCTTCTTTGTTGGCGGTCGCACCCGTGAAAGCGCCTTTCCGGTAACCGAAAAGTTCCGATTCGAGCAGTGTATCCGGAATCGCTCCGCAGTTGATCGTTACGAACGGTTTCGAACTGCGCGGGCTGTTATAGTGGATCGCTCTGGCCAGCACTTCTTTCCCGGTACCGCTTTCGCCCGTTATCAGTACCGTGGAATCCACTCTCGCCAGATGCGCTGCCTGCTCTATCACTCTTCGCATTCCCTGTGAGGAACCGATGATCCCTTCGAAGGTGAATTGTGCGGAAACGGCCTGCCTCAGATTCCTGTTCTCCGACAGCAGTCCGGAGAATCTGATCGCCTGTTCGAGCGTGTGAAGCAGAACCTCACGGTTGATCGGTTTGCTCAAATAATGGTAAGCGCCTGCTTTCATGGCGTCCACCGCGGAATCTATGGAACCGTACGCAGTAATGACTATGACCGGAATGTCGGGAGCCTTCAGCTTGGCCGCCTTCAAGAGCTCTATCCCGGGAAGTTCCGGCATATCCAGGTCAGTTACGATCGCGTGGACACGGTTCTGCCCGAAAATTTCGAGAGCCTTCTTTCCGTCTTCGGCCGACAAGACTTCGAACCCAGCCTCTTTGAGCTGGTATTCGAGAACGCGCCGAAGGCTGCTGTCGTCATCAGCGATCAGTATTGTGGGTTTGACCATGATCTCGTTTCCCGTTCCGCCACAACCGTCAGGTAAGTATTACTGCAGGCCTTGCTTGTTAACCGAACACATCTGATGATAGCATGTATCCGGGTAAGCTTATGATTGTCCTCTAATTTGTGTGCGTTGAATGAGTGTACGATCCGTTGATCAGGATACGTGTCTGCACTCAAACCGCAACCCGCGCAGACTGTCCCGTCATTCTTATTTCCCATTTTGAGCCCACACTGGCCGGCTTTGCCGCGGTCTGCGCAACCATCAGAGGATAGTGCATTGAATTTAGAGGATCTTGGTTGGAACTCCTTTTTTGAAAAACAACTTTCCAGGCATCACGACGACAATCTCACGCCCGCACGTGTGTCATTTCAGGGAAGGGGCCTCTATCGGCTCCTCTCTGCCAGAGGAGAGCTCTGGGGAGAGCTGGGCGGAACCCTCAGCCGCGAGTTGATCAGTTCAGGAGATTTTCCTGTCTGCGGGGATTGGGTACTGGCAGACAACATCAGCGATTCCGATCGAACCGTCATCCGTTTTCTCCTGCCCCGCATGACATCGTTTTCGAGAAAGCGGGCCGGGACCGCCCTCGGGCCGCAGATAGTGGCTACCAATGTCGATACGGTGTGCCTCGTCAGCGGACTCGATTCGGATTTCAATCCACGCCGTATTGAACGGTATCTCACGGTTGCATGGGAGAGCGGTGCCCGGCCGGTGATCGTCCTGAACAAGACTGATGTATGCCGCGAAGTTTCCCGACGCATTACTGAAGTAACGGCCCTGGCACCCGGAGTCGACGTGATCGCCGTGAGCGCAACCGAGGGCAGCGGCATCGACGATATCAGGAGATATGCCGGACCGGGTCAGACCATCGCATTCCTCGGTTCTTCAGGAGTCGGCAAATCATCGCTGGTGAATAGCCTGCTCGGACGATCGGCTCAGAAGATTCATGAAATCGATCCCTCCACAGGACGGGGACTACACACCACGACAACCCGCGAACTCTTTCTCCTTCCCACCGGCGGCCTCATCATGGACACTCCCGGGATGCGGGAGATTCAGATCTGGGCGTCGGACGCGGGTCTGGACACTGCTTTCGAGGATATAGCGGTTCTGGCGGAAGGATGCCGGTTCCGGGACTGCACTCATCAGTCTGAGCCGGGATGCCTGGTCCGAGATGCAATCGATCAGGGGGAGCTCCAGTCAGAAAGGCTGGCCAATTATCACAAGCTCTCCAGGGAAGCCGATTATATCGAGCTGAAAACCACTCACAGCGTAAGCTGGGTGGAAAAGGAGCGCTGGAAGAAGATAGCCAGAGCAGCGCGGAAACTTAAACCACGCTATTAGAAATTTGAGAGATGCTCCGATTCTCGACATGTCGGCTCGGGCGTCCCTCCGCTACCGGGACGCGTATGCCGTAGTTTCGGTTACCCCGTCGCAAGAAAAGGTTCCGGGTTGGCGTCCGGCAACGGTGTTGGGGAGCATGCGTGATATGAATGTTGCACCATTGGTGAAGGAACCGTGCCGTCCGAGCCATAAGGGAACGTAAACAACGGCCAACGCGTCCCGCCAGGGACGCGTTGAAACTGGCCGGCACGGAAGTGCCGGAACCAGTAGGAACAAAGAAAAGAATTAAGTCCCATCGGGACGGAATTCTTCGTGGGTCCCGTTCGCCCTTTCGTTGCACTTTCGATGTGCTTCTCCTATCCTTTTAATCGATCGGAGGATCAGGCGAGATGAAAGGTCACCGTTTTCGCGAACTTCTCCCGGGATTGATTCTCTTGCTTTGCGCCCTTCCCTACAGTAAGCCGGCATCGCCGAAGAGTGCATCATGGTCGGAACGTGCCATGGCAGCAAGAACCATCAGGCTGACACGAGAGCGGGCGGAGGGGAGGGAGCACGTGCTTGCAGCCACTTACGACACCCTCATTTCATCTCTCTCTTCTGAAACCGACCCGTTCATCCGCAGCGAGATCACGGCAGCGCTCATGCCGGATCTGGCGCCCCATGATCCCGATTCCCTGAGCGTCCTGCGACGCCTCTTCGCCGATCCGAATCCTTACATCAGAAAGAAGGCAATCGATCACTGCATTGACGACGTTTACGAGACTTTTATCCCGCCGGGAGCTGTCGAGGCGGCTGCTTCCCTGCTGTATGACACAGACGTCATGGTCCGGGTGGCAGCCATGCAAATTCTCGAGGTCCTGCTGCCGGAGACCGGAAAGACGGCTCCGCCATACGCTGCACGCTCTTTCATCATCGAAGATCTTGAGAATCCCGATCCTGCGATCCGGCTGGCTGCCGCACGATTGATCCGGCTCAATTCCCGGGAGGCGGATCAAGAGCTGCGAACAAAGGCAAATCAGATCGCGAAAGAGGCCGACGCACTTCTCAAGAAGTGGAACGACGCCGTTTCAGCAAATACGACAAAGGCATATGAGAAATTCGTCCGGAAATCGCCACACCATTTTCACGCCGAGGACGCAAAACGGCGCATCGAAAATCCCGACTATGGCTTTCTCCAGACCGTCTCGATGATGCTGAACAATCCAGCGCACGCTTCCTTCGTCGCTGACGGCTTCAGGAAATCGCATCGCGATTCACCCCATCTCGGCCTTCTTGACCAGTTGCGTGATTACCTTGGGATTAAGGATCTTCGCGATGTTCGGAAATTCCTGTCGAAGCATCCCGGCTCGCTCCTCGAGGCGGCGGCACGCTGCAGGTCTCCGCTGCTGATGCTGGCGCACGCCGGCGGAGAAGCGGTGATCAGGGCCAGACTCGGGCAAACCCTCGACCGGTCAGCTTCCGGTTCAGGGGTGCCGAAGACAGTCTGGATGAAGACTTTGATGGACATCCAGAAGAAGTATGCCGGAGAAGGTGTCACAATCCACATCTCGAATCTCAACACGCTGGAGTATCCGCCGGGCGACTTCCGATTCCTGATCGAGGTGAACTACTCGGAAGCCGCCGCATTCGCTACAGATGAGAGGATGAGTGTCTTCAAATCGATCTACAATCCAATTTCAGTCCAAAGTGCGCTCGATATCGTCGAAAGAAGCACGGGACATATCTGGAGCACGGGACTTGAGCTCGATCAGGTCTCGGGTCCGTTTGACAGCGTCCCATTGCTCGATGAAACAGCGGCTGCGGCGAGATTCCTGCTGACGCTGAATCACGTCGATTTTTCCGATCAGAAGCAGACTTGGGAGGCGCTGTCTCGGGTGCGCTCGCTCTTCCCTGTCCCAACTCGCAGGTAATCAGGTAAACAGAGCGATAGATCTTGTTATTTCCGATATGCAGCCGTATGCTTTTGCGCTTCCGGCTCCTGCCGGTGCGGACGAACCACGAGGTGTACAGAAACGCGATGGGCGCGCGGGAAGGATCAAGCGTTAACAAAGTCGTTGTCGCCACGACTGTCATGCTGTCATTCATCTCATTCTGGCGCGCGGCGGCGATCGTGCTGTGCGACCTCGGTTCATCGGCGTATTACGCGGGCGGCATCGCCGAAGGCTACGTCGGCAAGTCCGCACCATGGTTTATCCTCGGCATCATGCTCTTCGCCGCTGCTGTGCGGGCAATCTACATCGAAAGCTGCACCATGTTCGTGCGCGGCGGGGTGTATCGAGTCGTCCGCGCCGCGCTCGGCGGCACTCTGGCGAAGTTTTCGGTTTCGGCCCTGCTGTTCGACTTCATCCTGACCGGACCGATCAGTGGAGTCAGTGCCGGGCTTTACCTGGCGGGGCTGATCAACGAGACATCCGATCTGCTGCAGTCTCCGGGGACGAAGGTCAACCCTCCGTACTTTGCGGTCTTCTTCACCGTTCTCGTCACGCTTTACTTCTGGCGCAAGAACATCATCGGGATGCATGAGTCGAGCCGGAAGGCGTTGCGTATCATGCAGCTGACAACCGTGATGGTAGTGATCCTGATCGTATGGTGCATCGTGACCATCATCCAGCGCGGCTTCAACCCCGTTCCTTTTCCTACGCTGGAGACGATCCATTTCAGCAATGAAGCGGTCGGCTGGCTGAAGGACTCGCCGCTCACCGGAGTCTGGGCGATCGCGGTATTGATAGGGTTGGGCCATTCGGTGCTGGCGATGAGTGGCGAGGAGAGCCTTGCTCAGGTGAACCGGGAAATCGCCTCTCCCAAGCTGAAGAATCTGAAGCGGGCGGCTACCGTCATCATGGTATTCAGCCTGATGTTCACCGTTCTTGTCTCCTTCTTCGCCGTCATGATCATCCCGGACGAGCAGCGCGTCGGCCTGTATCTTGAGAATCTCATCGGCGGACTCGCAATGAATGTGGTCGGCCCGCTGCCGCTGCGTCTTCTTTTCCATGCATTCGTCGTAGTCGTGGGAACGATCCTGCTGTCGGGTGCGGTCAACACGGCGATTATCGGCTCCAACGGAGTCCTCAACAGGGTGGCCGAGGACGGCGTCCTCCCCGACTGGCTGCGGGAGCCGCATAGGAAATTTGGAACATCCGCGCGCATCATCACCCTGATAGTTATCCTGCAGATCGTCACCATCGTTCTGACCATGGGCGATATACGGCTGCTCGGCGACGCATACGCATTCGGAGTCATCTGGAGCTTCGGGATGGAAGGACTTGCGGTACTCGTCCTCCGTCACAAAAAGAAACAGAAACCTGAATGGAAGGTTCCGCTGAATCCACGGATTGCCGGACGGGAATTCCCGCTCGGCCTCATCCTCATCACCGGTTTCCTGTTGACTCTCGGGATCGTAAATCTCTTTACCAAGCAGGTCGCCACGATAGGGGGTCTTTCATTCACTGCAATCATCTTTCTGGTCTTCACCGTCACGGAACAGTACAACCGTCGCAGACATGCCTATGCGGGAGAACTGGAGAAATTCCGGCTCGAGACACAGGAAATGCTGTCGCAGGAGACGATCAAGGTGCGGCCGGGGAATGTGCTGGTAGCGGTCCGGAATCCGCACGAACTCAGGCACCTGAACAGAGTTCTGGAACGCGTCGACACGCGGAAGCTCGATGTGGTCGCCCTGACGGTCAAGCGCGTCTCCCGTACCGGCGGTTTTGAACTCGAGCCGGAACAGATTTTCACCCGCAGGGTAGCGCAACTGTTCACCAGGGTGGTCGCGGAAGCGGAAAAGGCGGGCAAACATGTAGAGCTTCTGGTCGTGCCGGGAAGGGATTACAACCGCGCCGTAGTCGAGGTAGCCCAGCGGCTCAAATCCAATCTGGTGGTGATGGGACTGTCGGCAAAGATGAGCCCGTCACAACAGGCAAAGGCGTTCGGGGATGCCTGGGAACGGCTCCCGCAACCCCGCCCGCAACTGTCGCTGGAGATCCTGGACGAAAGCACGGGGAAGCAGATGTTCTTCAACCTCGGACCCCACCCGCCAAGGCTCTGGCCCGAAGATGTGGAGCTTCTGCATAAGCTGTGGCTCGATCTGACAAAGCGAGGGCTCGGACACAGGCTGCATCATAGGGATGTCGTAAGGGTGGCGTTGCGGCAACTGGAATCCGCGCTCGGCTCCGAGAAAGCCGATGAAATCATGAAGGAGCTTAAGGAAGAGACATCTCACACGGAAGAGGAGTGAGCATTACCTCGTCGCGGCAACCGTTGCGCATGCCCATCAACGACCCGGGATGGTGCGCCGACGGCCGAATGCGAAAGACGGCTACCTGACTTCCTGGCGGGCGACGAGAGGCGCGGGGATGGCGGCGCTCATGACTCCCCTGCTCTCTTCAATAATTCCAAGTATCGCCGCTACCACTGCTCCGGAACCCATTCTGTCGGTATTGACCACAATATCGAAAAAGCGCGGATCATCCCGATCCACCATGAAATGGTGTTGGATAAACTCTCTCCTGTTCTGATCCCTCCGCAGAATAGCTCTCCTGGCTGCAGGCGGCGGCAGTCTCCATTCCCTGCTCATCCGCCGGACCCGCGCGGGCACCGGGGCGGTAATCCGCACGTGAAGTCCCGGCTGCCCCTGAAGCGCATAAGCGCCGCCATGTCCGAGGATAATACACTCACCTTGCTCCGCAAGGGCGGACAGTGTGTGAAGCAGCGCAACGTGGTACTGATCATTTCCAAAGCCGGGCCGCTGGAAAATCGACAGGATCTGCTCAACGCTGTCGTTCACGCGGCTCTGTCCTTCCTCATCCAGCTGCTCAACCAGTTCGCGAAGAACATTACTTTCCCGCGCAATGAATTCGACGATCTCGCGGTCATACAGTTTCCATTCGAGCCGCCCTGCCAGTTCCGCTGCAATCCCGTCCCCGCCGGTTCCAACGTCGCGGGAAATTGTGATGAAGCGATAGGGCGCACCCCCTTGCTCTGTCATTCGATGTTGCACCAGCTTATTCCGCTTTTCGCGCAGCAGCATCTGACGTTCGATCAGACGGTCGAATCCGCTTACCCCTTCATAAAGCTTTCTGCCCATATTTCCTCCTCGCTTGAACGAGTAAGAAATCCTGAGGAACAAAGGCGGTCTTTTGGATCTTCTGCAGCTCCCCGCATCCGCATTCACAGGCGCATGGGAATTTGAAGTGTCTGAAGTTCTCGAACAAGCTCTAACTAAATTTTATCACACTTCAGACCTGAATAATTGCAGCCCGGCCAGAGTCATACTTCCAATCCGATGGACCGCATCAGTTCGAGCGCATTGCTTTTTCTCACGACACCGGGCCGGAGCCGATAGTCGAAAGCCATGCGCCCGTCTTCTATGTGGTCTTCAAAATGAACGTTGACTGCGTGAGGAGCGAGTTCCTCCGCCATATGGGCCAGCGCCAGGTCGTGGGTGGTCAACAGCCCTATCGCGCTGCGCCGCACCATGCCCCTGACTATCGCTTCCGCGCCGATACGCCGGTCGTGGGAATTGGTGCCGTGCAGCAACTCATCCAGCAGAAAAAGAAGTGGAACGTCTCCGTCGGCAAGCTCCACGAGCTTGCGCAGACGCACGATCTCTGCGTAAAACCTTGAAGTGCCGGCTTGCAGCGAATCCACGACGCGGATCGATGCGCCGAGGGCAAGCGGAGAAATGCGCAGCCGCCGCGCACGCACCGGAGCCCCGGCCAGCGCCAGCACGGTGTTGATCCCGACCGTCCTCAGAAGCGTGCTCTTTCCCGACATGTTCGAGCCGCTCACAAGCAGCACCCGCACCTCGCAATCAAGCGTGACTGTGTTTCGCACGCACTTATCCTCAGGAAGGAGCGGATGTCCGAGCTCCTCGCCGTCAAAGCACGGCGACCGGTCGACAATTTCGGGAAAGGGATCAGCGGGATGCTCGAAGGAATATCCGGCAAGTGAAGAAAGCGCCTCCAGTTCCGCGACTGTTGCGAGCCATGCTGAAATGTGACGGCCGTTTCTGCTGCGCCAGCGCTCGATGAGAAAAGCCAGCTGGACTTCCCACATGAGTATAAACGCAAACGGCGCGAAGAAGGGATTCCGCCTCGATTCCAGAAGTACGATAAGATTGTCCAGGCGCTTGATCAGCCGTGACGGGGGAATTCCTTCGCTCTCCAGCGCCGTCCGAAGGCTTCTCAAATGCGGCGTTTTGAAATCCTCCTTTTCAAGACGGCCGAGCACCATGGAAAGCAGCGAAAGGTTTCTTCCGATGCTTTCGGCTGTCGAGACAGTGTGTCGGAGCTTGAGCCGCAGCGAAAATGCAAAGAGCACTTCTCCAAAAACCGCCGCAAAAAACAGCTCACGGTAGCCTGCGGCTGCCCACATTACAATTCCCGCAACGGCCAGAAGCGCCAGGGCGGCAGCCGCCGCAGAAATCCAGTACGACTGAAACCGATCCGGTTCTTCTCCCCACGCAATCAGCGGATCCGGTTCGACCCCGGCCCGCACGTCCCCTCCAAGAATTGCAAGTTCTTCGCGCAGATCGAGATTGGAGCGGAGTTCCGCAATCGACTGCTGCCTCAGAAGGATTTCGTCCGGTCCGGCGGGGGACTTCAGCCAGGAGGCAAGCATTCGTTCTCCTGCATGGGTGCGGGCGCTGCAGAGCAGTTCGAACAACGATCCTGTGCCGAAAAGATCGAGATCTTCACAATAGGGATGACTGGAATCTCTGAAACGCGTCCCGGGCTCGCCCGTGCCCGTCCAGCGCTCATCCAGCCGCGCAAATCCAAGTTCGTAAAACCGTATCGCCCGGTTCAGACGCTGGAGCGCATCGAGCACCCGGCCGTGCCAGATAGCGAGGCCGAGGAACAGGATCAGCGGCAGCAGCAGCCACCATCCGGAAATTCTGCCATAGCCATAAGCCAGGATGGCCATGACGGCAGCCGCAATGAACAGCGCCAGACGCGCATTCCCGATTCTGTGATGCCACAGGTCGCGGTTTGCGGCAGCACGCCGCCTCTGCTCGATTCGATATTCGTATTCCTTCCGCGGCTCCGTTTTCATTCCTCTACAATACAGAACCAGGAGGCCGGCCCGCAAACAAATCTCCCGCGGAAACGTTCCGTCAACTTCGCGTAAGATCGTTGTTTCATTCGATGGCAATGATTATCATGGATTCATGATGATGCAAGAAGATGAAACCAGGAACCCTGCGGACGACGGCGAACCGCCCCCCTTTCTCGGGACATGGAACCGCCTTTACGCGGCCGTGATTATCTATACCTCCGTCTTGATACTCGCGCTGTACATTATGACCGTGACGCTCAATCACTGATTCCCATGCACGCTCTCGACTGGATTGTCGTTGTTCTCTATTTCGCATATGTAGTAACCGAAGGCTTCAGGCACGGAAGGAAAAACCGGGATATCGATGACTATTTCCGGGGGAAACGCTCGCTGCGCTGGTGGGCCGTAGGATTGTCGGTGATGGCCACACAGGCGAGCGCCATCACCTACATAGGCACCACCGGACAGGCATACACCGCAGGTATGTCTTTCATCCAGGTCTACCTGCCCCTGCCGTTCGCCATGATCGTCCTGTGCATGAGTTTCGTCCCGTTCTTCTACCGGGCCAACGTCTTCACCGCCTACGAGTACCTTGAAAGACGCTTCGATGCCAAGACCCGCAGCCTTACCAGCTTCATCTTTCTTATCTCGCGAGGACTCGCGGTCAGCTTCGTCCTGTACGCACCATCGATAATTCTTTCAGTCATCTTCGGCTGGAACGAAATCGCTACCATAGT
Organism: Acidobacteriota bacterium; assembly: GCA_012719355.1. Classification (GTDB taxonomy): domain Bacteria; phylum Acidobacteriota; class UBA6911; order UBA6911; family UBA6911; genus UBA6911. Next base: position 20,598 of record JAAYAM010000012.1, read on the forward strand.
AATCATGGGCGCATCCACAATCCTTTACACCACCATCGGCGGGAACAGAGCCGTTATCATGATCGACGCAAAACAGATGCTGCTCATGTTTGCGGGGATATTCGTCGCCATGGCCTTGTTCATATACCGTTTCCCGGCAGATTACTCGATAGCCGATGCCGTGCATCTGGCCGGCACCCAGGGGCGACTGAACGCCATCAATCCTTCGCTTGATCTTACGGATTCATACACCTTACTCTCCGGACTGCTTGGAGGCTTCTTTCTCGCACTTTCCTATTTCGGATGTGATCAGAGTCAGGTGCAGCGTTACCTCACCGGCAGATCGCTCACGGAGAGCCGGCTGAGTCTTATCCTCACCGCCTTCCTCAAGATCCCGATGCAGTTTCTTATACTCGGGCTTGGGATTTTGATGTTCGTTTCGTTCCATTTCATCAAGCCTCCACTTACTTTCAGCACCGCGTACCAGCAGGTGTTGCAGCAGAAGGGGGGAGAGCGGTATGAGGCGCTCGAACAACGCTATGATGCCGCTTTCGAGCAAAGACGGCAGGCGGCCCTCGATCTGAAGGATGCACGGCGAAGCGGCAACCGCGCGGCACTCGCCTCGGCTGAAGAGCGCTACCGCAGGGCCGGTGAAGACTTTCAGCAACTGAAAGCGGAAAACAGCGAGCTGCTGAAATCGGTGCTCGGCTCTGAACCTTCAAGCGAAGTCAATTACATCTTTCCTGGTTTCCTTCTTCAGTATGCTCCGACAGGGATTCTCGGCATCATGTTGTCGGTTATTTTCGCAGCCGCAATGTCGAGTTTTTCGTCGGAGATCAACTCCCTTGCCAGCGCCAGTGTCATCGATTTCTACAAACGCTATTTCGTGAAAACCGCAAACGACGCGCACTATCTGTGGATCTCGCGCGGCGCCACTCTGTTCTGGGGTGTGTTCGCGACCGTCATGGCGTTGTTTGCCGGAAGGCAGGGATCGTTGATTGAAGCGGTAAACAGGGTCGGTTCGTTCTTCTACGGTCCGATTCTGGGCGTCTTTCTGCTCGCATTCCTGGTGCGGCGCTGCACCGGGACCGGCGCCTTCTGCGCGCTCATCGCCGGCGAGATCGCGGTGTTTGCGGTGGCATACTATTCGTCGATTTCGTGGCTTTACTACAATGTGGTTGGAGTGGCGGTGGTGCTCGCCGCCGGGATAATCAGCACCCGCGCGGTTGGGAGGTTTAAGGTCGGGCGTCCCTAGCGGGACTTGATTTTTTTCTTTGTTCCTATTGGTTCCCGGCACTTCCGTGCCGGGCTATTTTTGAGCAAGGGGCGCTGCTCTCAATGCGCGACATCGGGCTCTTGGTTTGACGAGACTCCTATATCTCGGCGCACCGAAGAAAGTGGGAAGCAGATCAAAAGACAACCTTGCCTCATGTCGGAACCATTCAGGATTTTGGCACCTGCATAAGCCACAAGATCGCAATTATTCGTAAGGTGGTCTACGAAGGGAAAGACCCCCTCGGCGTGCGGCTGATGAGACCAAGCACACGCAACGTGCAGTCGACCGCTACCTGAAAGATTTCTATCGAGTCAAAACCTAAACTGACGGGACGCGTTGGCCCGGGTTTTCGTTACCTCGTCGCAAAAAAACATTCCGCATTCCAATTCGTACACACCCATCCAACCGGGGCTTGTCGCAGACCGCGGCCCCAAGTCCCGGAAGGACGACCGACCCAAAACAATGAACAATCAATTCAGGCAGGGACGCCCGACCCCGTAGAACTCGTCCGTGGCGCGGATTCGACGTTCTGTTTACCGAAAATCGACCCGTAGGCCACTCCCGCCAGAATCGCACCCACAATCGGCGCGATCCAGAACAACCACAACTGCTGGATCGCCCAGCCTCCCACAAAAATAGCCGGCCCGGTGCTGCGCGCGGGATTCACGGAAGTGTTGGTAACAGGAATCGAGATGAGGTGAATCAAAGTCAGGCACAACCCA
>JAAYAM010000167.1 GCA_012719355.1 Acidobacteriota bacterium
GAGGCGAGTCGATGACGATGTGATCGAATTCCTCCTCGAGCTGTGCCAGCGCCTCTTTCATCCTGGGCGAACCGAGCAGTTCGGCCGGATTGGGCGGAATGCGCCCGGCCGAAACCGCAAACAAATTCTCTATGTCGGTTGTTTGAATCAGCGGAATCAGCTCTGAGTTGCCGGAAAGATAGGTGCTCATCCCACCGTTGTTCTCCAGCCCAATGGCCTTGTGAATGCACGGATTGCGCATGTCGCAGTCGAGAATCACCACCCTGCTCCCCGTCTGGGAGAGCGTAATCGCCACATTAACCGCCGTCGTGGTCTTCCCTTCTCCGGCATGGCTGGAAGTCATAAGCAGTATCCGCGGCGGGCGACCCTTTCCGGACGAAAGGAGCACGGAGGTCCGCAGGTTGCGGTAAGCTTCGGAAATGACCGATTTGGAGTCGTTGTGAGTGATCAGCTCGATCGGGCCGGCGGCGGCCGGACGCCTCGAGCCGTCCGAGGCCGATCCGGCCAGCAGCCGGCGCCGGCTCGAAGGCTGCTGCGAGGCAGCCGAAGGTATGACGCCCAGGGAAGGAAGCCTCACGTAGCGGTCGATGTCGTCGGGAGTCTTGATGCTGTTGTCGAGATACTCGAGAAAGAACGCAAACCCCACGCCCAGCACAAGTCCTATCAGCAGACCCAGCGCAAGGTTCATGGCTTTTTTCGGCCTGTGAGGAATCATGGGCGGCGCGGCCGGATCGACGATGTGGATGTTGTTCGATTTCAGACCCGCCGACACGCCCGCTTCCTTCATACGCTGCAACAACCCTTCGTAGAGCTGCTTGTCAGTCTCGACCTGGCGCTTGATGATATTGTACTGGATGGAATTCCGGTTGAACCTGTTCGCCTCGAGCTTCTGGGTCTCGAGGGCGTTCGAGAGAAGCTTTTCCCGCTGAACCGCCGTGGAGTACTCGGTCTCAACGTTCCTTACCGCCTTCTTCCGCTCGGTCTCCAGCTGGGCCTCCGCCTCCTGCACCTGGCCGGTTACCTGGTCGAGCTCAGGCCAGCCGGGCCGGAACGCGGCGGCAAGTTTCGCCTGCTGCACCTTGAGATTGGCAAGATTCGTCTCGAGTTCCTGTATCAGCCTGTTGCGCAGGACATCGGGGAAATGGTCAGGACTCGCCTCCTGCACAATTCTCCACACAGACTCCTTCTGGATGCGCTCGGCCTGTGCGGCCGTCAGGGCGGCGTTCAGATCGGCGAGCTTCTGCAGGATCACGTTTTCCTCGTCACCGAGCTCGTAGATATCGTGGCTCTGGCTGAAGGTCACGAGCGCTTCCTCGGATTTCTCCACCTTCGCTTTCAGATCCACCAGTTGCCTGGCGAGAAAATCGGAAGCCGTGGTCGTCGCATTGAACTTCGTCTCGAAATTCATCTGGATATACTCGGCGGCGAGCGTGTTGGCCACCTCGGCGGCGAGCTCCGCGTCGTGGCTGTCAAATGACACGTCGACGAGCCGGCTGTTGCGGATCGGGCTTGTCGAGAGATTCTCCCGTAAGTACTTGACGAGGCGCGCAAGCTTCTTCTGCTCGGCAAGGTCGGGGTCTTCCTCTTCCTCCTCCTCGGTCGAGAAAAGGGCCTGGAGCCACATCATGGTTTTGCTTTTTGCCTGCGGCTCGAGCTCCTTCATGAAAACCGGATTCGTATCGAGGTTCATCACCCGTACCACGCGCCCGGCGAGCGTTTCGCTCTCCAGAACCTTAAACTGGGTCTGCAGGTATTCCTGGCTCTGCGCATAACTGCTTCCGATTTCCGCCGTCTCTCTGAAGGGGAGCAGGTTCGACTGCTCCGGATCGATCTGAATTTTTATGGTCGCGCGGTAGATCGGGGTGGCCTTCCAGGTGGCTATCGCCGTTATGGCCAGGACCATGAAGACAAAGGTCAGAATGGTCCAGCGACGCTTCACCAGCACGCGCCAGTAATCGAGAAGATTGATCTGGTCCCCATCCTCCGGTTCGTGAATGTAGGCGGGATATTCAGCGGGCGGATAATAGTAGGCGGGCAGATTCGGATCCGGACTGCTAACGAGCATCCGTTCGGAGGGTATCGGTTGGTTGTCCATCAGTGAGAGCCTCGGTCGTTGAGTTGGAGCCCTGCGGATGCTCAAGGCTTCGCTCTTTCACTTACAGCCGCGAAGGCACACACGTACCGCAAGCTATTGAAAAATAAGAATTAAGGGGTATCGCGCGAATGAAGCCCCATTTTAAACGCCATAGTTGGATCAGTCAATAGGTTTTTCGAACTCCGAAATGTGTTGCACTGGTGTATGATAGCGGCATCCTGATTCAATGTTTCTATTCGATAA
>JAAYAM010000168.1 GCA_012719355.1 Acidobacteriota bacterium
AAACGCTCTGCATTTGCGCGCAGCAGGGCCGGATCATAATCCCATCGCATAAACCGATCGATGGCTTCTTGCAGTACTGATGGCTCCTGTCGCTGGAAAAGGATTCCCGTTGAACCGTCTGTAATCGTCTCAGTAGCCCCGCCTGATGCAAACGCAATTGCCGGCCGGCCGCAGGCCTGTGCTTCCAAAGGCACCAGCCCGAAGTCCTCGCGACCGGGCAGGATCACCGCCGCGCAGGTGCGGTAGAGCGATCTTAGTTCCTCCTCGGATACGAATCCCTTGAACTCGATATTGCGTTTTGCCCTTTTCTTGAGGAGTTTCAAGTCAGGGCCCTGCCCCACGATCAGCAGGGGCCGGCCATTTCTGTTGAATACATCGATTGCCAGATCTATCCGCTTGTAGGAAACGAGGGCCGAGACAATAAGGAAGAACGGCTCTGTTGTCCTGCCTCCGCTGTTGTCGGGCGTGAAGAAAGTGGTGTCTACAGGTGAGTAGATCACGTCGGATGTGCGCCCGTATACGCGCGCGATCCGCTGCTTTACGTGATGCGAATTTGCTATGAAGCAGTCGACAGATGCCGCCGCTCGTCGATCCCAGTTGCGGAGAGAGGACAACAGCACTCTCAGGACGGACCGTCGTAGGCCCAGCCGGTCTCCATAATGAAAGTAGTCTGACCGCATGTCCCAGATAAAGCGCATGGGAGTAAGGCAGCTGCAGATGTGAAAGCTTCCCGGCGGCTTGCGGATTCCCTTGGCGACAGCGTGGCTGTTGCTGATGATCAGGTCATAGCCGCGCAGGTCAAAGGTCGAGACCGCCCAGGGCATGAAGGGAAGCAGATTGCGGTAGTAATGGCTAAGACCCGGCAGGCGGTTAAGCGGGGAGACACGTATCGGCATGGACTCGATGCGTGGACTGACAGACCCGGGAACATGAAACAGCGTGAAAACCGTTGCGTCCGGAAAAAGAACACACAACTCCTGCAGTACCTTTTCGCCGCCCCTCATCGACACGAGCCAGTCGTGGATAAATGCTGTTTTCATCCCATAGCCTCTTGTGATGAAAGTGCTTCGCTACTTTCCTATCGCGTGGCAAATGAAGGGACAAGGGGAGCATCTACCCATTTGGATATGAGCAGAAGTACCCATTAAAGGCTTCCCGGATTGACAGGGTGGAGGACTGGAACTAACGTGGGAGCCAAGTGGATGTGTACTGACATGCCCCTGTCAAGGATTCGTGAATTCGACCTTCAGACATGGATTCTGCTTTGCCTCGCCGGAGCTCTGGCGCTGACGCAGGTGTCGATTGCAGCATCCCAGGGTCTGCTTGCCTGCTCCATCATCGGCTATGTCTGGTATAGAAGGCGGACGCCGGAGCCTTATGTTCTGCCCTCGTTTGCCTGGCCCTTGGCGGGCCTGTTTCTCTGGACGCTGGTGTCCATCGCCTTTTCGCAGCATCTGCTGCTTAACCTGGTGTGGCTGAAGAAATTCTCGCTTTTTGCAATTGCATTCATCATCCCTGATCTCTGTCGCAGAAATAATGCGTGTGCGACCATCTACCGTGCCGTCTTCGGCGTGGCCGCGATGGCCGCCGCCGCAGGTCTCCTGGAGTACTTTACGTCTTCGGTTTCGGGCCCGGACCACCGTGTCACGGGGCTTATGAGCCACTGGATGACCTACTCCGGTCTGCTGATGCTGATCGTGGCGGGGCTCTGCGGTTACCTGCTCAGCTACGGCTTAAGAAAAGGGTGGTGGAGCATTCCGCTTGGGCTTGCAGCTTTGACCGGCATCTTTCTGTCGCAGACGCGAAGCACTCTTGCCGCTTCGATCATCTCGGTGCTCGCTCTCCTGATTGCGGCGAAACGCTACCGCTGGGTACCGGTGCTGTTTCTCGCGGCGGTAGTCGGGTATCTGGCCGCGCCGGCGAATTTCAGGGACCGGATCAATGCAGGCTTTGATCTGCGCCATCAGCATACGGCGCCGCGGGTCGAACTTCTTGAGACCGGGCTGCGCATGATTGCGGCCAACCCGTTGGTTGGTGTCGGGCCGGCTTCGGTTGGTATCGAAGCTCCAGGATACAAGGGGCCGGATGCGCGGCCGGAATGGACATATATTCATCTCCACAACAACATGCTTCAGATTGCGGCGGAGCGCGGTATCCCGGGACTGCTGCTGTGGCTCTGGTTTATGTGGAGAATCACCGTGGACGCGTTGAAAGGCGTTCGCCGCGCGAATCCCGGCGCCTGCACTGAAGAACGATCCCTGGCCGCGACCGCGGCATTCGGGGCATCGATAGCCATGATCGCCGGAGGAATGTTCGAATACAACTTCGGCGATTCCGAGATTCTGATGCTTTTTCTGTACATGGCAAGCGCACCTTACGCATATCAGAGGGCGGGGCTAGGGATTGAGTCTGCCGGACATGTACCGAGCCCCGCAAAAGCATGGTCGCGGCAATAGCTATCGACGCACGATATGGGAACAACCCGATAAGCGGCATCGGCCGGTACACACTCAATCTCCTGTCGGGCATGATGCAGGGCGAGATGCAACACGAGCTTACGGTGTTCGTCTCCAGGGCGGCCGATTTGCCTGTGTATATAACACAATCGGGACTCTGCGAAGCCGTCGTTGTTCCCGGGAATCCACATAACCCCTGGGATCAGCGGTTCCTGCACGCTGAGCTCTACAGACGCCGGATTGATCTTCTCCACACCCCCGACGCATTTGCTCCCCTGTTGTGGCGGGAAGGTAAAATCGTCGTGACAATTCATGACATAATACCTCTCGTCTGCAGAAGATCCTTCCATTCGGGATACAAGGCACGTCTTGCTCCTCTATGGCGCTTCTGGCTGAAGCTGCAGTGCCGACGCGCCGATGCCATCATAACGGTCAGCCGGCAGTCTGAGGCCGATCTGAAGCGCCATCTGGCTGTTCCTGCCGAGAAAGTGCACGTGGTGCTCAACGGCGTTGAGCCGATGAAGACGCCCACTGCGGAGCAAAGGGAGGAGATACGCTCCAGACTCGGCCTGACCGGCAGGACAATCCTTTATGTCGGCAGGCGCGACCCGACCAAGAACCTCGGCCTGCTGGTGAAAGCTTTTTCGATTTTGCGCAGCCACTCTTCGTACGATGTGAAACTGGTGCTGGCAGGACGACCCGATGAACGCTACCGGGAAGCCGAAGAGGAAGCTGCCAGGCTCAATGTTACCGGCAGCGTCATACACACGGGACACCTCGATGACGGCGCCCTGGCAGCTCTGTACTGTGAAGCCGATGTTTTCGTCTTTCCCAGTATTTACGAAGGATTCGGACTCCCCCTGCTGGAGGCGAGCGGCTTCGGGATTCCCGTGATCGCGTCTGATATTCCGGTGTTTTCGGAAGTGCTTGGTGACGCCGGCATACTGGTCGATCCAAACGCCCCCCATGCCTGGGCCGACGCAATTGAATCAGTGCTCAATGAGCCTGCGCTCGCCGCGATGCTGGCCCAGAAGGGGCTTTTACGGGCCGGGCAGATGACTGCATCCCGGCAGGCATCTGCGACAGTTCAACTGTACAACCGCTTCCTGAACACGAATTCAGAAGGATAATCCCGTGAGTCTCGAGAGAGCCCTGCATACTTCGTCCACAGGGATGGCGGACATGCATGCGCTCGTTCTCATGCCGGTGAGCTTGCAGGGGATGACTTCATTCCTCCAGCATGGGACGCACTTCAAATGCCTGCGAGCGTCCACATTGATGCATTTGGGGTAATCAGAGGCCCTGAGCCTGCCGTCGACCGGACCGCCTAAGAGCACGCATGGAAGGTCGAGTGCACCGGCCAGATGTACGAAGGCCGAGTCGGGAGCGACGATCGCCCGGCAGCCCGCAGCAAGGGCAAATGCCTTCCTGATCGGGAGCCGTCCCGGATCGAATATATTCGGGCCGCAAGGAATCTCAGTGGTATCGGAATAAAATATCAGGACCGGGTATGTCACCGAGATTCTCCGGACAAGTTCCCGCATGAGGGGGTAGTCACGATAGGACTCGGCCGCCTGCAGTTGAATTCCTATGACTGCCTGCCCCTCGAGTGAGTTCCGCTTCCAGAAGTCGGCCTGGAATTCCTTCTCTTCCTCAGAGATGAAATAGAGAGGCTTTCTGCCTGTTCTGTTCAGCGTGCGCCGGCCTATTCTCATTCCGCCGGCGAAAAGTGCGATCCTGTTCCTGCGCACGTCTGGTACGGACCTCGATTCGAACCTTGCTGCGGGGCAATCGGTGAGGTTGAACCAATGATCGTATTCCTCAGGCGCGAGCGGAAGGTTCTCGATGTCAATGACACGCACGTCGGAATTGCCTTCAAACAGTGCGTGGAAGCGGGCGGGAATCGCCATGTGGATCTCATGATCCGGAAACCTGATCTTGAGCGCGCGCAATCCTGGAGTCATCATAAGAAGATCTCCGACCCCGCCCATCGCCCTGGTTACCAGAATGGTCTTGCTTCTTCGTTTCGCCCGGATTGCGGGAGTGACGGCGGCCCCCTGCAGGCGCAGGACATGCCGCATCACCGCTGCATGAATAACGCCGTGCAGAAGATACAGCCATCCGAGAATCCACAGCCTCGAGAGCCTCGTCTTGCGGCCCAGACAGCCGGTCCAGTTAAGAAGGAATGCGATGCGGTTCGGAAGTGAAACACTCCCATCAGACAGCAGGCGGAACACGCCCCTATGGACCGTGACCAAGGTCCGGACGATCGCGGATCGAACTTCATGATCGTCGTAATAGAGCCAGAGTCCAGAGAATAGAGATGCTGTGTGGCGAACCGGATCGCCACACAGCACGAAGGACTTTGCAGACAGGCTGAGCATGCGCGGCAATAGTTCCCGGTTCGGTACGAGATAGAGCTTCTTCATCATGCCGGAAAGCAGTGCAGCGGTTTCATCATATCTGCCGGCGTCGAAAAGCGCCTCCGCACGCAGGTATTGCAGCCCTGCGTGCAGGTCTGGATAATTGCGGATTCCTAATTCGTCTGCTCTTTGGGAGAAAGCTGATATCTGTTCATCCCTGTTGACGGCATGGAATTCCCTGCAGCAGGCGAGAATGCTTTCATGAAGCTCGCGGGGAAAGGCTGAGGCCGATTTGCAGAACAGGATGAACTCGTCGAGAATGGCTTCAATGAACCGATAGGAAATATCTCCCCTGCTGCGGCCCATCTGCAGGGCGCCCCGGATCAGGCTGCTGTAAATGTGTCTGCTCGCGTAAAGGCTCCTTCTGTCTGCCGGAATGCTCAGGAACTGACGGTATACATTTGCGTCGCGCCCGTGGAATGCCATGTGCTCAATCTGCGC
>JAAYAM010000169.1 GCA_012719355.1 Acidobacteriota bacterium
CGCTCACCAGCTTCCGTTGCCCCATCGATGCCAAGGACTTCAGTTCCTTCGAGGCGCTGAGGAAACACTTCGCAGAAGCCCATCCCGGCAGGGTCATTCCGGTAACCACGAAGCTCAAGGTCAACGGCAAGGACTACGAAGTGCTGATCGAGCCGCATTGGACCCTGCAGCGCACCCTTCAGTTCAAACTTGGACTGACCGGGGCAAAACAGATGTGCGACCGGGGCGTCTGCGGCTCCTGCACGGTTATAATCGATGGCCGCGCGGTACTTTCCTGTACCACCCTGGCAGTGGAGTGTGAGGGGAAATCGATTGAGACAGTCGAGGGGATCGCCGCAGATCCGAAGTGGCGTCCGCTGATTCAGTCCTACTGCAAGTGGGACGCAATGCAGTGCGGCTACTGCACACCCGGGTTCGTGGTGTCGGCAAAGGCGCTGCTCGATAAGAACCCCAACCCCACCGAAGAAGACTGCAAGCAGGCGCTCGCCGGCAATATCTGCTGCTGCGGGACCTATCCGCGTCATCCTACCGCCATTATGGAAGCTGCCCAGGTGATGAAGGGGAGTGTGTAACATGGCCGACCTCGAAGGAGTGAACGGACAAAGGGAGGAGTTCAAAGTAGTCGGGAAACCGAACCTCCCGGGCAGGCTGTCTTACTCACTTGCCACGGGGATTGCTAAGTTCGGCGCCGATTACGTATTCCCCGACATGCTGCATGCCAAGTTCCTCCGGAGCCCCTACGCGAATGCAATGGTCAAGAGTGTCGACGTCGCCGCGGCGAAAAAGGTGCCCGGTGTCGTCGATATCCTCACATGGGAAGACGAGGACTTGATTAATTTCGGCCGCGCTGGCGGCGCGAGCAAGAAACCGCCAACAGGCGGCGGCATGGGAGGACAGCAGAGCGCGTTTGTCGACCAGATAGCCGACATGGAAGATGACGAAGTGGCAGTCATAGTCGTCGCGGAGACCGAGGAAGCCTGTGACGAAGGGTTGAAAGCCCTGAATCCGCAATGGGAGGTTCGTCCGCACGTAGTCGACATCCTTGAAGGAAGAAAGCCTGACGCGCCTGTTATCCGCGAGAACCCAAGAGGCAAGGGGAACGTCACTGTCGTTACCAATAACCGCGGTGATGTCGAAGCCGGCTTCAAAGAAGCCGACCAGATCATCGAATACGACTTCAACATGCCGGCATTCTGCGGCCACGTTCCCAATCCTTACGCATCGGTCGCCTACTGGTACCACGACCCGCTGCAGAGCACGGAACAGCAGAGTCTTCGGATCGAGGGTCCGGTCTGGACCGCTTCCGGCGGAAAAGACTCGGTGGGCCGCATGTACGGGCTGCCATCGGAAATGGTCAAGCAGGAAAGCCTCTTCCAGGGAGGCAAGTACTGTGACTGGGGTCTGCGGAAAGTGCAGCAGATCACGCCGCTCCTGTCCAGGAGGACGGGAAGACCGGTCCGTATGGCAATAACCCGAAAAGAGATGTACGACTTCAACATGAACCAGCGGTTCACGCATATGAAGGTCGGGTTCAAGAACAACGGCCTGATTACGGCCATCGAGGATTTTTCGATCGCCGACGCCGGAGTCCCTCCCGTCTCCACTCTTGGGACTTCAGGCGACCAGGGATACGGCCCGTATTTCACGACCAGGTGCCTCAACATCAAGCAGACCATGGAAGTCGTCAACAGCAACCGGGGTAAGATGTACACCAGCGGCCAGCACTGCCCGTTCAACTGGGACGCGCTGACGATGGCGCTACACATCATTGCCGACAAGTTGAACAAAGACCCGATTGAGATTGCGACTCTGAATCTGCATGGGCCGACGGACTACACCGATCCCAATCCGGTTCCCAGTTACGAGGCTTGCGTCAAAGAGGGAAAGAAGCTGATGAACTGGAACTGGCATGCGACCGGCGCCAAGAAGCTGCCCGACGGCAGAATGCATGGCGCGGCGTTCCGCTACCAGATGTGCCCGCGACACTCCTTTTCGAGCTACAACTCGAAGCTGGAGTTGCGAAACGGCAAGGTTCACATGCCCACCCAGGGACCCTGCACCGGCATCTACGCCGTTGAAGGAAACGCGATGGTTGTCGCCGAAGAACTGGGGCTCAGGTATGAAGACATCAGCATCGATTTCGATCCGATGGAAGTCTTTGCACCTGTGGGCGGCGGCAGCGACGGGACCACTGCTTCAGCCTGGGTCACAAAGGAGTGCGCGAACCTTCTGAAGAAGCAGATCCTGGAAGCGGCCGTAAAAAATGCGGAAAATCCTCCGGCCCAGGGAGGCTTCGGGGGCTTCGGCGGCGGTAAAGCACCAGCACCGAGCCCGTTGAAGGGCTGCAAGGCTGAAGACCTCGATATCAAGGACGGAAAAGTATACGTCAAGTCCGATCCTGGCAGGTCAGTTCCCCTTGCCAGGGCCGTAGGACAGGCTCACCTGTTCGCAACGTTTTCGGGCAGACCTCCAACGGCTCTGTGGGCCACCGGCATGGGACGATATCTCGATACCATGAACATCGCCATGTGCGAGGTCGCCGTCGACACAGAAACCGGACAGGTAGAGATCGTCCGGTTTGGAGTAGTGGCGGATCCGGGCAAAGTGATTCGACTGACCTCACTGGAAAGCCAAATCGACCAGGTAATGGACTTCAGCGCCGGCTGCCAATTGCAGGAGGACTACTTTTACGACAAGAACACCGGGGTAAAGCTGAACGCAAACATGCTGGATTACAAGAAAGTATCCATGCTGGACATGCCCCGTGTAGACAAGCAGTTTCTGGAAACGCGCGCAGGGAACGCGGCCTACGGGGCCAATGGGATCAGCCACTCGCTGGCCAATACCCATCTGGTCATCTGTGCGATCTACAATGCTATCGGAAAATGGGTCGATCCGCCGGCCACGCCGGATAAGGTTCTCAAAGCTCTGGGAAAGGCATAGGAGATAAAACATGAAAGCATTCAATCATACAAACGCGAAGACCCTGGCGGAGGCTAGAACCGCCCTGGCCGGCGGCAAAGCAACTCTTATTGCCGGCGGAACAGATCTTATCGGTACATTGAAAGACAACATCCTTCCCACCTACCCCGAATCCCTGGTCAACATCAAGACTATTCCGGATCTTGATTACATCAAGGAGGAAGGGGGGATGCTGAAGATCGGGGCAGCGACCCGCCTGGCCGACATAGCCGCCAATCCGGTCGTCAAGGAGAAGTACACGGCGCTGGCACAGGCAGCCTTGCGCGTCGCCACGCCTCACATCCGCGACATGGGAACAATCGGCGGCAACATTGCGCAACTGCACCGCTGCTGGTATTTTCGCAAACCGGAAAACCGCTTCCCGTGCATCCGGAAAGGCGGAGACCGGTGCTTCGCCATGATGGGCGACAACCGCTACCACTCGATTTTCGGCGCAGTCGAACGGTGTATCGCGGTACATCCGAGCGATACTGCTCCCGCCCTGATTGCTCTCAATGCGAAGATCGTCACCAACAAGCGCACAGTTGAAGCGGAAGCGTTCTTCGACGTGAAGGTGCCGGGCAATACCGTCCTCGCCGCCGATGAGATCATCACCGCGATCCAGGTGCCCACACCCCCTGCCGGAGCGAAGAGCGCCTTCCTGAAGTTCGCGATCCGCAAGTCTATAGACTTCCCGATCGTGAACTGCGCAGTTCTGGTTGCCGGCGGCGCTCCACGGATCTGCCTCAACGCAGTTGCTCCCAAACCGTACCGGGCAACCAAGGCTGAGGCCGCAATCGCCGGAAAGCCTATCAATGCAGAGAATGCAGAAGCAGCCGGTGCGGCGGCGGTTGCGGACGCACGGCCGCTAACCGCGACCAAGTACAAAGTGCAGATCGCCAAGACTCTCGTGAAACGAGCCCTGCTGGCGACTGTCTAGCATCGCACCTGAGAAGGCAGAAAACGGATGGATTCCCTGACGTTTTCTGCCTTCTTTTTCTTTGCGGCCTCTTCCTTCCCATCGATCCAGGTTTTGCCCCACAGGATTGGCTGATTTAGTATACTTACCGAATTGGAAGCGGAAAGTACCAAACGAGCGATTTTACACCTACACGGAGGGTAACTATGTTTCAGCGCAAACTAATGGTTGTGTTGATTCTTATCCTGGCCGGACTGACCTGTCTGTATGCGGCAGATGTTACCGGTAAATGGAATGCCTCCTTTGACTCTCAGGTCGGTCCTCAGAAATACGTCTTTGATCTGAAATCTGAAGGGACAAAGGTCACTGGGAAGGCGATCTCGGACATAGGCGGCGCCACCGCTACGACCGAGATCACCGAGGGCGTCCTTCAAGGTGATCAGATCTCATTCGTCGAGAACCTGGACTACCAGGGGATGGAGCTGAAGATCGAATACAAAGGCACGGTTTCAGGCGACGAAATGAAGCTGTCCCGCACGGTAGCCGGACAGGAAGGCGAAACCTTCGTTGCCAAAAGACAGAAATAGCCGCTAATTCCAGGGACCCGCTGGGGGATGCACGGTCGCTCTGCGACAGGCCGTGCGTCCCTGCGCGGCCGAATTTCATTCCACCGCTGAAAACACTCGATACGAATGAGGCTTGATCTGTACCGAATAGACCGTGCGTCTGCCGCCGGGCTTTCCTGAGAATTCCTCCCCCGTTGTTACTTCCTTTATTTTGGTAAAGCGCGGATCCATGGAAATTCGCACATCGATCGTATCGGGCAGAAAAGATTCGACGATGAACGTCCCGTTATCATACACAAAGAGGCTGACATCCCCTGGGGTCTCAGCCCGTACGTAGAGGTCGCGCAGCAGGACATTCCGAATCTGGTTCAACACTCCCGTGGGAAAGCTGTAAAGATCGCTGAAATTCTCAGGGATCGTGAGCACATACAGCTGCCCCTTTCCGTACCCCGCCTGAAGCAGAACAGGATAACCGAGGTCGTTTGCGGTCATGCCTCCGATCAACTCCCATGCATCGTTGGTTAGGTACTGGATCTGTGGGATGATGATACGCAGATCGGCTGGGAGGTCCTTCTGCCCCCTGAAACCCTTGAGAATGGCTTTGCGGTCTGTGTACCGGATTTCGGCTATGTCCTCGATCCCTTTTCCCTGCAACGCTCGCAAAAGGCCCGAGGTGATTACCACCGATTTCCCTTCTCTCAGCTGTTTCTTGATCTTTTCGACAATCGCCGGATCGAATGCGGCGCATTCAGTGAGCAGGACGGTCGTCGATTCAGCCGGAAATTCCGGCACGAGATCTATCGGAACACCGATCATCCCCAGATAGGTGTGTAGAAAATCCTCGCCCGTCGAATGATACGGCTTATAGCTCTTTAGTCCGATCGGCTTCCCCAGCTTGTCGAGGAAGGCGTCAACCTGCTTGAGCGTATATCCGGCCGCAAGGGCGTAAGTGGCGGGTTTTGCCTCTGTCCCCTCGGGCAACGGGTTCGACGCCATCATGGCGTCAAAATCGAAGCTGGTCTGCTGCCCCTGCCAGGGTGCCCGGTCCGAAGGGCGAATCTGCCGCAGCAGCTGCCCGAAATCGAAAAGGGTAATCTCCGGCGCCTTCGCAAAGAGGGTCAGCCAGATCTGCTCGGCATATCTGTCCATCACCGGCGAGCCATAGGTATCAACCCAGCCGCCGCCATTACCCCCCGGCTTCAGGTTCTCGAAATAACGGAAAATCGAGTATCCAAGATACTGCTGCAGGTGCTGATCCCCCCGCCTGTCACGCGTTTCCGTGCCGGTATAGACGCCGTCGAAGATTTTCGGACCGGTCTCGAGGTTGAACCCAAGTCCCTGAAAATGCTCATACCAGTTCGGATACTTGATTACCATCTTGACCTTCGGATTGACGGCCTTGGCCGGCTTGATAATCAGGTTGCGGGCGGCCTCGTCCAGGAGCTCGAGTCTGAACTGCGTCCAGCTCCGGTTTCCCTTGGCACGGATGCAGTGCTCGCATTTGCAGTTGGTGAAGAAGAAATCGTCAAGTATGACTTCGTCAAAAAGCCCGGCGGTGAATTCCACGACTTCAGTCAGCTTCTTCCGATGCTCCGGATTCGAGTAACAATAGGTCTCAAACCGGTTCGCCTCGTTGACGGTGATCGTGATGCCGCCCGCCACTGTGATTCCGCGGTCGTGAAAGAATTTCTTCAGCCGTTCAATCGTTTCCCTGCTCGCGACGATCATGTCGCGGTGGGTCTCAAGATAAATCTTGTCGACTTTCACCTGGCGCGAAATGTCGTTCCAGCGCGGCTCGAGCCACGCCGGATCGCTCATCTGGCGCACTTCATAGACGCGGGTATAAACAGACGTAATGAAGTTCCTGTAGTTGCCGGCCGACAGTGTGGTGGCTGTAAACAGGACGGTCAGGAGCAGTATACAAACGCACAATGGAAGACGTCTCATGAGCATTTCCTCGAGCTTGAACGTTCACATTCGGAATTTGATACAGGCGAGCCGGAGATTCCCGTTAATCAGCGGTCCCGAGCCCCAGTCCGCCATCCACGATTACTTCCTGGCCGGTGATGAATTCAGACGCCGGCGAGGCGAAGAAGAGAGCTATGCCGTACAGGTCTTCAGGCCAGCCTACCCGATGCATGGGAGTAACCTTCGCGACAGCTTTCTGCTCAACTGGATTTTTCGAATGGCCCCCGCCGATGTTGGTGATGATATAGCCGGGCGCAATTGCGTTGACGGTGATGTTGAAGGCCGCTAGTTCCAGCGCGGCGGACTTCATCAGGTTCCTAATCCCGGCTTTTGCCGTCATATATGCCGCACCAATGGCGGGCTCGACGCGTGTGGCGGCAAGCGACGTCGTGACGATTATGCGCCCGAACTTCCTTGGCTTCATGTGGCGCACTGCGGCGCGGATGGTAGCGAATACGCCGTTCATATTGATCTCAATGACACGGTTCCAGCGCTCGTCGGTGTAGTTCTCGAGCGCTCCTTCAGGAATTCGCGGCCTATCCGACCCGACCCAGTCTCCCACAAATCCGACCCCCGGATCGATTCCTGCATTCGCGAATACGACATCGAGCTTTCCGTAAATGCGGGCCGCATCGTCTATCGCCTTGTCCAATGCAGGGTGGTTCGTCACGTCGACCACCTCCCCGCGCACGTCCATGCCCGCCGACTGGAGCCGCTTTGTTTCATTCTCCAGCGCCTGCGCATCCACGTCCAGAATCGTCACCCGCGCGCCGTTGCCGGCGAGCGCCTCGGCATAGCCAAGCCCGATGCCGCTTGCTCCGCCGGTGATCACAACGCCGTGGCCGTCCACCTTGAAGAGATCCGCAATTTTCACTGAAGTAGCCCTCCCTCTGTGTCCCGGCATTATAATTGAAACGTGCCTGTCATTCGCGGTTTTTCACTCCCAACGCAATGTATCCCATGGTTGTGTGCCTGACAAAACAGAACGTGAAATCATCGTCGACGGTGCCGGTCGCAACAGTCTTCCAGAACGCCGCGCTGAAAACTTTCGGGGTCAGGCCTCTGCACTGAAGTATGTCGATACCGTAGTCCCTGCACATCGCTTTGAGTTCCCGCGGTTTGATGAAATACCTGAGGCAGTGCATACGGGGAGGCGTGTTGCGGATGAACCACTCCACCCCCTTGATGACGATCAACCAGGAAAGAAGATTCCGGTTGAACGTATGGGCAAAAAACAATCCCCCCAAGCGCAGTCTTCCGGATGCTTCTTTAACAACCAGCCTGGGATTCTCGACGTGCTCGAGAAAATCGAGTGCGCATACGACATCGAAGATCTTTTCATCGAGCTCAAGCCTGTAGGCATCACCGTACCTGTAATCCACCGTGCCGGTCGTATCGTGCCGGCGCGCCACGTCCAATGCCGGTTGCGACGAATCTACGCCGGTTACCTGGTAATTTCGCAGGGCAAGTTCGTTCGCGAGAAA
>JAAYAM010000170.1 GCA_012719355.1 Acidobacteriota bacterium
CAGGATGCTGTTCCTCTTGCCGTGAAAAAAGTCGAACTCTACAAGAACGGCATGGGGTATTTTGAGCACCTGGGCACAGTCATGGGGGAGCAGGATGTCGAAATTGCACTCCCGAGTCTGCAGCTCAATGACGTGCTGAAATCCCTGACCGTGCTTGATCTCGGCCATGGCCGGATAGGTGGCGTGAATTACGATTCGATCGCGCCGCTTGACCGGCGTCTATCGGAAATACCGGTCGATTTTGCGTCGCAGACCAGTCTTGTCGGAATACTCAACCAGATCAGAGGCTCTCGTATCGAAGTACAGACGCCGGCAGGAATCGTCGCCGGCAGGCTTTTGGGAGCTGAAATGAAGAATGCCGGCATCGGACCCGGGGCCGCGGTGCAGGAGATTCATCTCAGCGTGTATACCGCCGCGAGTGAAATTCAGATCGTGAGACTCGAATCGGCCGGCGCCCTGAAATTTACAGAACCCGGGCTGGCGGCCGATCTGGGCCGCTATCTGGATGCTGTGAACTCAACTCATCAGCGAGATGTGCGACGGCTGCGAATCAAGACAATCGGGACAGGCGAAAGACAGATCCACGTCAGCTACACGTCGGAATCCCCGATCTGGAAGACCACCTACAGAATCATCCTTGAGCCGAAGCAGAAGCCGCTGCTGCAGGGCTGGGCCATAGTCGACAATACGACGCCGATGGACTGGCTGGACGTGACGCTCACTTTGACGGCGGGCGCACCCATAAGCTTTGTCCAGGAACTGTCGCGCCCGGTGTATGCGCGTAGGCCGGTGGTACCGCTGCCGCAGGGGATACAGGCTTATCCTCAGACGCACGAGGGCATGATCGAGAGTGCAGAGCAGGAACGGTCGCAGGAAAAGCAGGAGGGCATGCAGCAGTTCCAGGGTGACCGCCTGTCCATCGGGAGAACGCGGTTGATGGAGGCGCCGGCTCCACCGGCGGCGGACGCGGTTGCGGCAGCAGAGCTGAGATTCTCTGACGCGATGCGCCGGCAGGAGTTCGAAACCGCGCAGGCGGGTGCGGTTGCCGAGCAGTTCGAATACAGGATCAAACAGCCGGTCACCATCAGACGCAATGAATCAGCTCTCCTGCCGATCATTCACTCTGAGATGGGCGGAGAGAAAGTCGCCGTCTACCGGGGAGAGGAGAGCGAGCGGAATCCCCGCCTGGCTTTCTGGCTGAAGAACTCCTCGGGACTTGCGCTTGATG
Organism: Acidobacteriota bacterium; assembly: GCA_012719355.1. GTDB lineage: Bacteria > Acidobacteriota > UBA6911 > UBA6911 > UBA6911 > UBA6911. The sequence continues at coordinate 1,229 of JAAYAM010000170.1, forward strand.
CGGGTCCGGTGACGGTGATCGACAGCGACTCGTTCGCAGGCGAAGGGTTGATAGGGACGTTGCAGCCGGGGGAAAGCCGCATCCTGAGCTATGCCGTAGATCTTGGAACCGAGATTTCCACGTCGAGGGAATCTGAAAGAAGGCGCGTTGAGCAGATTGTGATCAACCACGGAACGATGCGGATGTATTCTAAATTGGTTGAAAAGAAGATTTACAAAATAAGAAATAACAATGATGCAGCGAGGACTGTGGTGATCGAGCACCCGGTGCGCCCGAGATGGACGCTGGTGGGGACTGCTCCCGTGGAATCCTCTTCCAACTATTACCGCTTCAGAGTGGAAGCGAGTCCCAAATCGACCACCGATTTTGCCGTCTTGGAGGAACTGCCGCAGGAATCGTCGTTTGCGGTGTCTTCGATCACGCCCGACCAGATCGCGGTGTGGGTACGCGATCGCTTCATCGAACGGGAAACCGAAAAGGCGCTGCAGGCGATAACGGGAAAGAAGAGCGAGATAGATGCTCTGAACGGCCGGCTCCAGGCACTGGAGCGGGAGCAGAGCGAGATATTCAAGGACCAGGAGCGGGTTCGCGGAAACATGCAGCGACTGACCCAGTCCCCGGAAGAGGCTTCGCTGCGCAGGCGCTACATCAGCCAGCTCGAAGAGCAGGAGAACCGGTTGGCCGCAATCCGCACAGAGCGCGCTGCCCTTGAATCCACCCTCTCCTCCACCCAAAAAGACCTGGACACCCATATCCGTAACCTGACCCTCAACAAGAAGCTGTAGGGGACAATTCCTGGACATCTTATTCCTGGACATCCATTTTCGCTGATTTATTTTGGCTCATTTCTCGGGTTCGCCATTACATGGAGAGAGACGGTGAAACAAGGAGTGAGCCATGGGCTACCCGCGCAATAGGTATTTCAAAGAGGGTCA
>JAAYAM010000171.1 GCA_012719355.1 Acidobacteriota bacterium
ACATGTGGAAAGGAACAAGTGCCAGTTTAAACGCCAGACCGCCGAGTACCAGCGCAAATCCGGTGACGAAGATTGCCGAGTCCGCGCCTGTCGCGAAAGAAATGCGCGAGAACTCCATCGTTCCTGTCTCCGCGTATACCAGCGCCATTCCAAAGACCAGGAACGCCGTCGAAGCGCTGGCGAGAACAAAATATTTCAATCCCGCCTCGAGCGGCTTTCTCTCCCCCAGATACGCAATCAGGATGTAGAGCGAAACGTTCAGGACCTCCAGACCAAGGAAAAATGAAATGAAGTGGTTGCTCGACACCAGCAGAACGGAACCGAAGGTGGCGGCCAGCAACAGTACATAAAACTCCTCCTTGTCCTCCGATCGGCGTTCGAAGTAGCCATATGCAAGTAACGCGACGGCAAAGCCGCCGGCAACAAGGAGTCCTGTTATGAAGAGGCTGAAATGGTCTACGATGATCACTGAAGTTGCCTGGTGCGGCGCGACCGAGGACGCGGCCGGGATCAACGCGAACGCCGCAATTGCGCCGGCCAGCGTCAGAAGGAAAGGCGCCTGGCGGCTGCGCGCCACCGCCGACTGCAGCAACACCGCCACCGAAGCGAGGCCGAGGGCGATCATCGGCGAGAGTGCAAGGAAATCGGTGCCTGTCAACGCTGTCTCCCTGTTATCCGGCAGTTGAAGCGATCAGCTGCTGAAGCGCCGGAAGTACGGTTCCGAATACCGGCTGGGGATACAGCCCCAGCCAGATAATTACCACGATCATCACCCCGAGGATCGACATCTCCCGAACCGTCAGATCGCCGGGATGCCATCTTCCACTGTTCTCTCCGTGAAATGCTCTCTGGATAATCGCGAGCGAGTATATGGTTGCAAAGATTAGCCCGGCCGTCCCCAGGATCGAGGTTACCGGACTGGTTTGAAAGACGCCCATGAGGACCAGGAATTCCCCTATAAAATTCCCCAGTCCCGGTAATCCGAGCGACGCCATGACAAACAGCATCGCCACGCCTCCCATGCGGGGCATCACCGACCACAGTCCCCCCATGCGGGACGTGTCCCGTGTGTGGATGCGCTCCTGCAGCGAGCCGGCGAGCATGAAGAGGGCGCCTGTGCTTATCCCGTGACAGAGCATCTGCATGAGCGATCCCTGCAGCGCCATCTCGTTCCATGCAAAAGCTCCCATCAGCACGAACCCGAGATGGCTGATGCTCGTGTAAGCCACAAGCCTCTTGAGATCCGTCTGAGAAAACGCGATAACGGCGCCGTAAATGATCCCCACCACCGCCAGGGCAAACGCCACGGGCGCAAATTCCTTTGCCGCTTCCGGGAAGAGCGGAATAACAAACCGTATGATTCCGTATCCTCCGGTCTTAAGGAGAAGACCTGCCAGAATGACGCTCCCTGCCGTCGGAGCTTCCGTGTGGGCATCGGGAAGCCACGTGTGGAACGGCACCATAGGAAGTTTGACTGCAAACGATATGAAGAAACCAAGCATGAGCAGCATTGCCGTCGGTCCGGCGACCGGAGTCTGCAGAAGTGAAAAGTACTCGAACGTATAGAGCCCGCTGTACCGCCCGTTGATGAAGTACAGTGCCAGAATGGCTATGAGAAGAAAGAGGCTTGCCGCCTGGGTGAAAATGAAGAACTTCATTGCGGCATAGTTGCGTCTTTCGTGGCCCCAGATACCGATCAGGAAATACATCGGGACCAGCATCACCTCCCAGAAGAAATAGAAAAGGAACAGGTCGAGAGCTACGAATACGCCGGTCACTCCGGCAAGAACGAAGAGGAGGTTGAAGTGGAAGAAGCCGACTCTTTCCCTGATTTCATTCCAGGAACAGACCACAGCCATGATGCCGAGGAGAAAAGTCAGGGCCACGAGAGGGAGGCTGAAGCCGTCGAGTGCCAGGTGGAACCGTATCCCCAGGGAAGGTATCCAGTCCCAGCTGATGTCGGCGAGCCAGGCTCCGCCGAAAAATGAGGTCCGGTCGTGATTCTGCACCCAGAAGACAGCCGTGACCGCCAGATTGAATGACAGGAGCAGAAGAGAGATCCAGCGCGCTCCCAGTGGGCTGCGTCTCCCTACCCCCCAGACGAGAAAACCGCCGGCGAAAAGAACTGCAATAAGGATAACCAGTATCATAGCAGTAATGCGATTGCGACGAGGATGATCGATCCGCACGCGATGCCTGCGGCATACAGCCGCACGCGCCCGGTTTCTGTTGAGCTGAACACGGTATTGAGTCCTCTGCTCAGCGCCGCAATGCCTCCGTAAATACTGTCAATGTAATCGTTCCGGTTTACCCGGGCAATCCAGACAAACGGTCTGACGAAGATCCTGTCGTACAGCCAGTCGAATCCCCACCCGCCGAACAGGAACCGCGTCAGCCGTTTCCCTGCGTCCGGTTCTGCATGCTCACGTCTTGTGCGGAAAAACAGGTGTGCCAGATAAATCCCAGCCAGCGCAAGCAGCGAGGCAATCAGGCTGAAAATGAGCTCTGTCGTATGAGACTCCTCCACCGCTGCCGAGGGCAGGGCGGAGGACATGAAGGAAGAGAACAGATGCCGCCCTCCAAGGGCGGGAGGGATTTCGACGAAACCCGACACAATTGAGAAGAAGGCCAGTACTACGAGCGGAACTGTCATGGGCCGGCGCGGGAGTTTCTCTACATGCGTCCGTTCCTTCCCGAAAAAGACTATGAAGACCACGCGGAATATATAAATCGCCGTCAGGAATGCAGTCGCGACCCCAATTGCCCACAGCCACGCCTGCCCCTGTCCTGACGACCATGCCTGCCACAAGATGAGGTCCTTCGAATAGAACCCGGCGGTTACCAGCGGAAATCCCGCGAGTGAAGCGCTCCCGATCAGGAAGGTCCAGAAGACGAGCGGAAGCTTGTGCCGCACTCCGCCCATTTTGAAAATATCATGTTCGTGATGCAGTGCATTGATGACCGCACCCGCGGCGAGGAACAGGAGAGCCTTGAAGAAGGCATGGGTCATGAAATGGAACATGGCGGCCCCCCAGGCGCCGACTCCGAGGGCCAGGAACATGTAACCGATCTGGCTTATGGTCGAATAGGCAAGAACCCTCTTGATATCTCGCTGCACCAGAGCCGCCGTCCCCGCTATGAAGAGCGTCAGCGCTCCGACTCCAGCGACAGCAGCCATTACCTGGGGAGCGAGCGAATACAGCGTGTGGGTGCGGGCGATCAGGTAGACTCCCGCGGTTACCATCGTCGCAGCATGGATAAGAGCACTCACGGGGGTAGGCCCCGCCATGGCGTCCGGCAGCCAGGTCTGAAGCGGGAGCTGCGCCGATTTTCCCACCGCTCCTCCAAGCAACAGAGCCGTAACCGCTACGGCAATCAGCGATCCGGACTGAATGCTTTCCGACGCCTGCTGCAGAATCGCCTGTATGTCCAGAGTTCCGAAATTGACGAACAGCAGAAAAAGAGCGATCGCCATGGCGGTGTCGCCCACACGGGTCACAATAAAAGCCTTCTGGGCGGCGCGCCCATTGGCCGAATCGTGATACCAGAATCCTATCAGGAGATAGCTGCAGGCGCCGACTCCCTCCCAGCCGAGGTAAAGGAGCAGCAGGTTGTCGGCCAGCACGAGAATAAGCATCGACGCGACAAACAGATTCATGTAGGCGAAAAACCTGCCGTACGCCTCGTCTTCAATCATGAATTCAGTTGAGTAAAGATGAATCCAGAACGCGACGAAGGTCACCACAAACATCATGACGAGAGACAGCGCGTCGAGATGAAATCCTATCGCGGGCTCGAATCCGGCCACGCTGACCCACTGCCATAGGACCTGCCGGTAGGAAGCCTCCTGCGGGAGCAGACCGAGAAAAGTGACGCCGATCGCGATTGCCAGGAGTGCCGAGATTCCTACCGTGGCAGTGGCGATGAACGCAATAACGGTGCGAGGAATGCGCCCACCCGCCAGGGCCAGGAATACAAAGCCGGCGAGAGGAAGCGCCGGCACGATCCAGAGCGTGTCGAGCATACTTAACCCTTCATCCTGCTTGCGGCATCGATGTCCAGCGTACGAAACTGCTTGTAAAGCTGGAGCACGAGCGCAAGTCCGACCGAGACTTCAGCTCCTGCGGTCGCCAGCACAAGCAGAAACATTATCTGTCCATCGGGCTCCCCCCATCGGGCTCCGGCCGCGATCAATGCGAGTCCCGCGGCGTTGAGCATGATTTCAAGCGAAATCAGGATAAACAGGATGTTTCTGCGCACCAGCACTCCCGCAAGCCCGAGCGCAAACAGTATTGCAGCCAGAACGAGCGCGTATTCCGCCGGTATCTGATCCGTCATCTGGCCTTCCCTTTCCAGCCGCGCCCGATATGGTAGGCGCCCACGAGACCGGCCATCAGAAGAATCGACGCCACTTCGACGGCGATCAGATAAGGGCCGAAGAGGCTGTGCGAGACTTCTTTGACGTCGACCCCGGACGATACGGATAATGGCTTTTGGCCGCCCAGCAGCACGTAAACAAGCTCGAGCGCAAGTACCCCTGAAAGTATCGCCGGTGCGACCCACATTCCGGGGCGCAGCCAGCGGGTCTCTTGTTCCCGCGTGAGCGGTCCGAGGTTCAGCACCATCACCACGAAGACAAACAGGACCATGATGGCCCCGGCGTAGATGATCACTTCAAGCGCAGCGATAAACGGGGCGCCAAGGAGATAGAATATCAGCGCGACCGCGAGAAGTGATACGACCAGGTGCAGAAGCGCATGAACGGCTTCCAGATGAGTGATAACCATGAACGTCGCAATAATCGCAACAGCCGCCGCAATGAAAAACAGTGTGACCATACAGTCTCGGTTCTTGAGAGGGGGGGATCAAATATCTAAAATCGTGAACATCTACACTTGTATCAAAGGTATGCACGGCGAACAAGGCCTGACTTCGAAAAAGCCTGGAGGGGCCTATAGCTTGGCCGACGTCCGCCCGATAAGGAAGGCAGGTAAACATGACGATGGACAGCCTGGACCCATATAACCGCGAAGTGCCACCTGAACAGATACCTTCCTGTGTGCGTTTCTGCCGGAAATCTGCTGATGACCGGCTGTTGACGGTCACGGTGGATCCCAATACGGATTTCCCTGACGGAATTCCAATTGATCAGCTCAAGGAATGGATCAACTCGCTCGGTTGCCATGACTGGTTCCTGCACGAAGAGGCGATCCGCCGGTGTGGCAGGGAAGCGCGCCATCTGGAAAGCCCGAGGCAATACACAGTCGCCGAAAAGCGGGATTGCCGTATCGTAGTGGAAGTATCGAGCGACAGACTCCGTGCATGGGTTCGGGTGTCGCCCGCATTCGGCGGAGAGTCCCTGACCGAAACCGCGTTCAGGGAAGCGTTAAACGGCAGCGAAGTGCGGTTCGGAATCCATGAAGAGCTTGTCCGGGAGATCCTCGAGAAAGGAGAATGCGAACGGACCCTCATTGCCGAAGGCGTCTCGCCGGTCACTGGGGAACCGGCGGTGTTTGAAAGGCTGGTGCTGGAATCAAATCACAAAGGTGCGCCGCAGGAGCGCGAGGACGGCACTGTGGACTACAAAGACCTGGGGCTCTTCGTCTCTGTCGCAGTCGGAACCCCGCTGCTGAGACACATACCGGCCGGCCCCGGGAAGCCGGGAACCGGTGTCGACGGTTCTCTTCTGCCGGCCATGCCGGGATCGGACAGACCACTCCGCGCCGGCCCCGGAACGAGGTTATCTGCCGATGATCCCGATGTCGTCGTCGCCGCGCGTGTAGGACAGCCTTCATTCGACGACAACTGGGTCAGGGTGGATCCTACCATCGAAGTTGATGGGGTGAATCCTTCGACGGGGAACCTCATCTTTGAAGGAAACGTGATAGTCCGCGGAGCAGTCGAGCCCGGATTCACCGTCAAGGCCGGACATGACCTCATGATTCTTGATACGGTCGAAGGCGCCAATCTGTCGGCCGGCAGAAACATCGTTCTTCTTACCGGCGTCTATGGAAGAAACCAGTCGGAAATCATCGCCAAAGGTAACATTGAAGCCCGGTTTCTCAGCGACTGCACCGTGCAGTGCGAAGGCAACATCGAAGTCAACGACCTTATTGCCCACTGTGACATCGAGTGCGAAGGCTCAGTCCTTGCCGGCGCCAGCGGCGGAAAAGGCTGGATCATGGGGGGGCGTGTGCGGGCCAAACGGGAAGTCCATGCCAGGATCCTGGGATCGGTATCGGAATCGGCAACCATGATTGAAGTGGCTGCTGCCGGCCAGGGGTTGAAAGCCCAAAAGGCGGCCACGGACGAGGCGGTGAACCAAACCAGGATCCAAATCGACACGATAGAGCGGATGCTTCAGGTAGAAGACGTGACGGAAGCCCTCGAGGAACGGTATGCATTCTTTTGCACGCAACTGGAGGAGCAGATCAGAGAGCAGAAGGAGATCGAGAAGAGACTTGCCGATCTGAATGCCGCCTGCATCAGGGCCGAACAGGTCCACCATGGCGTGACCCTCCGGATAGGCGACACCCTGCGCACATTCACCGAAACGACCGCAGATGTTCTGCTCCGTCCTGTTGCTGCACAGACTGGAAAGGACAAAAAGGAAAAACACCGCGACGCCATATAAATACCTCTAAAATGGAGCTGAATTTCATGTTGCTCTGGAATTCGGCTTCATTTCTGCAATAATTTGTTCCAAGTCCCTCCTTCCCTCCTTTGGCGAGAAGTATTTGTCCTCGAAAGGTATTTCCATAATGAAGGCGTTCATCAATGAAGCCCTTGCAAGAAATGAGGCGGTGTTTGCCTGGGTCCATGAGATGGCACAGTTGTGCAGGCCCGATAGTGTGCATTGGTGCGATGGATCGGAGGAAGAGAAGGAACTCCTGATCAGGCAATGCCTGGCGACGGGTGAACTCGAGGAGTTGAACCAGGCGGAATGGCCCGGCTGCCACTACAGCCGGTCTGACGTCAATGACGTGGCACGCACCGAGCAATTGACCTTCATCTGTTCGCGCGACAAGAACGACGCCGGAGTCACCAACAACTGGATGGATCCCCAGGAAGCCTACCGGAAGCTGGGGGAAATCTTCCGTAACTCAATGAGGGGCAGGACCATGTATGTAATCCCATTCATGATGGGACCGCCCGGATCTCCCCTCAGGAAAATAGGGATTCAGCTCACCGACAGCCGTTATGTTGTGCTCAACATGAGAATAATGACGCGTGCTGGCCGGATCGCGCTCGACGACCTCGGCGCTTCAGGTGATTTCACAAGATGCCTGCACGGCATGGCGGATCTTAACCCGGAACGCCGCTTCATCTGCCATTTCCCGGAAGACAACACGATCTGGAGCGTAGGCTCGGCTTACGGAGGAAACGCGCTTCTCGGCAAGAAATGTCTGGCACTGCGGATCGGCAGCTATCTTGGCAGAACTCAGGGTTGGATGGCCGAGCACATGCTGTTGATGGGGATCGAAAACCCGCAGGGTAGGGTCAGATACGTGACTGCCGCGTTTCCCAGCCAATGCGGCAAGACGAATCTTTCGATGCTCGTCCCGCCGAAAAGCCTGCCGGGATACCGGGTGTGGACCCTTGGAGATGATATAGCCTGGATGTATATCGGTCCGGATGGAAGGCTTTATGCATTGAATCCGGAAACCGGCTTCTTCGGCGTCGCTCCGGGGACGAACTACAAGACCAACCCGAACGCCATGGAAACGATCAGGCGAAACACCATTTTCACCAATGTCTTGAAAACGGATGACGGGGGAGTCTGGTGGGAGGAGATGGGGCCGCCCCCGCCGCACGGCATCGACTGGGCCGGAAAAGACTGGACACCCGAATCGAACCGGCCCGGAGCGCATCCGAATTCTCGCTTCACCTCGCCGCTGGTGCAGTGTCCTTCCGTCTCTCCGGAGTGGGATAACCCACAGGGGGTGCCGATATCCGCAATTCTGTTCGGCGCGCGGCGTGCTACCGTGGCTCCGCTGATCTGCGAAAGCCGCAATTGGCAGCACGGGGTCTATCTCGGCGCCACAATGGCGTCCGAGACCACCGCTGCGGCGGTCGGCCAGACCGGCGTCATACGGAGGGATCCGATGGCCATGCTTCCCTTTATCGGCTACAACGTCGGCGACTATTTCCGGCACTGGCTTGACATGGGGAGAAGACTCAGGGGGAAGGCGCCGAAAATTTTTCATGTGAACTGGTTCCGGCGCGACAGAAAGACAAACAAGTTCCTCTGGCCCGGATACGGGGAGAACCTGAGAGCGATTCTCTGGGCGCTCGAACGTTGCGAAGGGAGATCCAAGGCTATGGATTCGCCCATGGGATTCCTGCCAACCATGGATGCTTTGAACCTGTCCGGTTTGGATATGCCACCCGAAACCCTGAAAGCCATCCTGGAAGTGAATCCCGATGATTGGGATGAGGATTTGAAAGACCAGAGGGAGTTATTCGACAGAATCGGAGACCGGCTCCCCGGTGAGCTCCGTCAGGAACAGGACGATTTCGCCCGCCGGTTGAGATGATTGGAGAGGCCGCCTAGCGGCTGATTTTGGCCCAGGAATCCTTGAGGGAGACGCTACGGTTGAACACCATTGCGGAAGGTGTCGAATCAGGATCTACACAGAAGTACCCCTGTCTCTCGAACTGATAGTTGCTTCCTGGCCGGGCTCCGGCAAGCCCGGCCTCGACAAATCCCCTGATCGCCTCAAGTGAATCCGGATTTATGTTGGACAGAAAACCTTCCCCTTCATCAGGGTCCGGCCTGTTAAAGAGACGATCGTACAGGCGGAATTCCGCGGGGATCGCGTGCGGAACCGAAATCCAGTGGGAAGTCCCTTTGACCCTGCGCCCGTCCTTTGACCAGCCTCCCCTGGTCTCCGGATCATAGGTGCAGTGCAGTTCCACTATTTCTCCGGTGCCAGGATCCTTGATCACCTCGTTGCACCTGACATAGTAGGCGTATTTCAGCCGCACTTCACGTCCCGGAGCGAGGCGGAAGAATTTGGCGGGAGGATTTTCCATAAAATCGTCCCGCTCGATCCACAGTTCGCGGTTGAAGGGCACCTCCCGCTTTCCTGCCGACGGATCTTCCGGATTTATGTCGGCGTTCAGAAGCTCGATTTTGCCTTCAGGATAGTTTGTTATCACCAGCTTCAGGGGACGGAGCACCGCCATTGTGCGCGGCGCGCGCCTGTTCAGATCCTCCCTGAGGCAATGCTCCAGCAGTGCGACATCTACGATGCTGTTGGATCTTGACACCCCGATCCTATCGCAGAAGTTGCGTATCGCTTCCGCGGTGTAGCCGCGTCGGCGCATTGCGGCAAGTGTCGGCAGGCGCGGATCGTCCCAGCCGGAGACGAGCTTGCGTTCGACCAGCTGAAGCAGTTTCCGTTTGCTCAGCACTGTGTAGCTGAGTTCAAGGCGGGCAAACTCGATCTGGCGCGGATGATGGACGCCGAGCTGTTCCAGGAACCAGTCGTAAAGCGGACGGTGATCCGCAAATTCCAGCGTGCACAGCGAATGGGTGATTCCTTCGATCGAGTCCTCAAGTCCGTGGGCCCAGTCGTACATGGGATAGATCTTCCATCTGTCCCCGGTGCGGTGATGCGGCACCGCAAGGATGCGGTACATTACCGGATCCCTCATGTTCAGGTTGGGGGAAGACATGTCGATTTTCGCCCGCAACACTCGTGAACCGTCAGGAAATTCGCCGGCCTTCATGCGTCTGAAGAGATCGAGGTTTTCTTCGATACTCCGGTTGCGCCACGGGCTCGGAGTGCCGGGTTCTGTCAGGGTGCCCCGCGACAGCCTGATCTGTTCCTGCGTCTGATCATCCACGTAGGCTTTGCCCCCCCGGATCATCTCGAGCGCGAGCTCGTACATCCGGTCGAAATAGTCCGAAGCATAAAACAGGCGGTCTCCCCAGTCGAATCCCAGCCAGCACACATCCTCCTGTATCGAGTCTATGTACCGCTGTTCCTCTTTGGTCGGATTGGTGTCGTCAAAACGCAGATTACAGACGCCGCCGAATTCCTGCGCGATCCCGAAATTGATGCAGATCGCCTTTGCATGGCCGATATGGAGATATCCGTTCGGTTCGGGAGGGAAACGAGTGGCAACCTTCGTGAACCTTTTCGCCGCCAGATCGGCAGCTACTTCGTCGCGGATGAAATTCGAAATTGCCGGTTCGGACATCGAAGTTTTCCTGTGCACGTTGTCAACGATATTTGATCACCACGAGACTGAGGTCATCGCTCTGTTCGGACGCCGCTTTCCGGTCGGCGATTATAGCCTCGCAGATGTCTTTTGCAGAGCCGTCCTTCGATAGAGCGACCGACCGTTCCAGCCGCTCAATCGTGTAGGAAGAGAAGGTATCGATAAGGCCGTCGGTGTACAGAAGCAGCACGTCGCCCTGGCCCATCAGGTTCAGATCATTTGTCGTATACTTTTTCTTGTAGCCGAGCACGCGCTTGAAGAGCTTCGCATCAGGATGATCTTCCGTCAGCTGCAATCCTAGCGGCGGATAGCTTACAAGACGGTTCGGACTTATCTCCACGAAACGATTGTAGGCTCTGGAGAACACGAGCGGCGGAGGGTGCCCGGCGCTTACGAACCGGAATCTGCCGGTATGCGATATCTCGCCGTAAATCAGGGTGATGAAACTCGTCGAATCGAGATCCGCAGCCAGACGCCTGAGTGTCCTCGACTTGAAGAAGCGGGTGTTGACCTGTTCGAACAGGCGTGTGGTGATGTTGCCGTTCTGATCCATCTCATACAGCGCGCATGCGTGAAATACCTGGTGCAACAAAAGGGCCCGGATGGCGTCGGTGAATTCGTGCCCGGATACGTCGGCGACCATAATTCCACCCTTCCGTTTCAGGCGCTGCAACATCTGGGCTTTTGCTTCTTCTCCCCTGGCAAGGGCGCGAGCGATCCTTGCCTCGAGGTCATACCTGTCCTGGAAATCGACGTAAGTTACCAGGTCTCCGCCGGCAACGCCGTTGAGCGGAATCGTCATGCCGTGGATATCAATGTTGTTGACACGTGGCACGGCCCCCGGATCGGGAATCAGACTCTGGGCGAGGTACTGCGCGGTCATCTGCAATTCTTTGTTGATGTTCGTTTCGAGCTGCTCCATAGGCCACCATCCAGCATGTGAGTATAATACGCAGGTGGAAAAAACGTGCCGATATCTTTCTTTGAATGTTTCCCGGGGGTGCCTATGAGACGATTTCTGACAATCTCGATAGTGTTGATGGTTCTGTCTTGGGGTGGAATCCTGCAATCCGAGCAGTTGACGGCCGATGCAACCGCAAGGGTGCCGGCGCTCGATTCCTTTCACCAGGTGATCGCCAGAATCTGGCACGAAGCTTGGCCGAAAAAAGACACTGCGATGCTCAGGCAACTCCTTCCGGAAGTCGAAAAAGGGACAGCTGACGTCGCGGCGGCGAAACTTCCGGCCATCCTGCATGAGAAGCAGCAGACCTGGGATGAGAATGTCGGGAAACTCCGGGAAGCGGCTGCTGAATACAAGTCGGCTGCCGGTTCCGGAGACGATTCGCGGCTGCTGAATGCGGCGGAGATTCTGCACGCGCGGTTCGAGGGGCTGGTACGAGCCATCCGTCCGGTTCTGAAGGAATTGGATGATTTCCATTCAGTTCTCTACATGCTGTATCACCATCACGTCCCCGGAAATGAAATGGAGAAGGTGAAAGCATCTGCAGCCGAACTCACGCAGAAGATGGATCTGCTGAACGCCGCCACCCTTCCCGGCCGCCTGAAAGAGAAGGAGCCGGAGTTTCAGGCTGCAAGATCAAGGCTTGCGGAGTCGGTAGGGGCATTCGCGGCAGGCACGGCGTCGGGTGACGAGAAGGCGATCAGTGACGCGCTGGAATCCGTCCATGCCGATTACCAGGCTCTCGAAAAGATATTGCAGTAAATCAAGGCGGAACAGCGAGACAATATCCTTTCAATAGCATTTTGGTTTTTGTTCCCATAGACTACTGTTCTCATTCACCAGCGAGAGGAACAAAACAGATATGAGATCCTATTCGATCCTTGTCGCATGCGCACTGCTGGGAATATTCCAGACGGTGTCTCTTTCTTCGTCAGATTCAAAACGGCTGTCATCGTATGACGCTCAGGTGAAAGAACTGCTGGCTCAGATGACGCTCGATGAGAAGATCGGACAGATGACGCAACCTGAACAGGGGCCGGTGCTTGCCAACCCGGGCGACATGCAGAAGTACTTCATCGGTTCGGTGCTCAGCGGAGGCGATTCCGATCCGGCTGAAGGGAACGGTCTCGAAGCGTGGACGGATTTGTACGACCGGGTCCAGTCTGAAGCGCTGAAAACGCGTCTCAAGATCCCTGTCCTGTACGGAGTCGATGCCGTGCACGGGCACAGCAATGTGCTCGGCGCCGTTATCTTTCCACACAACATAGCGCTGGGCTGCACTCGCGATCCTGCGCTTGTGGAGAAGATCAGCCGGATCACGGCTGAAGAGGTTCGTGCCACCGGCATTCAGTGGACGTTTGCGCCGTGCGTCGCGGTTCCTCAAGATATCCGCTGGGGAAGGACGTATGAAGGCTTTTCAGAAGATCCTGCACTGGTGGAGATGTTGGGGGTAGCAGCCGTGCGCGGATTGCAGGGCGATCTGAAGAACCCGCTCTCGGTACTGGCATGCGCCAAACACTACGTCGGAGACGGAGGTACGGCCGCAACCACGGCGCCCCGTCCCGAGGCGGTCCCCAAGGGAGCATCCCGCCTGTGGCTGGATCAGGGGGACGCCAGTATGGACGAGGCCACCCTGCGACGGATACATCTTCCCGGATATGTCGCCGCCATAAATGCCGGCGTCGGAAGCATCATGCCTTCGTTCAGCACGTGGAACGGGGTGCGGTGCTCCGCGAGCAGGCGGCTTCTTACCGAGATACTGAAGGAAGAGCTTGGTTTCGAGGGATTCCTGATTTCCGATTACAACGCCATCACGCAAATCAGGCCCGACGATTACAAGGCGTCGGTGGAGATTTCGATCAATGCCGGCATGGACATGGCGATGGAACCGACCAGCTACGCGAAGTTCTTCAACACCCTGAAGGAGCTTGTGACGGAGGGTCGGGTGCCGATGTCCCGCATCGATGATGCCGTGACACGCATTCTCCGCGTCAAGTTCGCCATGGGGCTCATGGACAAGAGCAGGTCTCAGCTGGCCGACAGGAAATTGCATAAGAGCTTCGGCTCGCCCGCTCACAGGGAACTTGCAAGAGAGGCGGTGCGCAAGTCTGTCGTGCTTCTGAAAAACGAGCGCAATGCATTGCCTGTCGCAAAGGACATCGCACGCATTCACGTCGCGGGAAAGAGCGCGGATGACATCGGCAACCAGTGCGGCGGCTGGACAATCAGGTGGCAGGGGCAGAGCGGCAAGGTCACGACGGGAGGAACGACTGTCCTGGAAGCGATCAAGGCTGCCGTATCACGGAACACGAGCGTAACTTACTCGATTGACGGTTCGGGAGCCGAAGGCGCCTCAATAGGCATCGCCGTCATCGGCGAGCGTCCCTACGCGGAAGGTGTGGGCGACACTTCGGACCTGTCGCTCAGCAAAGAGGATGTGGCTGTCATCAGGAATCTGAAGAAGGCGGGCATCCCTGTGGCGGTGATCCTCATAGCCGGCCGTCCGATGATTATCGACAGTGTGCTGCGGCAATCCGACTCGTTTATGGCCGCTTTCCTGCCGGGGACCGAGGGGAGCGGGATCGCGGACGTGCTGTTCGGCGATTACAGCCCGACGGCGAAGCTTTCGTTCTCCTGGCCGAAATCGATGGACCAGCTGCCTTTGAATATCAACGTTCCGAAGGATCGCTACAGCCCCTTGTTCCCCTATGGCTATGGCCTGAGTTATTAGGCTTCGGTGCTGTAGGAGATCTGGATGCGTCGGATTGCGAGCGCCGCCAGCCAGAGTACCACTGCCGTAACGGCCAGCAGCCCTATGACGGCTCCCGCCTTCGACGCGGGGGCCGCGGGGGCGAGAAGCAGCCGCAGCAGGGCCGGCATGTCGCCATCCACCGGAGCAGGAACAGGACATAATGACTGCAGGTAGTAGAGGATGCTCAGCTTCTGCAGAAGCGCCGGAAGGAATCCGTTGACGCTTTCCCATGCCAGCAGAACCGCCGCCGGGATGATCGGGTTGCGCAGCAGAAGGCCGGCGGCGACAAACACGCTGCCGTAACCGATGCATCCGAGCACCGCGGCCGCCGTATACCAGAACAAATGGGCCGAGCCCGCGCTTTGCCAGTATTGCTGCACTTCCGCCGAACTGTGTCCCGACAGCAGTACCGCGATGCACGCCAGGGTGCCGAAAGCAAAAATCACCGAAGAAGCAATCAGGCCTGCTCCATACTTTCCCGCCAAAAGCACTTCACGACGCGCAGGCGCAAGAAACCAGAAATGCAATGTCTTATCCAGCATTTCACCGCGGAAGAGGTTCATGAATATACCGAGGCAGCCGAAAAAGATCGCAAGCCTCAGGTAGAAAAACTGGAATACCCCGGCAAACACCTTCCTGTCTTCTTCGAAATCGACCAACAGTTTTTCATTTTTCGCGGTGAGCCTGCCGTCTGTGAAACTCAGCCGCACTTCTCTCCGGCCGTCGAAATAGACGAGGTTTCTGTGCCAGGTGATTTCTTCGACCAGGCGTGTCCCGGTAGCGCCGACGACGGTGGCAAAGATTTTGTTGTCGTTGGTTGCCTGCACGCTGAACCGGCAGGTGTCGAATTCGGCGCTTTCGCCTCCTGCGCTTGCGTGCCTTATCACGATAGATCCGATCGGGCGGGGTTCCCCGAGGTCAACCTGCAGATAGCTTCTCGGTTCGTGGCTGCACCAGCGGTCTTTTATCCCTCCTGCGACGCTGCCGTTGACCGCTTTTTCCGGTCCTTCATCGGCACTGCAGGGCGTACTTCCGGTGACGGGGCGGTGCAGCGCGAGATTGGTCGCGCCGTCCGGTCCATAGACCTCGAATTCGTAAATCCTCGTAGTCCTGTCGCTCGAGCACGTCGGCACCATGATGTTGAGCCTGACGTAACGCGCCTCGTACGCAGGATCGATCTTGTGCGTGGTGATGCCGGATTTCTCTTCCTTGTCCCTCACGCGTATATTGCTCTGCCAGCGATAATCCCGTTTCGTCTTCCCGAGTCGAGCCAGGATATCTTCGTCCCGCTCTCCTATCCTGATGCTGTCTATCAAAGCCGGAGTCGTGAGGCTTCCGGACTGCAGACTGGAGCGTCTGATCTGTATTGAGAGATTGTAGAAGAAGAAGATTACGGCAGGGAACAGCGCCAGGCCGTACACCCAGAACGCGCGCCTTGAAAAGAACGCGCGCCTCAGCTCAATTCTCGCGATCGTCCATGCCTGCTTCACCCGCCGCTGTCTATCCATATCCTATTTGCCTTCGCCGATCAGATATTCGTACAGTGCGTCCACATTCTCGTCTGCCGGGATGATGCTGTCGATGACGTGACCGTTGGTCGCGATCCGGCCGATCGACCGGGAGAAGCGTTCGCGGTCCCTCGTCATCACCAGCAGTCCGAGACGGTCTTCGTTGAGCCTGATTTCGGTGACGTGATCCTCATCGAACAGCAGGGATGCGACACGCGATGCGTCGTCGCACCGGACAATGAACTGGCTCGGATGCTCCTGGATTTCCTCACGCACGTCACGAATCTTTCCTTCGGCGACAATCATGCCGTTTGCAATCAGGATCACCTGGTCGCTTATCAGATCGACTTCCTGAAGCACGTGGCTGGAGAGGATTACGTGCCTTCCCCGGTTCGCCCAGGTGCGGAACAATTCGATGGTCCCGGCGCGGACCAGCGGATCGAGTCCATTGAGCGGTTCGTCCAGCAGGATGATTTCGGGGTCATGCGCAATTGCCTGGGCCAGCCTGACGCGCTGCCGCATCCCTTTCGAATAGGCCGCCACCTTGCGGTGTGCCGCATCGGTAAGCCCGACCTGCTCGAGCGCCTTCCAGGCCTGTTGCTCCGCTTCAGACCGGGAATATCCGAACAGCAGGAGTCCGGTGGTGATGAAGCTGAATCCGGTTGCCCAGCGCGGCGCAGCATCGTACTGGGTCGCATAGCCGGTAATGCGCATCAGTTTCTCCGGGTCGCGTGGCGAGATCCCGCGCATCAGTATTGTCCCCGCGTCGGCATGAATCAGTCCGGTCATCAGATTCATCAGCGTGGTCTTGCCTGATCCGTTGGGGCCGACCAGGCTTGTGATCCCCGGAGGTATGTTCATCGAGACCCGGTTGACTCCGAGTACCTCGCCATAGAACTTGGACACTTCGTCAAAGACGACCGAGAGTGAGGTCACGAAACTACCTCCACAGGGCGGAGTTTGCGCTCGAGCACAAACGCGAGGAACAGTATCATGATCGCCAGGGACAGGGCGCATGCCGCTACTCCGGGACCCGGCTGCGGATCGAGGCCGAGCAGGGCGCGCCACAGAGTCTGGGTGCTCCATGCCGGATTCAGCAACCATCCCCAATCGGAACGAAATACGCCATTGATCATGACCGATGCGCCGCTGAGGATGAAGAAGAAGCCGAGCACGATGCCGCCCGCAACCACCCGAAGACGCGCATAAGCGGACCCGGCCAGCGCCACCATGCTCACCAGCAGGATCCACACCGCAAAACCGGCGACTATCGCGGGCGCTATCTTCCAGTGTTCCGTCAACCACGGGTCTTCGGCCATTCCGGCCTGCATGGCGAACAGCAGCAGTCCTGGAACCCATGTTATCAACGACAGCATGCCGAAAAGAGTGGTAAGCCGTGCGAGAGAGTAATCGGCCCTTGAGATAGGGCGGCTGAAGTAAAGGAGGAGGGCATTGTTGGCAACGTCCGGTGCGATGAGTCCCGGGCCTGACATCGCTCCGAGAAAGACTGCGAAGAACGCTTGGGCATTCATGAATACCAGGAAAAACCGTCCGTTCACGGCGATGAAGTCCCGGAACTGAGGGCCAAATCCTTTCAGAAGGTCCGAATTATTGCTTATGTAGATGAATATGGCGCACAGCAGGGGCCAGATGAACGCGACTACCATCAGAAGTATGATCAGGCGCTGCTGGAACAGACGTTTCCATGCAAAGCGCGGAAGGACCATAAATCTCGTCCATCGTCCCGCTATCGGTCCCTGGTATCTCTGGTATCCGCGTTTGTAGACCGCCATCCAATCACCTCGTTGCCACGGATCAGACAGGCTGCACTGATGTATGAGCGCTTTCGCCGGGAGTGTGGGCGATGTGTCCCATCGCCTTCAGGAAAATCTCTTCAAGTGTGTCACGACGGTGCGTCAGTTTCCGCACCAGGAGATTCTGTGCTCCAAGTAGCTCCCACAGCGTCTGCAGTTGAACCGAAGGCGGCAGGACGATACGCCACCTGCCGTTTCCTTCCGAAACTCCCTCGGCGCCGATTGCCGGAAGTGCGCCGCGAAGTCCCGCGTCATTGCCGCTGACTTCGAGTTCTACAAAGCATTTGTTCGACCGGCGCTCTTCTTCGAGATTGCACTTGTGTACGATCATGCCGTCTTTCATGATCACCACCTCGTCGCACACCTGTTCTACGTCGCGCAATAGGTGGGAGCAGAGGAGAACATTCATCCCCTGCTTTTCCTTCATTTCCGTAATCAGCCTGAGCATGCGCCGCCGTGCCGAAGGATCGAGCCCGTTGGTCGGCTCATCGAGAATCAGCAGCTCAGGACCGTGGATGATCGCCTGGGCCAGTTTCGCCATCTGCTTCATTCCGAGGGAATACGTGCTTAGTTCGCGGTAGCGGGCTTCGCCGAGGCCGACGTGAAACAGCGCCTCGTGCGCCTTCTCGAGAGCTATCTTGCCGGGAAGCCCGGAAAGTTCGCCCATCAGTCGCAGAAATGAAACTGCCGACAGGTTGGCAATGAACGAATCGGTCTCCGGCATATATCCGACGTGGGCCCGGACCTCATTCAGCCGCGTCCTGCAGTCGAAGCCGAGCACCGAGATCCGGCCCGCCAGCGGCTTGTGAAAGCCGAGCAGCGTGAGAATCAAAGTCGATTTCCCGGCGCCGTTCGGGCCCAGAAGGCCGAAGGCCTTTCCCACGCCCGAAACGCCGAGTCGGCAGGAGATGCCGCGAAGTATCTCCCGCCGTCCCAGCTTTACCTTGAGACCTTCCAGTTCAACGACTGTATCCGCCATTCGTGGATGCGAACCTTTCGTCTGTCCCTCGGAGAAGGATTGTATTCATCAGCAGACTCGTGACAGGAGTACGGCTGACGGCTCTAATTTGTTCCGCACTTCCGTCAAAAACCACCAGGACAGGGTCGCGTTCGACAAGCAGCCTTTGCAGCGCGGGATTACTCGCCAGGCCTTCCAGCCCTTTGAAAGCCCCGCCTGTATTAAGCCACCCGAATCCTGACGGGTGCAGTCCCGCGGACGCGGGCAGCTGCTGCTGAAAAGCCTGCGACCACACGAGCGGCGATCCGCCATGACGGGTCGCGATTGCCCGCAACACCACTCCGCGGTCGGATCCGGCCACGATGTATCCCTCGTCATATGTCCACGTGATCTCCACCGGCACAGCAGTTGACCTGATTGTACTCCATTTCCGCCCTTGCGCCGTCTCTTCCGAGACAATCAATTGCTGCTTTGAACCTGCAGCGGCTGATTGCGCGTTGACGATTTCCGCCCTTCTGTGCGCCAGCTGATCGAGTATCGAGGGATTGTTCACCATGATTGCGGCCGCCCAGACCGGACCCGTTGCGGTGAACCCTTCCAGGCTGAATGCCGACTCGGTTCCGAATGAAGCGGCCAGATCTTCTGCAAGCCTGAATCCCAGTCTGGATTCCGACTGCGCCAGATCGTCCAGGAACGAGGGATTTGACATTGCCGCCAGCCTGAACATCTCTTCGACCATCTGACGAGGTTCGCGCGTCGAGGCGAAAAGCGCCACCAGGGAGTCGCTCGAGATGTATTCGGCCGCGCCGCCCGAACCCGTGCTTGCCAGGAATGAAGCCAACCCGGTCCGCGGTCCGTTGAATGAAACCGCCACTTCGTTTTCCTGACTGCCGAAGGCGTTTCTCTGTTCGACAAAGATGTGCTTCAGATTATGGGCTTGGACGAACTCCGCTTCCGGACCGGCGTTGGCGGAGATGATCGACTCCATATCGACGCCGAGCATCCATGATGCTTCGTGCATATAACGCGCGGCTATTTCCCTGGTAAACGAGGTTTCCGCGCCTCTGCCCATGTTCCCGACCAGCCACTGCAGATTAGAACCCGAGTTAGAGACGGCAAGCAGCCCCTCGACCAGGTGGTATTCCCGGATCCCCAGCTGGTCGAGCTCAGCCGCGAGCTCGCCGGTCTTGCCCTGGCGTACCTCGGCCAAAAAGACCGGAACCGTCTGATGATTCTCCTTCGCACATATGCCGTAGACGATTTCATCGCCGAGCAGCGGCATTGCCTCCTGGATCCGGTTTACAAGCTGTTTCAGCCCTTCTCCCGCTCGGGAATTCCACCATTGATCAAAGGCGGGGTTTTCCGCCGCCTGGCGGTCGGCCAGCGAAAGCGCCTCGCTGACGGTTCCCCCGAGGTTCGGCAATGCGCCGTAGACGATCATCCCGGGAGGAATATACCCGATCAGGTTCGACTGAGTTCGCAATGAAGGCATGGGACGGGCTGCGAGTTCCTTCGCAACTTTCGAAAGCGAAGCGAGGATTTCGATATAGATCTGTGCATCGGGGCTCCAGGAAACAGCATCCTGCACCGAAGCGGCCAGCGACGGGTTGGAAGTGGCCTGCTCACCTGCAGTCAGGACAGTTTCGGTGCCGGGCTGCACTACCGCTACGGATCCCTCGACCACCGAGACCACCGTGCCGGTGATTCCTGCCGACACCGCAAAAATCGTTCCTTTCACCGAGGCGATCGAGTCACGCGTTCGGACCCTGAGGTGTCCGCGGCGCTGTTTTGCCGCCTTCAGGATAATGTCCCCCCGCTGCAGGTCAATGGACTGGCCGCTCCATGCCGCATGCAGCGAAAGCTCTGTTCGCTCGTTGACATCGATCATCGATCCGTCGGCCAGCCTCAGAACTGCACGGCTGCCCGGGCCGGTTCGAATTACTTCCCCTTCTTTTATGACAGCGCCCGGTTTCAGTTCTCCTTCGGAAATAAGAAACGAGCTTCCCGTAAGAGAAGCTACTGTGGCACGCGGTCCGCCGGGAGCAAGCATCCGGTCGAGATCTCCCCTGAAGAGGTAAAGCACTCCGATCAGGACTGCCGCCGCAGCGGCCCACTTGCTCCAGGATGGCAACCGGGTCGTCCTGCGGGGACGGAACGGAACTGTGGTCCGTTCGTCTTTGCGTCCGGCAAGCTTTGTCCGGCACGAAGGACAACGCCCAAGGTGATCTTCCAGGAGCAGTCTCCTGCCGGGCGAAAGGACGCCGTCGAGATATTCTTTGAACTGGTTCTGGAACTCCGAGCACAGGAGCGCACTGGAACCGTACAGCTTCTCCCGGACCCGGCCGGCAGCTTCTTCAAGCTGCTCGCTGTTTACCTGCTCGCTTCTGATAGCTTCGAGAGCTTTTTCCAAGCGGT
>JAAYAM010000172.1 GCA_012719355.1 Acidobacteriota bacterium
ATGTAAAGCTAATTCTTAAGCGGAGTTGCGGGTATTCCTGAGAGAGACCGCATCGGCGTGACCACGCTTCAATTCAAGAATGTGGCGTGGGATGGCATTTATTGCCATCCAGGCTTTCCCGATTTGTGTATCATTGGTTCGCAACAAAAACTGATGTGCTTCTGCGGGAGTAAGGAATTGGCGGAAAAGACACCGACACCGTTCGTACACTTGCACAACCATTCCGACTATAGTCTGCTCGACGGCGCTTCCAGAATCGACCGCATGGTCGACACGGCTCTGTCAATGGGGATGCCTGCGCTGGCCCTGACGGATCACGGGAATCTCTACGGCGCACTTCAGTTCTACAACACCGCGCGCAAAAAGGGACTGAAGCCGATAATCGGCTGCGAAATTTACGTGGCCAAAGAGAGTCGGCACAAGAAGACCGGAGGGGGAGACCAGTCCAACCACCTGGTTCTCCTGGCCGAGAATCTTACCGGCTATCATAATCTCAGCCGCCTGGCCTCTTACGGATTCATCGAAGGGTTCTACTACAAGCCTCGGATAGACAAGGAACTTCTCTCGCAGTATCACGAGGGCCTTATTGCTCTCTCGGCCTGCCTCAAAGGCGCGGTGCCGCAGAAACTGGCCATGGGGGAGTACGAGGGCGCGGTGGCGGAAGCGCTCGAACTGCGCGACATATTCGGAGAAGGCAATTTCTATCTCGAACTCCAGGACCACGGTCTCGAAGCGCAGCGGCGGGTGAATCCCTCGATTATCGAAATCTCGAAAAAGACAGGAATTCCCCTGATCTGCTCAAACGACACACACTATATCCGCCGCGACGACAGTGTGGCGCATGATGTCCTGCTGTGCATCGGTACGGGCAAACTGGTAAGCCAGCAGGATCGGATGCGCTATGAAAGCGACCAGTTCTATTTCAAATCCTATGAAGAAATGAAGGCTCTCTGGGGAGAGATCCCAGAGTCGCTGCTCAACACGGTCAGGATTGCGGAGCGCTGCGATCTGCAGATCGAGACCTCCCAGCCCCTGCCGCCGTTCGATGTTCCGCCCGGATACGACGCCGACAGTTACTTCGAGAAGGTCTCGCGCGAAGGCTTCAGGGAAAGGCGCACGGCACTCGAAGTGCTCGCCCCCGCGGGCAAGCTGAAGCATACGCTTGCCGAGTATGAAGAACGCCTCTCGTTCGAAATCGAGATGATCAAGAAGATGCGGTTTTCGAGCTACTTCCTGATCGTATGGGATCTGCTGAAGTACGCCCGGGATCATGCGATTCCGGTCGGACCCGGACGCGGCTCGGTTGTCGGCAGCCTTGTCGCTTACAGCATGAAAATCACCGACGTCGACCCGCTGCAGTATGAGCTCTTCTTTGAGCGCTTTCTGAATCCGGAACGTATTGCCCCTCCCGATATCGACATGGACTTCTGCATGAACCGCAGGGCTGAGGTGATTGAATACGTTTCGAAGAAATACGGCCGCGACTGCGTCTGCCAGATCATCACGTTCGGCACCATGGCCGCCAGGGGGGTAATCCGCGACGTCGGCAGGAGTCTTGACATCCCGTATGCGGACGTCGACCGGATCGCCAAGCTCATTCCGGGGGAACTCAACGCCACGATCGACAAGGCGCTCGAACAGGAGTCGCGTCTCACAGATGAGATGAACGATCCCCAGATCGCCAAACTGATTGAAATCGGCAAGCGCCTGGAAGGGCTCTCGCGCCATTCCTCCACGCATGCTGCAGGGGTCGTGATTGCGCCGAAGCCGCTGATCGAGCTGATTCCGCTGCAGAAGACAAACAAGGACGAAATCACGACCCAGTACAGCATGAAGGAGCTCGAATCCATCGGGCTCCTCAAAATGGACTTCCTCGCCCTGACAACCCTCACGGTAATCGACAGCACAGTCAAACGCATTCGCGAGGAGAAAGGGATCGATGTGGACCTCGCATCGGTTCCGCTGACCGATCCGGAAGTGTTCGCCCTGTTCTCGGAAGGGAGAACGAACGGGGTGTTTCAGTTTGAAAGCGGAGGAATGAAAGCCGAGCTGAGGCGCCTGAAGCCGGAACGATTCGAAGATCTTATAGCCTTGAACGCCCTGTACCGCCCCGGTCCCATGGATATGATTCCGGATTTTATCAAGCGCAAGCAGGGACTGATCGAAGTCGAATATCCGCATCCCATCCTGGAGGGAATCCTCAAGGAGACTTACGGAGTCATCGTCTACCAGGAACAGGTGATGCAGATCGCCAGCAAGATGGCCGGCTTCTCGCTTGGAGAAGCGGACATACTCCGGAAGGCGATGGGAAAGAAGCTCGCGTCGGTCATGGTATCGATGCGCGAAAAGTTTATCGCCGGAGCGAAGAAGAACAACATCTCCGAAAAAGAAGCGGTACAGGTTTTCGACCTGATGGAGCAGTTTGCGCAGTACGGCTTCAATAAGTCGCACGCGACGGCGTATGCGCTGCTGGCCTACCAGACCGCCTATCTGAAGGTCCACTATCCTGTCCAGTTCATGGCAGCGCTGCTGACAAGTGAAATCGGCAACACCGAAAAGATCGTCATGTATATCGCGGAGTGCAAGGACATGGGGATTCCGGTCCTTCCGCCAGACATCAACGAGAGTGCGCTCGACTTCCTTTCGCTGGACGGCAAGATCCGTTTCGGAATGCTCGCGATACGCAATGTCGGAGAAGCGGCAATCCGTTCGGTACTCGAATATCGCGATACACACGGCCGCTTCCGCAGCCTCTTCCACTTCTGCGAAGAAGTCGATTCGCGCTCGCTGAACAAGCGGGTGCTGGAAAGCCTGGTCAAGAGCGGCGCGCTCGATTCGCTCGGGCTGAAGCGTTCGCAATGCATGGCAATGATCGACATGGCCATCGAGTACGGACAGAAAGTCCGGCGCGACCGAGAGAGCGGGCAAAAGGGACTCTTCGGCTCTCTCTCGTCAGGCGATACTGCGATGCCGGAACCGCCTCCACCCGACATACCCGAATGGCCGCTCGAGCAGCGCCTGGCATTCGAAAAAGAAACTCTGGGATTCTATGTCTCGGGCCATCCGCTCGACCGCTTCGCTGAAGCCGTTTCACGCTTCAGCGACAAAAGCATCGCCGAGCTTATCAGCGACGCCCAGACCACCGAGTGCAAAGTGGCAGGGATCGTGACCGATTTTCGGCCGCGCCGCACCAAGAAGGGGGATCTGATGGCCATCTTCACTCTCGAAGATATGACCGCGGCCGTCGAGACAGTCGTCTTCCCTGCTTCCTATCCCAAGTTCGAACCATACATGACCGCGGATTTCCCGCTGCTGGTGACGGGACGGTTTGAAGTGGAAGATGAGAGAGGATACAAACTCATCGCCTCTGATCTTCAACCGCTCTCCGGAATATGCGAGCGCAATGCCAAGACGCTGTGCATCAAGGCGAAGCTGTCAGGTCTCTCCGAAAGATCGGCGACCCTGCTGCACGGCCTTCTGGAGAAAAACCCGGGCAACACCGGGGTCGAAGTAGAGTTGTACCATCCATCAAAATTCCGTGTTAACATCCGGTCTTCTGATTTCGTAAAGGTGAAGTCGAGCCCCGAACTCATTCAGCAGATCGAGAGCATCTGCGGTCCCGGCTCGGTTCACGTCGTGGATTAGTCGCGTATTCCACGAGTCGTTGACGGAGATTGCACGATGGAACCGACAGCTTCAACTCAGGAGGAAACCGAACAACAGCGCGCAGACAGGCTCCGCGAGGAGAGCCTGCGCGCTGCATGGCAGAAAACGCTTCTTGCCCGCCACGACCTGCGTCCGTACACGCTGGATTATGTCCAGAGGCTCTTCCAGAACTTTTCCGAGATTCATGGGGACCGGCGCTACGCCGACGACCCGGCGATAGTGACCGGAATGGCCGTTTACCACGGAACACCCGTGATGATAGTGGGGCATCAGAAGGGGCGTGACATAAAGCAGCGCCAATACCGCAACTTCGGCTATCCGCAGCCTGAAGGGTACCGCAAGGCGATCAGGGCAATGAAACTCGCGGACAAGTTTTCACGGCCGATAATATGCTTCGTCGATACCCCGGGGGCCTATCCCAGCGTCGGGGCCGAAGAGCGCGGGCAGGCGGAAGCAATCGCCTTCAATCTGCGCGAGATGGCGCGCCTTGAAGTGCCGGTTGTCGTTTGCGTCATCGGCGAAGGGGGGAGCGGAGGAGCACTGGGGATCGCGATAGGAAACCGGATCCTGATGCAGGAGAATGCGGTCTACACAGTGATCACTCCGGAAGGATGTTCAGCCATTCTCTGGAAAGACCAGCAGCATGTGGAAACGGCGGCAGCGGCTCTGAAAATCACGGCATCAGACCTGAAGCGTTTCGGAGTCATTGACGAAATCGTGCCGGAACCGCCCGAAGGAGCGCAGGAAAATCACGATGCCGCGGCGGATCTGCTCGACCGGCAGCTGCGTCCCTGCCTCGAGTCGATGCTCGCCCTCCCGGGTTCCGAACTGCGCCGGCAGCGCTACGAGAAATTTCGCCGGATGGGCGCGGTCTCGACCATTCAGGCACTGAACCAGGCTGCATACACCGCCGGATCCACAGGGACGGAACGATAATAGCCGGGCGCGGTTCTGCGCTCTGACGGCAACAAGCGAATTCACTGAGGAGACCCGTTATGCTGATGTCACGCCGCCGGTTCTGCCATCAATCACTGGTCGCACTGTCCATCACGCCTGTTCTGAAAAAATCTGCGCTGGCCCAGGCCCTTCGTTCCACCGGGCTCAAGGATCTCTACAAGGATGACTTTTTGATCGGAACCGCCGTCAGCAACCGGACCCTGCAGGAAGAAGACCGCGCAATGCTGGATTTGATCGCGCGGGAGTTCAATGCTGTCACGGCTGAGAACTGCATGAAATGGGGGCAGATCCACCCTGAAGCAGAACGTTGGGAATGGGAGCTCCCCGATCGCCTGGTTCGATTCGCGACAGGCCGCAACATGTACATCCTCGGTCACACACTCGTGTGGCACTCCCAGACGGCGAGGGACCTGTTCCGGGCCGCTTCCGGTACCGGTGTCATAACGCGCGACGATCTGCTGCGCAAGATGGAAGACCACATACGCACCCTGGTCGGACGCTACAAGGGGAGGATCGCCGCCTGGGACGTAGTCAACGAAGCTGTGGACGAGGACAAGGGGTGGAGGCGGAGCCGGTGGTTTGAGATCCTCGGCCCTGAGTTTCTGGAAAAAGCGTTTCACTGGGCACACGAGGTCGATCCCAAGGCACAGCTTCTCTACAACGACTACAACATGCACAATCCCGGTAAGGCAAAGTTCGTCGCGGAATTCGTCAGGGATTTCAAAAAACGCGGCGTACCGATTCACGGTGTCGGAATGCAGGGGCACGTGGGGCTCGATTACCCGGATATCAGGGAGTTTGAAGCCAGCGTCCTGCTTTTCGCGGAAGCCGGCGTCACGGTGCACATAACCGAGCTCGATGTCGATGTCTTGCCGCAGCGGGGGGCTTCCGGTACGGCAGAGATTTCCACCCGGGTCGAATACTCCACCGAACTGAACCCATGGTCCGACGGTCTCCCCACGGAAATGCAGGACCGGCTGGCCCGCCGCTACGAGGAGCTGTTCCGCCTGTTCCTGAAACACCGGAATCTGATCGACCGCGTCACCACATGGGGGACGAGCGACGACGAATCCTGGAAGAACAACTTCCCGGTCCCGGGAAGGACCAACCACCCGCTGCTGTTTGACAGGAAAAAGCAGCCGAAACCGGCGTATCGAGCGGTGGCCGCCTTGAAAACGCCCAGCTGACGTTTCTGCTTAAGCGCGGAACGTATTGCCGGGAAGTGCCGGAATTGCACCGCAACAAAGAGCCCGAACCCACGTCTCACCTGCCGGTACAAATTACCCATAAAATCTAGTGCCAACCCATTAGTTGTTGAAGTATGATTGGCGAAACTTTTTGCTGCTCTGTCCAAACAGGAGACGTGTTTTATGAATCAGCGTTTCGCGAACCGGATTGTTTTTTGGCTGACGGGCGCGGTCCTTACAGCTGCCGCCGTGGCAGCTATCCCCGATGCACGTGAGAAGGAGATTCCGGAGTACACAGGTTCTCAAGCATGTATGGGCTGTCACACGGGACAGCACAGTCTGTGGAAATCGTCCGACCATGCGCACATGGTCGTGCCTGTAATCAACGCGACCGATCTGCCGCTCGACATCTCAGAAGCTCCGGCGGAGCTCCAGGCCGAACTGAGGAAGGCCTCGTACATCGTTGCAGGAACATTCTTTATCGACCGCGACGACAAGACTCAGCATTACAAACTCCTGAGTGTCATCTACGACAAGGAAGCAAAGGCCTACAAGCCTTCCGATGTTGCCCTGACGTGGTCGACCGACTGTGCGGGCTGCCATACGACGAATATGAACACCGCAGCCCTGAAATGGGGTGAACCCGGCATCGGTTGTGAAGCGTGCCATGGACCCGGCCGGGATCACATATTGGGGAAGGGTGACAAAAGCAAGATCGTAAAGACAAAGCAGGCGGACGTCTGTGGGCAATGCCACGGCGGAAATGATGCCAGAACGGGCGCAAAACTAATGGCCGACGGTACCAAGTGGATTGTCGGCTACCGGCCGGGAATGAAGCTGAGCGATTTGAAGGGCGTCCAGTTTACCCCGGTGGATCCGGAAAAGACTCCTCCAGACCCTGCTCTCACGGAAGCCCACTTGCGGAATTACAATATGTGGGCCGCCTCAAGACACGCTCATGCTTTGGACCGCATCGCCACCAGCAAGTTCGCCGGCGCCGAATGCTACGGGTGCCATACCGCAGAAGGGCTTGCCGCCAAACAGCAGGGCGTCAAACTCGCCGGGAAGGAAACGTTCAACACTATTACCTGCGTTGCGTGTCACGATCCTCACAACAGCGAGAACCCGCACCAGCTCGTATCGGCTCCACAGGATCTGTGCAATGCCTGCCATACCCAGGACGGAGTAGTCAAAGGCAGAGCAGCAAAGGGAGTGGAAGCAAGTGCGAGTATGCACTCGGGATTCGATTGCATTCAGTGCCACATGACTGAATCCAATCATCTGATGAAAGTTATCAGGCCCGATGCGCCCGATCTGGCGGAGCAGCGTCTCGACACGTGTTCAACGTGCCACACCAACAAGTCGAAGAAAGAGAGTGCCGCACAACTGCAGAATTGGCAGGCATCGTTTACAAAGAAGATGGACGGGCTTCAGTCAGACCTGAAGGAAATAAGCGCCGCGCTGAAAGAGAAGCCGGATGCGCTTAACGCGGACTTAAAGGCGAAGCTGAGCACTGCCCGAGCCGACATCTCCATTCTCACGAGGGATAAATCGCGTGGAGCCCATAATTTTGATTACGCGATGAAGATAATGGATAAGGCCGGAAAGGATCTCGAAGCGGTAAAACGGGCCATCAAGTAGGTCGACGGGCACGGCCGTGTTCATGCCGGGTTATGCGATTAACGCGGCCGGAGATCGAGACCGCGCTGGAAGCTCTCGATCCATTCCCGGACCCGTTCCACGCCATAGGTCTGCTGAAACGCGCTGACGATTCTGGACACCGGAATATCGGCGAAGCTTCCATGGAATCTGATATATTCCATGAACTTCCTCTCGGCGGAATCGTAAGGCTGGAAGATCGAGTCCTCCCTTCCGTTGAAGTCGAGCGGTTCAACGCCGTGCCGCGCGCACAGTTCCCTGTTGAAAGCAGGAGTCGCCTTGACCCACTTTCCCTGGAGGAAAAACTCCGTAAAAGCGTGAAACACGAAGATGTCGGATCCGAGCGAGTCCAGCAACCGGGGGGTCGCCAGGTGGTTCCGGACATCCGCAAACCCCGCCCTGGTTGGAATACCACAGGCTCTGCCCGCGGCGCACAGGAGCGACGCTTTCGGTATGCAGAACCCGCGTCCTCTCCGAAGAACGTTGCTGGCCCTGTAATGCTCGGGAAGGAAGAAAGGAGTATACGGGTCATACCAGATCCCGTCCCGTACGGCGTAGTAAAGGCGCACGGCTTTTTCGATTTCATCCCTGGCGTCGCCCGCAGCCTCTTCGGCAAAAGCCCTGACCTCCGGATGAGTGCAGTCGATGATCTCCGTGGCTTCAAGGTAGTGTTCGAAATTTTCCATGGGTGCCACTCTATCGAAGAGAAGAGCGCTGCACAAGGCGGTTGCCGCACTCCGGGATGAGCCTATTCGACGGAGCGCCCGGAAGCAATATTTGCGATTGCCTCGATGAGTCTCTCACGAGAGGCCGGTTTCGTAAGGTGCACCGCGAAACCGGCGCTGTAGCTTCGCCGGATGTCATCCTCCTGGCCGTAGCCGCTCAGCGCAATCCCTGCCAGGATACGGCCGCGGGAACGAAGCTCCTGCATCAGCTCATAGCCGGTACCGTCAGGAAGCGCCAGATCGCTCAGAAGCAAATCGAAGTGCTGCTGTTCGGCCGCTTCCAGCGCATCGCACACCGCGCTCGCAACAACAACCTTGTGCCCTGCAGCGATGAGTACCTGGCGTATCATATTCGCCGTCACTCCATGATCTTCCACCAGCAGGATGCTCACGGGTCGAATCACTTGTTCCGGAATCGCCACATTCGAAGGTCTCTGCTTCTGCGACGGCTCGGTCAGAGGCAGCTCAACCCTGAATGTCGCCCCTTTGCCTGGCCCCTCGCTGTGAGCGGAGATCGTTCCTCCGTGCATTTCCACCAAAGCCTTGCTGATTGTCAGTCCCAGTCCCAGGCCGCCGAACTGGCGGTTCCTGGATTGCTCGGCCTGCTCGAAAGCATTGAAGATCGAGGATAGCGATCCTTCCTCGATTCCAATCCCGGAGTCGTTCACCTCGACGACCACATGCCCTTCCCGCTGCCGGCAGCGAATCCCGACGTATCCGCCGCGCGGTGTGAATTTGATCGCGTTCTTGAGAAGATTCCAGAAAACCTGCTGGAGGCGAGCTGCGTCGGCCTCGATCCAGTAGTCCTCAACGGGCCCCATATCGACCCCAAAATTGAGCCTGCGTGCCTCTATATCCGATTTGCAGACCTCAACTGTCCTGCGAATCACTTTCGACAATCGGACGGCACGGCGGTTCAAGTCGATTTTTCCGCGCGCGATGCGTGTCACATCGAGAAGATCATCAATCAGTTTGGCCTCCATATCTACGTTGTTGCGGATCATTTCCAGCGTCTCGTGCATGGCCGGTTCCAGGCCCGGCGTGCGTTGCAGCAGCGACACCCCCATCATGACAGGGGTCAGTGGCGTCCTGAGTTCATGGCTGAGGACGGCCAGGAAATGGTCCTTTGCGCGATTTGCCTTTTCCGCGACGGCTCTCGCCTGCTCAGCGTATTCCCGCGCTACCTTCAATTGCTCTTCGTAGTTCTTGCGTTCGGTTATGTCCTCGACGGTTGCGATGGATCTAATCCACCTTCCTTCAGCATCCCGTATAGCGGAAACCGTAACGTGAACCCACACCGGCGAGCCGTCGCCGCGTATGTAGCGTTTCTCATACTCCATGCGATCGCGCAGACCAACGTGCAACTCGTGATTCAGCCTGTCGCTGAGAGGACGATCATCCGACCACGTCAACTCGTGCACGTTCATTGACAGCAACTGCTCGCGGGTCCGTCCCAGGATGCGGCAGGCCTGGTCGTTGACAGCAAGCAGACAGTCATCGCGATCAGCCTCCATAATTCCGACGCCTGCGTTGTCAAAAATCGCACGCAATCTCTGTTCGCTTCGGCGCAGAGCCTCGGACGCCTGCTTGAGATCTTCGATGTCAAGTGCCACACCGAACCATCGGACAACGCCTCCACGGGCGCCGCGTATGGGCCGACATATGACTTTGAACCACTCAAATACCCCATCATACCGCCTGACCCGGTATTCGAGATCGTAAGGCGCGCTTCCCCGGATTGCAGCCAGCCAGGCGGCAGAGGCCCTGTCACGGTCCTCAGGATGCAGCAGGCACAGCCAGCCATCCCCGATTTGTTTGCTCATCGGCACCCCGGTGTAGTCCACCCATTGCTGGCTGAAGAAATCGTAATAGCCGTCTGCCCTGGTGGTGAATACCATCCCGGGAATCGACTCGAGAATCTGGCGATGGAACAGCTCGCTTTCCTGTAACGCCTGTTCGGCTCTCCTGCGTTCGGTGATATCCCTTCCGTAAAGATTGATGTATCCCTCTTGTGCAACCTCCGACACAGAAAAAGAGAATACCTCGCCCTCGCCTAGTTCGACTTCCTCCTCGATATACCCTCCCGCTTCGCATGCATCACGGACCAATGATCGGAAATGCATCGGAACGACCTGCTTTGGATGCCAGCCGAGCTCGTACAGCTTTTTCAAACCCATAGCGTTTGAATAAAGCACCGTCCCGTCTCTGGAAATCCGCAAAACCGGATCCGGATTCTCTTCGGGAATCTGCGCCACGTGACGGCGCCGTAGAGCGGCTGGCAGGCCCACACCCAGTAATGCCAGTGCGGCCGCCATTGCATAACCACGCCATTGACGGTCAAGCCGCCGTTTCCTTCCTGATCCCATATCCTGCTAAATCTCTAAACTGGTTGTCGTCTCACACATCGGAACGGGACATATAATGATAGTAACCCGCCGGCGGTAGCGCAAATCAGATTCCACGGCGGCTGCCCGCGAAAAGTTCTGTTGGTTTCAGGCGGAAACGGGGTAAAGTCGGCGGAGACGGATCAAGGGAGGCGGCATGAAAAAACTGATGGGCTTCACGCTATCCATTCTTATGGGGGTTGCAGCGATGAACATTCCTTCGGCGCGTGCGCAGGATAATCAAGGTGCCGGCTTCGAGATAAAGCCTCACCACGTGGGGATCAGTGTGCCGGATGCGGAAGCATCTGCGGCATGGTACCGGAAGATGCTCGGCTTCGAGGTGGTGTTGCGGATGAACGAGGATGCCGCCAACAAAATGAAGATCGTTCATATCAGGCGTGACAACTGCTACATCGAGCTCTTCGAGGTGGAGGGGGCCAGGCCGCTTCCTGAACATCGACGCGACCCGAATGCCGATTTCCGGGAACATGGCCTGAAACATGTGGCCTTCGAGGTGCCCGACGTGCAAGCCGCCGTCAAAGAGCTGAAAGCAAAAGGGGCGGAAATCGCCTATGGGCCGGTGGACACGCCCGGAATCGCCTTCGTGTTCATCCGGGATAACGCGGGCAATCCGTTTGAACTGATCCAGTACAAGCAGCAGAAATGATCGGCCGCCTTGCCGGTCGCGGCGGCCGATCACTCCGGCCGAATCACGGCGTCTTCTTGAGGTAGCGGAAGAGCTCGCTGTCGGTAGTCAGGATGAAGGTGCTGCTTTCATCCAGCGTCTGTTCGTATGTCTCCAGACTCTTCATGAAAGTATAAAAGGCGGCATCCCGATTGTAGGCGTCGGCATAGACCTGTGTCGCCGAAGCGTCCGCCTTTCCCCGCAACTCCTGAGCAGTACGGTAGGCTTCTGACTGTATCTGTTTGAGATCGCGTTCACGTTCTCCGCGGATCCGTGCAGCTTCGCCTTCGCCCTCTGAACGGAATCGTTCTGCGATTCTTTTCCGTTCGGCGATCATGCGGGCGAAGACGTCCTTCTGGACCTCGTCGACGTAATTGATCCGTTTCATCCGGTAATCCATCAGCTCGATGCCGAGGTCTGAAGCCCTCTCGGATGCTCGTTTGAGTATCTCCTCGGTTATCGCCCGACGCCCTTTTTCTATTGGGGTCAGGATTTCGGTCTCCTCTTCCGATGCGATAGGAATGGACTCGGCGCTGCGGTTGCTGCTCCGCACTACCTCGACCAGATCATAGCGCGCCACGGCCGTACGGGTTTCTCCATCGAGGATATCGTCGAGACGCGAATCAGCCCCGTGCTCGTCCCGCAACCGTTGGAAAAACTTGAGCGGATCCGAAATGCGCCAGCGGGCATAGCTGTCCACCCAGATGAAGCGCTTGTCTTTGGTCGGCATCTGGGTAGCTTCACCGCTCCACTCCAAAAAGCGTTTGTCGAAGTAGTTGGCAGTCTGGATGAAGGGGACTTTGACGTGAAGGCCCGGCCTCAGGACCGGCGTTCCCACAGGCTCTCCGAACTGGGTGATAATAACCTGCTCCGATTCGCCGACCTTGTACACGCTGCTGGAGACTGTCAACAAGCCGACGAGAATCAAAGCCGGCAGCAGGAATCCGGGAAATCTCTTCATGGCGTCACCTCCTTGCGGCCCGCTCCGGTACTGATGGTTTTCTGCAGGTTTTCAAGAGGAAGCAGCGGCATCACCCCTTTGGCGCCTTCATCCAGAATAAGCTTCCCGCCGACTCTGGGGAGTATCTGCTGCATGGTCTCGAGATACATACGTTTGCGGGTGACTTCGGGCGCCCGTCGATACGCATCATGCAAAGCCTTGAAGCGCGTAGCGTCTCCCTGAGCGCGGTTGACGCGATCCAGCGCGAACCCCTCAGCCTGAAGGATCGTCTGCTGAGCTTCCCCCTTGGCTCTTGGGACCACCTGGTTGTACTCGGCCCGAGCCTCGTTGATCAGACGATCTTTCTGCTGTTGAGCCTGGTTGACCTCGTCCCAGGACGGTTTGACGGGATCCGGAGGATTGACGTTCTGCAGCACCACCTGGTCGACGGTAATGCCGCTTTGATACTGGTTGCAGAGTTCCTGCAGCCTCTGCTGTACGGTAGTTTCGATCTCCTGACGTCCCACCGTGAGGACTTCAGTGACCGTGCGGTCCCCCACGACCTCGCGGACAACGGCCTCGTTCATAAAACGGAATGTATCTTCGACATTCCTTACCTTGAACAAATACAGATAGGGATCCGACACTCTGTACTGGACGATCCATTCGACCACTGCGACATTCAGATCTCCAGTCAGCATCGAGGATTCTTCCAGGTATGCTCGATCGGAATACTCGGACCTGAGGCCCGAAGTCTCGATTGTCCGGAATCCGAACTCCTGCTTGAGCTGTCGCTGAACCGGGACCTTGATCACGGATTCAACAATAGGAATTTTGAAACGCAGACCCGGCTCTGTGGTTCTGCTGAACCGGCCGAACTGCAGAACGACACCCACCTGTTCCGGCTGTATCTGGTAGAAGCTGCCGAACAGAAGGATCAGGATAAGCAATACTCCCGCCAGGCGCAGGAACGATTTCCCCCGAAATCGCACATTGCGCAGGCGGTTGATATATTCATCAATCGATTCCCCGAAGGGCGGTCTCTCTTCAAATGGTGATCTGTTCATGGTTTCACCCTAACATCGAACAGCGGAATCGAAAACAACAAATGAATTTGCCTGCACGTTTCATGACGCCCCGGCGGGCGTTATGATGCGATAGTTCCCGCTCAGGTGCATCAGGCTGAACAGGTAGAGGAGTCCGTCGTAGTAGGGATCGAAATAGCCGTCTTCGTATGGCTCGAGTTTCGCGTTCCAGACCGCATCGACAAATTTCCAGCTCTTTGCCTGCGTCCCCATGATTGAGGCGGCAGCTGAAGTCGCGACCAGCCCGAGCGAGTGCCGCAGTTTCCGGTATCCTCCGGCCGGAAGGATGAAATCAGGGAGAGTGCCGTCGATGTTGAACTGGTCCTCGAAGGTATCGAGGCCCCGGCAGAAGAGGAAGTTCTGGATTCGGCGCGCGTAATCCTGCTGCCATTCGCGATCGCGTGCAAACCATGAGTAATCCATGGCTATGTTCATCGGCACCCGCCAGGAATCAAAACGGAACGCGTTGGGGAACCATCGGTTCTTGAGCGGCTCCCCGCTGAACTCCGTGGTGTCTGTATTCAGCCCGGTCTTTGGGTGGATAGCCCGGTGCAGGTAACGGCGCGCCTCCGCCGCGCATTCCCGGTAAAATTCCTCGCGGCCGTCGCGCGCGTACTCCGCCCAGATTTCGTAAAAGGCCGGTAGGTGATAGGACGGATCGGTGAAGTGATATCCGCTCTTGTCCGGCACGAAAGTGATCAGCTTATGCTCCGTGTTGATCACATTCATGACTCCGTCTGTTCCGTCCTTGCTCCACATCGCGTCGAGGATGCGGCGGGCTTCTCCGTAGTAGTCGATGCCGGTTTTGTTTCCCCAGCGGTTGGACGCGAACAGGAGACTCGTGACGAAATAGAGTTCGCCGTCCGAGGCAGATCCTTCGGAATTGTGCTTGCCCGTTTTCGGGTCCACACTCCAGGCGAAGTAAGCGTCGCGAGGGCCTCCCTGATGCTGCATGTGTTTTTTGGTCCAGCGCCAGAGCCTGTCGAAAACATCTTTCTTATTCAGCTGCACCGCCACCATCATGCCGTAGGAGAGACCTTCGGTGCGGGCATCGCGATTCTTCAGGTCGGATATGTAGGCCATGTCGTCGCCCACTTCGAAGTAGACACGGTTCGGCCCGAGAAAGATATCGTGGTACGCCTTTTCGAGCTTGGCGTCGATGGCCGCCTGCGAGTACCCGGCTTCGAGCAGGACGTTGCGGTATTTCCCGGTTTCCCACGCCCCCTTCTCCCACGGCTTCATCCTGCCGCGCGGGTCGGAGACATCCTGGGTGCACTTCTCATCGATACTCCAGGCCGACACTCCGGCCAGGAGGAAGATCAGGATTGCCGAGCAGAGCGATTTGTTCATAGTTTCTTCCTCAGGTTGTGCGGGATGATCAGACTACAAGGTATACGAATTTTGAATTCTGTGCAATTCAAGTTCCGGAGGGACGACCCACATCCTGTTGTCGCTGAACTGTCTTATTTGTATTTTTTCGACTCACCCGCTCTCCGCGCCGTGACAGGTACTTTTGTGTTTCCGCCGCGACCACGCCGGAAAGCAACAGCAGACCGACGAGATTGGGAAAAGCCATCAGCCCGTTCATCACGTCGGCAAAATCCCACACGAGCTGAAGCCCGCGGATCTGCGGCAGCGTCAGCACCCATG
>JAAYAM010000173.1 GCA_012719355.1 Acidobacteriota bacterium
CTCCGCCAAAACCGGTGAACACGACACCCTGCACGTCGGGGTCAGCATCCAGCTGCTCGAAAGCCTTCCTGAGTTCCTGCACGGTCTGGGTGCACAGGGCGTTCTTGAACTCGGGCCTGCGCACGGTCACGATCGCAATGTTTCCCTCGCGCTGCACCGTGACATCTCGCAGGTAGACCGGAAGCTTCTTCTGAGCGACGCAGTCGGGAACCGGGAAACCCGGATGCTCCTTCTTATATGACAGACACAGTTCGGCCACCCTTTCAGCCCCGAGAGATGCGCCGTAATCAAGCATCCCCTGATTGAAGCCGAGTGATGTGCGGATAAGCCAGTTCAGGTCCGATGGATCGCATACACCGTTTTCCGCCACCGCATAGGTGCGACCCAGCAACACCGCCAGTATGCGGTCGAGTACCTGCTGTGCCTGCGCTTGAGTATGGCTCGGATCACCGGGAGCCTTCGGATCATGCCAGCGCTCCGATCCCTGCTTCACCAGCAAAGCGGGCGCGGCGAACCACTCGCCCCCCTCCTCCTGCATGAGTTCCTGGCAATGCGCCACCAGGAGATTGCCACGGGTCAGATCCATCACATTGAACGGTCCGCCTCCCCCGATCGCGCTGTTGACTATTTTGTCGACCTGCGCGGGGGTCGCAACTCCATCTTCAACTATCCTCACCGCTTCACAGATGTAATTGCAAAATATATCGTCGGCGGCAAAAGCCGGAACGTCCGCCGTCGCAATGGGTACCTTCCCGAGTTCCTGAATCGTCTCCATCATCCGGGCACTCAGCCGCGCATCGGTCCCCGACGCGACTACCTCGATGGGGAGGGTACGCCATGCAGGAAAAAACGGATGGTTGACGAAGCATCGTTCGGGGTGCAAGGCTTCGCTTGCTATTCGCGCCCGCGGTATACCGGAGGTGGCAAAACCGATCAGGCAGTCCGGTCGAACGATCTGTTCCAGATTCTTGAGAATTATTCGCTTGGTTTTCAGATCCTCGGTTGCTGCTTCAAGTACATAATCGCAATCCGCGAGATCTTTGATCTCCATTGTCGGGACGAGAGCCGCACGGGTTGCTTCTGCGGCTTTCGGGCTGATCTTGCCACGAGACAGTGCTTTGCCAACGTATCCTTCTATGCGCCCGACTCCGGCGTCAAGAGCTTCCTTCTTAATGTCCAGGAGGTACACCTTACCTCCCTTCCCCGCGAGGGAAGAGAGGAAACCGTATGCCAGGTCAGGACCAATCGATCCTGACCCTATCACTCCCACAATCATCGTAGACTCCTTCCGCATCAACAGCACAAGCTGCTTCTGTGCTTTAGTCTGTACTCTGAGACGACTCCGCCTCTCCGATGAGCATATATTCCCTCAAATTTGCGCCAGATTGTGCCAGCAGATTTTCGTCAGAGTTGTTCCATCCGGGATGGTCTCCAGCAAGAATCCATCATGATCGACAGCATCCCGGGCCCATTCCATCAGCGCAGGAAAACGCATTCCTCTGCCTCACCCGAACTGCACAGAGATGTGGATTCGGCTATTGCTTTCCTGGTTTCTCTCAGCAAAAAAACGGCTCAACCGCGGCCTGCTAACCTGGCAGCTTTACTGCAGCTTTTCCGCGATGTGAAACAACGGGTCTACATTCCATTACCTGCGACGGCGTTGTCAAGCGAAAAACCGGGCCCGCAGGCCCGTAATCCGGGCCCTTTCGTTGCCGTGCTCTAGAGGTTGACGATCACCGGAAGATCGTCGGTCAGCGCGACCCATTTCACCTCCAGAAACCGGTCTCCCTCAGGCCCGCCATAGCCCTTCTGCGCCAGCGCGCCTGATTCATAAAGTCTGAGCAGATGAGACTCGGCTTCATCTGCGGGATCGGGCCTGATCGCCCCGGCACGGTAGAGCGCGTCCACCAGATCTATGAATCCGTTCTCGAGATCTCCCCGGTCGGCCCTTACCCCTTCCGATGCAAGGATCAGTTCCCGCCTCTCCGCTTCATCCGCCATATCTGCGATAGAAACCCTGTTCCCCTGCTGCAGCATCTTGTTCATCAGTTCGCTGAGATTGGTGTAATTGGCGATTCCCATGCAGATTTCTCTCCGTCGACAGAGATCCTAACAGATCAGTGATGGATACTGCGCAGAAAAAGAGGGTGTCGGCCGTCTTTTTGTAGGATAGACTGGGCACCCATCACGGAGGAATAATGGCTGTCTGCAACAGATGCGGGAAGGAAATGTCAGACGCGTCGGTCACGACGTGCGAAGGAAACGATTCTGTCACATACCCGGATGGTAAGGCTTTGCCGACCGTGCCTTATGATCCCGGGAGACTTCATCTTCCAAAGTGGTTCCGCTGTCCGGACTGCAACGTGGTTCCAGGGGGCAGGCATCATTCGAACTGTGATCAGGAGTATTGCCCGAATTGCGGCGGCCAGCTGATCAGCTGCGACTGCTTCGACGCCGTTTAGACAGGCCTGACACGCACTTCGGCGATCACCCGGATGTACGGCCGAGACGGGATCGGTGTCTTCGACCGCCGAGAGAGCCGCTACAGAACAGAAAGTATCTTGCACTGCAGCAGGAAAAACTCTATATAAAAGACAACACCCCCAAGCCCCCGCGCCAAAGAGTCCAAACTCATGGACAGCGAGACAGTGGAAAAACAGATCGAAATCGGCAGAACAATCCTCTTGTCCGCGGTTGTGGTCATCACGGCATGGTGCAGCTATCAGGCCGCACAGTGGAGCGGCATCACATCATTCCGGCTTTCGGAAGCCAAATCGATCAGTGTCAAGGTCTCCCAGATGTCACTGACCGCCGATCAGAGGTCAATGATCGACGCCTTGGTCGCCGTGAGGTTTGCAGACGCGGTTATTGACGGAAACAGCAAAGTCTCGGATTTCTATTTGAGTCATCTCCGTCCCGAATTCAGCGATTTGCTGAAGTCGTGGCTGGAGACCAAACCGCTGGCGAATCCTGATGCACCTCCTCATCCCATCGCAATGCCCCAATACCTCGAGATGACCCGGAGTCTT
This sequence comes from Acidobacteriota bacterium, assembly GCA_012719355.1. Classification (GTDB taxonomy): domain Bacteria; phylum Acidobacteriota; class UBA6911; order UBA6911; family UBA6911; genus UBA6911. The sequence goes on from JAAYAM010000173.1 coordinate 3,030, forward strand.
GAATCCGATGCGTATGAACTCCAGGGGAAAGAGGAGCTCAAAATGGACGAAGCCTACAGAGCA
>JAAYAM010000174.1 GCA_012719355.1 Acidobacteriota bacterium
GCTCCCTGTTCTCGGGTAAGGGAGAACTGGATGTATGGCACTCATTCAAAATCTTCGGCGGCCAGATTCACGCCGCTGAAGCGTACTGTGAAACCGTTCCTCCGTCCACAAAATCGGGCTGGGAGGACGGGACAACGCAGTACTGATTTTTGTTAGCGACCTGCACGGATTACATAGATTCCAGTAGCTGGAATCTGTGTAGTCCGTGGCGAATCACAACAGACGCGAGGTCCGTTCCATTCAACTTGGCTCAAGCTCCTCCGAGTTCCGTTCGAGGAAACCACTGGGGTTCTGCAGGGGCGATTGCTTCATTACCGAAATGAACACTTGGTCGGAGGCGAGCCACTAGCGTCACCCACAAGCTCAAAGTGGTAAACTTTTCTTTCTTCTTTGTCCGTTACGAGAGTCATTAAAAACTCGAACGTGCTGTGTCCTCTGCCATTGAGCTTAGCACAACCAAAAACTACGGCTGTGGGCCATTCTTGATGCCCGACAGCCTATAACATATCGAAGAGCTATCCATTTCTTCAACGGTGTGTATTGGACTGTCCTGATCGCTTCATACACATATGGCTCGCCAGACTTAAGAAATATGATACCCATGTGGGCTATACCGTGAATGCGTTGCTTTCTGAATTGCGGAGCTTGTGCGGAAAGAGACGTATGAAAGATGATATCCCCATCCAGGAACTGAGTTGCGGTTGAAGATTTACATCCCGAGATTGCCAAATAGCCGCCCAGCACAACGATAGCGATGACTTTCTTCATCACACTGATTCCAGTTCCGGATGGTTCCTGCATCAGTCCTCCCGCGAATTTTGTTGCGGCAAAACTGTCGAGACTGGTCCGTGCCGCTGTCTCTGTCGGAGTTGTCGAGAGACGGATAGAGCTGACCGACATCAGCGGCGTTATTTGTGACCCTCGAGATCATTCTCGTCATCGAAGATATAAAGCTCATCCATAGACGATTGCAGCGCACGCGCGATACGATGCGCCAGTCGGAGAGAGGGATTGTATTTCCCCTGCTCTATAAATGAGATCGTCTCACGACGGACTCCAAGTCGGTCGGCAAGCTGTGCCTGAGTGAGACCGTGGCGTGCCCGAAGTTCCTTGATTCGAGTTCTCATTCCACCTTGCCCCGCTTGAGAAGAATCCACCGGAACAGCAGGTTTGTTATGCTCATAAAGAGCATCATGACGAGCAGCAGCTCCGCAAGGCTCCATGGCAGAGAGTACAACCCGTTGACTATTCCCAGGGCAATCACCAACCACAGGGTCGCGAGAAACGCGTAATTGCCGCTCAACGCTTCAACTCGGACCACCATTTCGTCTCTGCCGCCCTTTTGGTGAATCAACATGAGGGCCCACCCTCCCACCATACCTCCCCCTACTGCGACCATAACGGCCGGGAGTATCCCCGGTTTTGTGCCGATCACCGCAAGGACGATACCGACTACCACGCAGAAAAGTCCGAGCCATAGGGATGCAAGCATTGTGTTTTTCATCAATGTCCCCTTTTCAGAAAAAAGCATCCAGGTTACTTATAGCCAATATCACGTTAGTTATATCTAACATAATGTTATGACACACACACGTCAAGAAGATTATTTGCAGAGTCTGTGGGATTGGGAGCGCTTCTTTGCCGTACAAAAGCCGCAAGCCGGATTCAGTTTCGTTCAGCACTCTCGAGAAGGAATGTGAGAATTTCCGCTATCGGAAATGAGGTACTCATCGAAAAAATGGCGGAGGTGCATGGGAATCGAACCCACCCAGCCCACCTTCCGGTGAACCACAACTGGATTTGAAGTCCAGGCCAGCCACCAGGCCAGATTCACCTCCGCTGTATCGGCTGATTGTAACAGAATCCTGCAATCGGCCAACCCCAAATTCAAGCCCGGCTGTATCATTAGTCTATGGAACTCCAGGCCCTCGCCGACACTTCCAGATGCGTCGCCGAGACAAGCCGCCGGCTTGAAAAAGTCACCCTCCTCGCCGAATTCCTGCGCCGACTCGAGCCGGAGGAGATACCCATCGCCATCAGCTATCTCTCAGGCAACCTCCGGCAGGGAAAGATCGGAATAGGCTACGCCGTCCTTCGCGATGCCGGACCCTGCACATCCGAATCATGCAATCCTTTGACGATCATTGAAACCGACCGGCTGTTTGAAGAAATTGCCGCCGTCAGCGGCCCCGGCTCATCCGCAAAAAGAGTCCGGCTGGTGCGCGAACTGATGTCGCGTGCCACCTCCGAAGAGCAGGACTTCATCCAGCGGCTCATTGTCGGCGAACTCAGGCAGGGTTCCCTCGAAGGAATAATGATCGAGGCGCTGGCCCGCGCCGCCGGCATTCCCCCTGAAAAGATGCGCTCGGCGGCAATGCTCGCAGGCGATCTCCCGCTGGCAGGCAGGATCGCACTCCAGGAAGGGACCGCCGGTCTCGAACGCTTCCAGATCCACGTCCTCCGTCCGTTTCAGCCAATGCTCGCCCAGACGGCACGCGACACGGCCGAGGCAATCGATGCTCTCGGGACGACCGCACTCGAATACAAAATGGACGGCATCAGAATTCAGGCGCACAAACTCGAAGACGAAGTCCGCCTGTTCTCGCGCAACCTTAACGACGTCACCGAAGCGGCTCCGGAAGTGTCTGAACTGTTGCTCAAAATCCAAGCTCGCAGCTTCATCCTCGATGGAGAAGTCCTTGCGCTGAGAGAAGACGGCACTCCGTTTCCTTTCCAGATCACGATGCAGCGCTTCGGGAGGAAACTCAACATCGCCGAAGCACGGCGGGTCATCCCGCTCACGCCTTTCTTTTTCGATATCATCTATCTCGACGACAAGCCGCTCCTGAGTCTGACAGAGCGAGATCGCTTTGCCGCGCTTCAAACCATAATTCCCACTCCCTGCCTGATCCCCCGTATCGTCACAGGATCTGCAGGCGAGGCGAAGGAGTTCCTCGCCAGAGCGCGAACCGCCGGACACGAGGGGATCATGGCGAAAGCTCCGGACTCGCATTACGAACCCGGCATCCGCAGCAGCAACTGGCTCAAGGTAAAGCCCACTCACACACTCGACCTTGTCATCCTCGCAGCAGAATGGGGACACGGGCGGCGGCGCGGCCGGCTGAGCAATCTCCACCTCGGCGCGAGAGATCCGGCAGGCGCCGGTTTCGTCATGCTCGGCAAGACCTTCAAAGGATTGACCGATGCCATGCTCGAATGGCAGACAAAGCGTTTGCTTGAACTCGAGGTCTCGCGCGACAACTGGACTGTTTACGTGCGTCCCGAACTTGTCGTCGAGGTGGCGTTCAATGAAATCCAGTCAAGCACGCAATATCCGGCCGGAATGGCGCTCCGCTTCGCCCGCGTCAAACGCTACCGCACCGACAAATCCGCCGACGAGGCCGACACAATCGAGACGGTGCGGGCGCTCCGATAGGTCGGCGATGCGGAAGAAGAGGGGGAAAAACACCGAAAAGCATGGTAGAGTATTGCCGACACTCTTATGAAGGAACCCTCTGGTATGGCCCGGGCTATCAGCGATCGCTCCTCAAAACCTTTGATCGAGGAGTTGGAAGCGCTTCGCTCTGCGATCCACAGCATTTCTGAAGGAGTCATCATCGCCGACAAAGACGGCCGCTTCCTGTTATGCAATCGCATGGCTCAGTCAATACTCGCTCCTTCACTGCTGAAACAGCCGCCGAAATCCTGGGCGGGAGTAGACGGCTGCTACATGCCGGACGGGGTAACCCCGATTCCGCAGGACAGGCTCCCCGCCGCCAGGGCGCTCGCCGGAGAAGTGGTCACGGAAACCGATATTTACATCTGCAACGAGCGGCATCCATCCGGGATCTGGCTTTCCGTGCAGGCGCGGCCGCTGCTGAACAAGGCGGGAGAAATCAGCGGCAGCGTCGTCACCTTCCATGATGTGACGCGCAAGAAAGAGGCGGATGCCCAGATCAGGATATTGACAAATGCCGTCGAACAGACGGCCGACGGCATCATCATCACCGACCGGGGCGGTATCATCGAGTACGTCAACCCGGCGTTCGAACTCACCACAGGATACTCACGCAAGGAACTGCAGGGACTCACGCCGCGGATTCTCAAGTCCGGCGTCC
>JAAYAM010000013.1 GCA_012719355.1 Acidobacteriota bacterium
CGAAATCCAGGGAAAACTCCTTCGCTTCATACAGGAGCGGGAGTTCCTGCCGGTCGGAGGAACGGAAACAAAGCGCGTCGATATCCGCCTCGTGTTTGCCACCAACCGCGATCTCGAGAAGATGGTCGCGGAAGGGACCTTCAGAGAAGATCTGTATTACCGTCTTTACGTCTACCCGATTCGGCTTCCTCCGCTGAGGGATCGACGGGAGGACATCCCGGTTCTTGCATACCATCTCCTTTCGAAGATACAGGGTCCGGAGGGACCGGTTGCCGACATCTCGGAAGCTGCGATGAATATACTTGAACAGTATGACTGGCCCGGCAACGTCCGCCAGCTCGAAAGCACGATAGAAAGAGCCGTCATCTCGTGCGAAGGTTCAAGCATCGAACCGCACCATCTCCCCCTGGCCATCACGCGTGCGGGTCTGCCTGCATACCCCGTGCCGCGGACTAACCGCGAATTTCTGGCGCTGAAGAAGAGGCTCCGGGAACAGGCGATCGGCGAACTGGAACGTGAGTTCGTCATCGAGGCCCTGCAGCGGAACGACTGGAACGTGACGAAGGCAGCCAGAGACGTGCAAATCCAGAGACCCAACTTCCAGGCGCTGATGCGCAAACACGCAATCCGGGCACACCGCGAATAGCCGCCGGAACGGCGCGGTGTCGCCCGTTTCGCCGGCGCTGGGTATTTCTACACACCCGGCTTTGAGTATCTCACCCGATTGATTGAAGTCCCCGCCAGGGATAGAAAATTTGTCGACTATCTGTGTTCGCGGCGCCCGCCGCAGAGCACGAGGAAGGCGAGGAGTGTAATGGCGTCCCCCGCGAAACGCCTTTTGATCTTGTGGCTTGCATGTGTGGTTGTCACAGCGCACGCGTCCGCCCTTCCCGTACACATCGGATTCGCATTTGTAGATCCCGACACTCCTGCAATGACGCACGGTTGCGACCGCGAAACCTGCTGCACCGCGCTCTGCTATGTCGATAAGGAAGGCACTCATCACTGCATTCACGGCCCGACCGAATCATGCGCCTGCGGGATATCCGAAGACTACACGCACGGACAATCGCTGCGGCTTTCGACCCTGGGTATCCTTCAGGAAGCTGAGCGTAATGTCCCGACTCTTCTGACCTTCGACGTCCTTTCCCCCGCCCTATCCTTCATCAGGGCGCGTTCGAACTCCGTTCCTACCCCTCCTCCACGGCAAGATCTCCGCGATTCCTCCCTCTAACTGAAGCTGCGTACCAATTGAGGAGGTCTTCGATGAAGTGCTGCCTTTGTATCTCACTGCTGCTTTTCGTTTTCGTATCTTCGCCGGCGGCTGAATCCGGCCTGGTTCAGAGTTCGATTACCGGGATCGTCACAGGGCCCGACGGCGCCAGGATTCCGGGAGTCACAATCACCGCTCGCACAGGAAATGAGGCTGCGGCGCAGGTCGTCAGCAACTCCCATGGGATGTACCGCATGCCGCAGCTTGCTCCGGGCCGCTACTTCGTATCCGCCGAACTTGAGGGATTCGAACCCGCCGTGGTTTCGGATCTGCTGGTCAGCGAGGGCGCCACAAGGACGCTGGACCTGAATCTTCAGCTCGCCACCGTAAAGCAGGTTTTGAGCGTCATCAGCTATGCCCCGAGAGACACGATCGAATCGACCGACACGCGGGAAAGCTCGGCTCGCGACGTGGGTGA
>JAAYAM010000175.1 GCA_012719355.1 Acidobacteriota bacterium
GCGGTGCTAGCGGATTTTAAAGATGCTGTAACCGGTTCGAGAAGGCGAGTTCGCTATGATTACAAAAATTGGTATTTGTGCCGGCCAGATTCTGCTTTGTCTCGAAACACATCAGGGGCAGATACCCGTGAATGTTCTTTTGCGGGAGATCAATGCTTCCTTGGAGCTCATATTCATGGCTGTCGGATGGCTTGCAAGGGAATGTTATGTGGAAATTCATGGTGCAGATCCTATGAGCAGTACGCTTTCCTTGAAAAAAAAGCCGTAGGGACTGAAGGTTGAATGTATGTCGTCAGACCTTTTTGGACACGGTTTCAGGATTTAAGTTTGCACTTTGACCGTGGTTTGGGTCGCGGTTGAGATTGTAAAGCTTGCGTCTTTCCAGGGTCAATCGTTTCTTTTCTTCTCTCGTTTTTAAGATTGCCTCCTTTCGCCCCGCATAGACATCATTTGGGGACACGTTTTTGAGCGCTTCATGCGGCGTGCGGTTATAAACCGCGATAGCCTCATCAATCGCCAGTTTCAGTTCTTCGGGAGAGCAGTACACCACCAGACAAAGCGTTTCCTTGATCCTGCGGTTGAAACGTTCGATCTTACCGCGCCCCTGCGGATGGTAGGGTGTCCCGAGGATGTGTTTAATCCCATGAACGGCTAAATAATCCGCCATGATCCCCGAAGTGAAGCCGGAGCCGTTATCCGTGTAAAGCTTCGGCTTCTTCTCAGGATCAGTGAGATGTCCCTGGATCTTCGCGTTTTCAATGGCGATCTCAACAACATCCGAGACCGCGAACGCGGATTCATCCGGTCGAAGATCATAGCCAAGGATCTTCCGGGAATAATCATCCTCCACGGGAATCAGCTTGTAGTAGCCCCAGCCGACGATGAATAGATTCGTTCCGTCGCACTGCCAAAGCTCGTCCGGATGCGTGGTTTTATGCTTCCATTCCCGCGCGGCGGGCATCTCCGGTAGCGGCCGAGGCGCAACAAGCCCACGGGCTTTCAGAAGCCGGTAAACCGTGGATTCGGCGACCGTAAAGACCTCCTCATCGGTGATCTTCACGGCAAGAAGCCTCGGAGAAAGCTCGGGGTGAAGTCTGGCAACCTCCAACACCCGAGTTTCCTCGTCGGCACTTAATCGGTTCCAGACTCTGCGGGCTGTGGGCTTCATTTTCCGAAGCCCCTGCACACCACTCCGGTCATAGACCTTTCGCCAGTGATAATAGGTCGAACGCGGAATCCCAAGATCGCGCAACATATGCTTGCGCTGCCCGTCCCGCAATTCAACTTTCATCACAAGATCCATCCGTTTCTCGGCTTCCATGTCTCGATGCCAGCCGCTTTCTACGCATTCAGACTTTTTTTAAGAATCTGATTTTCGAGGGCCTGATTGGCCAGAAGCTCCTTGAGACGCAGGTTCTCGTCTTTGAGATCTTCGACTTCCGATTTCGTCGCGTTCCTCACGCTGTCGCCCTTCAAGCACGCTTTCCCGGCCTCCATGAAGTTCTTGAGCCAGGAATAATACAGAGCGCTTGAAATGTTCTCCTTGCGACAGAGTTCCGAAACGGGAGCCTCCTTGCGGAATCCTTCCAACACGATCCGGATCTTTTCTTCGGCGGAAAACCTCTTGCGGGTCCGGGCCTTAACCTCCCGGATCAATTTTGCGGCACTTCCAGGCGTTGCGGTGACTTCTTCCTTCTCTAACTCTTGAGTGGCAGTATCCATGATCATTTCCTTTCTTGGGCCAGGTATTCTAGCCCTCTTGCCACCCAAACCATCAATCAAAACTGCAAACTACTTTTACCCCCTCCGTGTCCAATGCTCGCTGACGCTGCACA
>JAAYAM010000176.1 GCA_012719355.1 Acidobacteriota bacterium
CTGAGCTGGTGGACTCTTCGACGCGGCACCGGCGTGCTTTCCGATAGGTGCATGATTCCGGCAGATACGTCTCCCACCATTCGGCGGCGCTTTCCTGAGTCCATGCCGGCACGCTGCAGTTTGTCAGAAGTTCGCTCAGTTCGTGCGCCGAGCACGGCCGGTCGTCGGGTTTCTTGGACAGACAGCGCAGGATTATCTGCTCGAAATCTGCGGGCACGTGCATCTCGCTCCGCTGTGACGGCGGAATCGGCTGTTTCTGCACATGTGCAAGCGCCGTCGCCGTCGCGGTATTTTCCTCGAACACCGGTGAGCCGGTCAGAAGGAAATAGGCGACGCATCCGAGTCCGTAAAGATCGACACGACCGTCTATGTCTTTGTCGCCCAGGGCGATTTCCGGAGCCATATAGGCGGGGGTTCCGGCGGAGACGCCAGCTGTGGTGAGAAGAGCCGCCTTGTCGGAATAGATCTTCTTGACGAGACCGAAATCGAGCACTTTAACAAAGTCGTACTCGATCCCGACATTGCAGGCGAAGATGTTGCTCGGCTTTATGTCACGATGAACCAGTCCCTGACGGTGCGCTTCCTCGAGCGATTCGCAGACCTGCCGCAGTATGTGGGCGACGCGCGCAGCCGGCTGCGGGCCGAACTGATCAACGAGCATCTGCAGGCTGATTCCGTCGAGCAGCTCCATTACATAGTAGAAGGAGCCGTCCTGCGAAACACCGAAATCGAAAAGGTAGACGGTATGGGGGGATTGCAGCGAGGCGATTGCCTGCGCCTCCTGCTTGAATCTGCGGCGCGTCGCCTCCGACTGGTAACCGGGCTGTCCGATCATCAGGTCGTCGCGGATGAGTTTGATGGCAGCGTCCCGCGCCAGCATACGGTGCCGCGCGCGCCATACTTCTCCCATGCCGCCTGCGCCGATAAGCGAGACCAGGTCATAGGAACCGAGATCGCGTCCTTTCTGGGCTTCCTTCTCCATCCTGTAAATCCGCCTGGAGAGCCCGTACGTGACAAGCGCCATAAGGTACGGAACGTGGATCCAGACCAGGAGACGGTGAGGCGGAAATGGTTCAGCCCCCCACAGCCAGAGGTTCAATCCGTAGGCAAGCGGCCACATCGTGGCTGAAGCGAGCGCAGCAGCAAGTCTGATCCATGGCTTATTCGGAATCAGCAGGCCGACCACCGCGATCCAGAGCGCCACTTTCGATACTCCCAGCACAGGATCGCTCGCATGCATCGGCTGCGATGTCTCGTCAAAGCTGATGGCGAAGGCGACGACGAGTTCGAACAGGACGCCGAGCTTCAGAATGGTCAGATAAGAGAAAACGCGCAGGTGGCGGAGCGTCCCGAGACTGAGGGCAACCAGCACGATCGCCAGCCATGTCACTGCAACCCGGGGTGTTTCAAGCAGCCCGGGAACATCGGGCTGAAGCGATCGTTGGATAAAAGCGGAGAGGATGATCAGCGCCGCGCACGCCATGCAGACCCAGCAGAGCCGCTGCACCGTCCCTTCTATTCCAAGGGGGGAGAGAGTCTGGGTGTTGAGCGCGTACGTTCTGATGTCGCGCGTTGTCTTCTCCATGCGAATCTCCTGAGACGGGAGTTTACCATCCCTTCCATAACGAAAGCATTCATTTATTGATGTTTAGAAGGGCACAGCAACGAATCCATTAGGAGATAAAACGATTATTGGACCGGCACCGGGGGCAGAGCTTTCACCGCGGAGGTGACGAGCTGATCGACGACCATTTGAGCGGCGGCCGTCAGGTTGCTGACGATCCCTCTCATGTCCCGCCTGTCGACCGCCAACGTTTTCGCCGCCCGGTCTCTCCATACGATCGAGTGGGTGCGGACATCGACAAGCTCTCCCGAGATTACGCATTCCACGAAGACCTCACCGCCGCGATCCACTTCTTCCAGATGTTCAATTTCTCCCGCCAGTATGTAGTCAGCACCGCCTGGGCTTTCCAATGACCGTACTTCGTATCCCGACCGGAGCGCGAGAGTGTCCGCCACGAACTGTGTCACCGAGCGCCGCGGGTCCATTGCCCATCGGTGGTATTCGTAGAATCCTACCTCCTCGGGGCTGGGCCGGTAGACAATGCGGTCTCTGCACAGGTACTCGAGGCAGCCGAATTCGCGGACGAATATCGTGCCGGGCGAATTCCGTGAGACCGCCGGCTGGATGGGAGGTCTCGGAAACTCCAGCACGTACGAAGTTGGATATCGCACTTTGCCGCAGCCGTCGAAAAGGAGCATCGACAGTGAAGCAAGTGCGAGCAGGCTAGAGATGCGGATCTTTTTCATTGAGGCACCTTCCGTTCGGGCGGTTGCGTGGTGCGAATGAGGTTCCACGGGCGTTGAGTCAGAGTCTGGGTGAGTGAGTCCAGGTTTTCCGACGCAGAGCGCAGGTTACGCACGATTTCAGAGATGTCCCGGTCGTTTGTCCGGACCACGTTTTCGAGAGAGGCGAGCAGGGTTCGTGCCTGCCGGATGGTATGCTGCAGCTCTTCGAGATCTTTTTTCAGAGGGTCCCGAACCTGGTCAATGGTGATGTTCGCGTTGGCTACCGTCTGGTCGAGATTGGCGATGAACGGCTGCACCGAGAGCACAACCTCGTCTGCATGGGCGGCAAGAGAGGAGAGCTTGTCGGTGATCTCGGCGATTTTGGGCGACTCACGGCTCATTATCGTATCGAGTTCGGCAAGTGCCTGCGCAATGCGTTTCTGGTTCCCGGGCCCGCTGATCTCGTTGAGGTTTGCAAGCAGGGTCTGCGCCTGTCCGGTTAAGACCGGGATCTCCTTCCTTAGTTCCATTATCAGCTCGTCGGCGGTCTCCGCGACGGCCGCTACGCGCTGCATGATCTCTTCCATCTGCACCGATTCTTCGGAAGGGACAACTTCTCCTTCGGTCAGCCTGCGTGCTTCGTTTGTTCCTGTCGTGATCGAGAGTATCGGGCTGCTCATCAGCGACACGGAACTGACGCGGGCTGTGGACTTCTCGTTGACGGGCGTGCCGCGTTTCACCTGGAAGCGGATCTCAATCCGGGTCGGATCTTCTGATGAGGGTTCCACGGCCGTCACCTGGCCGACCTTGATCCCTCCGAAAAGCACCGCGGCGCCGGGATCAAGACCTCCGGCATAGCGAAGGTAGGTCTTGTAGGGAATCTGGCCCGGCACCGTCTGTGCCGTCCGGACGAAGTAAATCGCCGCGCCGAGCACCAGCAGACTCGCGATAACAAAAGCGCCGACCTTGGCTTCAACACTCATCTTTACGATTTCCGCAAATAGGACTTTATGAATTCCACCGCCGCTTCACCCGAAATCGTATCCGGCTGCCGGTCCAGGAACTGCCGGATGCGCGGGTGAGTTTCACGGGAAAACTGCTCCCTGGTGTCGACTGCAATCAAGGCGCCTTCGTAGAGCATCGCCAGCCGGTCGGCGATCCTGAACGCGCTTTCCAGTTCATGCGTTACCACCAGGATCGTCATCCGAAGCGCGTTTTTCAGAAACAGGATCAACTCGTCCAGACCGGCCGAGACGATCGGGTCGAGACCGGCGGAGGGCTCATCGAATACCAGGATCTCCGGATCGAGTGCGATCGCTCGTGCGACAGCGGCTCTCTTTCTCATTCCTCCCGACAGTTCAGGAGGATAGAGCTTGCCGGCATCGGCCAGTCCGACCGCCTTCAGCTTCATCCAGACTATCAGGTCAATGATCGGATCAGCCAGGCAGGTCAGTTCGCGGAGCGGGAGCGCCACGTTCTCTTCCACAGACAGGGAGTTGAAAAGGGCACCCGCCTGAAAGGCGACTCCTATGCGTCGCCGGACGGCATCGAGTTCATCTTCCGAACATGACGTGATCTCGACACCATTTATGACGATGGTGCCGCTGTCAGGTTTTGCCAGACCGAGCACCTGTTTCAGCAGCGTCGTCTTACCGGAACCGCTTCCTCCCAGCAGGACCAGGATTTCCCCGCGGCGGATGTCGAGGTTGACGCGATTGAGCACGAGCTTTTCGCCATATGATACCGACACGTCGCGGATCGAAATCACACTTTCGTTCTCTTCCATCATCCGGCGGCGCTCCATCCCATCATGTAGAAACCTGCCGTGGCCATGAGATCCGCCATGATCACCAGGAACGTCGATTTCACAACAGCCGTGGTTGTGGAATGCCCGACCGCCTCCGGGCCGCCACGCACTCTCAGCCCCTCAAGGCAGCCGATCTGAACGATGATGGTGGCGAAGACCAGGCTCTTGAGCAGGCTGAGAAAAATGTCGCGCAACAGGATTGCTTCTGAGACAGCCTGGAAATACAGACGGAATGTCATGTCGATACTGAAAGCAAGAAAGACGTATCCGGCGAAAATGCCGCAAAGCGTGCTCAGCACCGTGAGGCACGGAACGGTAATCAGGGCGGCAAGGTACTTCGGGGCGAGCGTAAACTCAATTGGATCGAGCCCCATGGCCCGCAGTGCGTCCACCTCTTCCGTGACTACCATGGTTCCGATTTCAGCGGCGATGGCGGAAGCGGACCGACCGCTCACCGCAATGGCGGTTATGAGCGGTCCCAGTTCCCGCGTGAATCCGACTGCCACGAGGTCGACGACGAATTCGAGTGCGCCGAACCTGCGCAATTCTGAGGCGCTCTGAAGCGCGAGAATGAAGCCCGTGCAGAGTGACATGATTCCCGACATCGGAAGCGCGCTTGCGCCGATGAAGAGCATCTGGTGGACAGTCGCCTTCCAGCGCCTCCTTCTGCCTACGACCGGGAGTATCCGCGGCACTCTGTGCAGCACCCTCAGGAACTGGATGCTCAACGCACCGACGTCTTCCGTCCAACTGATGGTGGATCGCCCCACCCGCTTCAAAATGGTCAACTGAAGACCACCTCCGATCCAACAGCACTGAAGATATCCGCCAGCTCGACAGTTTCCGCCAGCAGTCTCACCTGGCCCCTTTTCGCTCCGATGACGCGTAATCTCACCGAGCGCCTTACAGCGGTTCTGAGTGACTCAAGAAGGGTTGCGATGCCGGAAGTGTCGATGTAAGAGACTCTGGTCAGGTCGATGATTACCAACCCGTCCGACCCTTTCTGGAGCAGACGCAGCATTACCGACCTGAGATGCATGGAGGAGTTGACGGTCACCCTCCCCGACACTACAACCTCGGTCCGTGCCTCGGTTCTGAAAACCTGAACATCTATCTCGTTGTCAGAAGATCTGTGATCTTTCCTTGTCAAAAAGCGCAACAGGCACATGTTTCCGGGAAATTCCGGGTTCTGGAAAAATTCTACCCAGGAGGGGATACGGGCATGGAAATGTTACTACATGGACTTTCCAGTTCCCAGTTGAGAACTCAGAGCTTGAAAAGAGGATGAACGGATAATAGGATGGCCTTCGCCCCCCTTTTTCGTTCCGGCTTCCGATTCCTTGTGAACCGTGAACTCTCAACTGACACAGGAGCTCCCATGAGTACCCTCTACCTCAATTACTTGTTCAACCCGTCCTCTGTGGCCGTAATCGGCGCGTCCGACCGCCCCCAGAGTGTCGGAGCGGTGGTGATGCGCAATCTCCTTGCCGGCGGACTTGCGGGACCGATAATGCCGGTGAATCCGAAGCGCAGGGCTGTGGCTGCAGTGCTGACATATCCTGACGTGAAAGCGTTGCCGGTGACGCCGGAACTGGCGGTCATCTGCACCCCGGCCGCTGCCGTCCCTGGAATCATTGCCGATCTTGGGGAACGTGGCACCAGGGCGGCGATCGTGTTGTCGGCGGGCCTGGATTCGCGGGGAGATGGATCAAGCGCGACATATCAGGACCTGATGCTTTCGGCCGCACGCCAACACCGGGTCAGGATTCTCGGCCCAAACTGCATAGGGTTGATGAATCCTTCAATCGGGCTCAACGCGGGTTTCGCTCACGCGATGGCGGCGCCGGGGAAGGTAGCGTTTGTGA
>JAAYAM010000177.1 GCA_012719355.1 Acidobacteriota bacterium
TCAAAACGTAAAAAAGCTTTAGAACGATAATGGCAGTGGAGGCTCTCTCCTTCAGAGCCTCCACTACCGCAGCGCCTGGTTGGTTTCCGCAGTCTTCCAAATAGTCCTTCCTTGTCCTTCCTCACTTGCCACGGCATTGACAGCTGCGCTTCGGGTGCATTTCCAGGAAGGGCTTTTTTTGCTTGAGATTTCCTTAACCCGCGAGTACCCTTGCCGTCATTGAGGCGCGACCAGTTGTTGGATTCAGGGCTCCTTCCCACTGTTTATTGATCTTGGCCGCAGCACAGCTGAGTCGAGTTACCCGAAGCGAATCATTCTGAGCACCTTTGCATTCCGGTGAACACACTTCGGGTGCGGAGAAGCGATGCGTAAGGAACCTGCCGATATGAATAATTCAGGCGGAGTCTCGGAGTCTTCAACAGGGCGCATTGATGCCGAATCTCGGTTGCAGTTGAGCCTGGGTATCGCGGGCGCTCTTAGTCGATGCAATGACGAAATCGGATCGACTCTCGGAAGAGTGGTTGACCTTATTCGCGAAGCAATCGGTTTCGAAGCCGTAGGATTGCGTATGCGGAAGGACGATGATTTTCCGTATTGCGTCCACAGAGGCTTTCCCGATGAATTCGTGCATGCCGACACTCCGCTGTGTGCAAGGCGCGCGGACGGTACCGTCATCCGTAACGGAAACGGGACTCCTGTTCTGGCATGCACGTGCGGCATGGTGCTGGGAGGGCAAGCCTACCCGGAACTTCCCTACTTCACGGAAGGCGGCAGTTTCTGGACAAACCATTTCCCAGAGCTTTTCCAACCAGGTCGAGACCCTCGTACCTGTCCGCGCGATACCTGCCGCAGTTCCGGCTACCAGTCGATGGCTCTTATCCCGATCCGATCGGGGAGGGAAATACTCGGGCTGCTGCAGCTGCATGATTCAAAGGCAGGGGGGCTTGATCTGCAGATGATCCAGTTGTTCGAGTGTCTTGCAGGGCAGATCGGTCTGGCCCTCAGGTGCCGCCGTGCCGAAGAAGAGCTGTACAAGAGTGAGGAACAGCTGCACCTCTCCATAGAGCATGCCCCGACAAACATCGCCATGTTTGACAGGAACATGTGCTATCTTGCCGCCAGCCGACGCTGGCTCGAGGACCACAATCTTGCCGGAAAACCGTTTGTGGGTCTGAATCTCTACGAGACGGCTGATCAGATCCCGGAGCACTGGAAGCAGATCCATCAGCATTGTCTTTCGGGCGGTGTCGCGAAGGAGGAAGAAGAGCACTCCATCGATCCGGCCGGCAGGAAGCGATGGTGGCGCTGGGAGACGCGTCCCTGGCACTCGGGACTGGGTCAGGTAGGTGGAATCATTATTTTCAGCGAAGAGATAAGGGCCGGCAGGGCAGCCAGGGAGGCACTGGCCCGGGAGCGGGAAGTGCTCCAGGCGATAATGAATGGTGCGAAGAACTCCCATCTCGTTTATCTTGATCCGAACTTCAATTTCGTGCTTGTGAATGAAACCTATGCCCGAACCGCCGGGTACGCACCCTCCGAGTTGATCGGGAAAAATCACTTCGCGTTGTTTCCAAATGCCGAGAACGAGGAGATATTCCGACGTGTTCGTGACACGGGAGAACCGGTTTCCTATGTTGATAAGCCGTTCGAATATCCCGGGCATCCCGAACTGGGCATTACGTACTGGGACTTGCTGCTCTCGCCGGTCAAGGACAAGGCGGGAAGTGTGATAGGGCTCGTCTGCTGGCTGTATGATACGACCGAGCGGAAGCGGAGTGAAGAGCTGATGCAAAGGGCCAAGGAGGAATTGGAGGCGCGAGTCAGGGAGCGCACGGAAGAGCTGTCGCATACGGTCGCAACCCTGCAGGACGAGGTCATCCTCAGAAGAGCGGCGGAAGAAGCCCTGCAGCAGCGAACCGAGCGGCTGCGGGAACTGGCGGCCGAATTGACCGGCGCGGAACAACGGGAACGCCGCCGTCTGGCGCAGATTCTGCACGACGGGTTGCAACAGATCCTGGTTGGAGCAAAATACCGCCTCGAATCGATTAAACGAAATGAAGATGCCGGCCGTCTCGCTTCCGAAGTGGTCAGGATTATCGACGAGGCCATCAAGACCTCACGCTCTCTGACTGCCGAGTTGAGTCCTCCGATCCTGTACCAGAGCGGCCTGATCCCGGCGTTGCAGTGGCTGGTCGCATGGATGAGCCACGAGCACAATCTTGATGTAGATTTCAAGGCAGCCAAAAACCTTCGTCCGCTCCAGTTCGACATGACGGTCTTCCTCTTTCTCACCATCAGGGAACTTCTCTTCAATGTCATCAAGCATGCGACTGTACGATCGGCGTGCGTGGAAGTGACCGAGCACAAAGACCATATCCGGATTGTAGTGGAGGACAAGGGTGCCGGGTTCGACAGAACGCAGTTGAGGTATGCCGGCGGCAGAACAGGAGGGTTCGGACTCTTCTACATCAATGAACGCCTCGGCATGCTGGGTGGAAAAATGACGATTGA
>JAAYAM010000178.1 GCA_012719355.1 Acidobacteriota bacterium
CAGAGAAAGCTGGTGGAGTTAGCGGAGATGACCAGATACGAGACAAAGCAGACCAGGAAAACATCCTTCGCTTTCTGCGTGACAAGCAGTTGCCGACCCACCCCGCCACGATCGAAGAAGTCATGAAGAACTTCGCGTCGAGCGCATGCGCTTACCATGTCCTCCGAGATCGCTTAAAGTCGCACATCGGGGCGGTACCGATCGCATCGAGTATCGCAGAGGCATTAGCCTGCGAGTTTTCGGAGGAACGATTCCGCAATGATGATTACTGGCGGCCGTCAACTATCAGAGAGCTTGCTCTCGATTTGGCAAAGAGAGATGGCCTTACTCACGCCATGCTCAGCGGCAGCAGAGAGGCCGATCCGAGAATACTGAGAGTACTCCACGACGGTGCCAGTGTAATAGAAAGACGATCCAAGAATGGTCTTGCGCAGTACTATTCGGATATCGAGTCGCGTCTGACGAGCCCAAAGAATGCATGGGAGATGCTTCGCGATTTTACCGCGAAGATTTGTCATATGGGAGAAGGGCTGAGCGCTGATTTCATGAAAAACATTGGCTTCCACGTCTTCGTTAAGCCGGACTTCCACTTCCTGCGTCAGCTTCCAGAACTGGCTGGTGTAGACACATAACTTAAGCAGCGCGGTGCCTTTATTCTCGGATGGTTGCTTGCGGACAAGCTGGGTATACACGCATTTGAATTAGATCACACGCTGTATCAATGGGGTCGAAATGCTGTGAAGAGCGGAAAGGCATCAGCGACGAAGGGAGCGACGGCCGGGGCATCGGTCCGGCGAAAGGTCGCGACAACACCTTTGTCGTCGGAGGAGATTCTTATCAGGCTGATGGAGTACTGGCGCAATGAACCTCCCAGGAAGCTTACGGTTGAGCGGCAAAGAGTCCTTGCCGGGATACTGTCGGGTTACGGGGGAACCTGGCTCCCGGTTTCCCACTTCAGGCCGGAACACTTGAAGGACATGGAACTGCGTAATAAGGACGCCTACCCCGTTGTGAAGGCGCTGCTATGCGGTGTCATGGAAAAGATTGACGATAGACTGCAGCTCAAGCGTGGCATCGTTCTGGGCGTCAGGGTCCTTCCATGAGAGAAGCTACCCGGAGCCCGAACAGCCGCAATCACCAGGCACATCGTTGTTTCAGACGTTTGCCGTCGCCGGGCGCCTGACCTGACAGGGTCAGGCGGTTCTAAGCAACGAAGCTTGGACAGCCTCGGGAAGGGTGATCAGGACGAACCAGTCTTTCGGATAGAGATAATCCTCGCTGCTCTCATCAATGATCCTGATGTCGCCGTCCTTTTCAGCTTCCGGATCCGGTAGCACGCGATAAATCTTGTGGCGTTCCAGAGATGCGGCATAGCCTTCATTTTTGAGGCAAACAGCAAATCCAGGTTCGCTCTTCTTCGTGATGCTCATAGGCTTATCTATTCGACATAGCGTTTTCTCTTAAATTCTTTCCGTCCGATGCCATGGGCTTCATACCAATGAAGTTCAGCTTTGACAACACGCCCACTTCTGAGGCGGATTCGGGCTTCGCCCTTCATCTTGCGCCATCGACCGGCACCATACTGTTTTTCGAGCCGGGGAGGTTCCCGGATACGTTTGCCGATCGCGATGGTTTCAACGTTCGCAATCTCGTCCAGTATATCAAAACCGGACATAGGGCAACGAGCGGCCTGCTCTTTGAAGAATCGTATCGACGCGGGTCAGCTTCGACTGTTGCACATCGACACGGTATTTGCGTCAAAAGGATACACCATAGGTAGTAATCGAACAAAAGAATCGCAACCGATGACCGTACCTGTGCTTTGTCGAGAACCTCATCCTCGAACTCGCTGCTTTGAGGATGTCTACAAGACAGCCTCCTGGAGAAATTCAAAGCCGAGGGCTGCCATATGGCCCGTCAGACGTCCTTGTTTGTAGAGGATTTCCGCCAGCGGTTCGAATATGCGTGCCTTGTCCTGTCCGCATAGCGTGCGGCGAATAACACCGCCAATCTACGGCTCGGCCTACTTTTCTTTCTCGCGGATCTTGCCCGCATAGAGCGGGGCTAAATAAAAGTCGTAGGCACGCCCGGCCAGGTAGCAGAAGAGGGCCGCGAGCACGAGCGGAATCGACACGAGAGCCAGGAGTTTGCCGAGCGGCCATTGAGTCGCCAGCAGAATCCCCAGAATCGAAGGGCCGAGAATGGCGCCGATTCTTCCCACCGCTATCGCGGTTCCCGCACCTCGGTTCCTGCAGGCCGGCGGGTACACTATCGGTGCGAGTATCGTCACATCCATGTGCGCGAAGTTGATGAAGAAGCCGGTGGCGAAAAGCAGGATCACGAAGCCGAGCGGCGCAAGTCCGCCCATGAACGACACACCGGCTGCGGCAATGAGGTGCAGGAGCGCTCCCGATCTGAAGCCGAACCTGTCGAAATAGAAACCGCTGAGCAGGCAGCCGATCGTGATGAGGATGTCGTTCGATCCGACGATGTATGCCGCCATGGACGCGGTGAAACCCTTCATGACCAGAAGCTGAGGCCCCCAGTTGCTGAAAGAGAATACCGCTATGGAGCTGACAAGATAGTAAGCCCACACCGTCGGCGTCACCCACGAGAGCTTGCCGCGGAAGAGGGCTTGCATGGAAGCCTTTTCTTTCCTGGATTCGCCCGAGATGAACTCCGTCTCCGGCGTGATGTCGCTGTCGGGCCGCACCTCCTTCATGATCCGGACAAGCGCTTCTTTCTGTGCCACAGTCTTGTACCGGGCTGCAAGCCACCTGGCGGACTCGGGGAGCTTGTAAGCCAGGATGATTATCGCTGCCACCGGGGCGAAGAACCCGACGAGGAACAGCGGGCGCCACCCTATGCTCTCCTGTGCCAGCATGTACCCGGCCAGATACTTCGCCAGAACGTTTCCTATCAGAAACCCTGAATACATGACCGATACGTACTTGCCACGGCCTTTCGCCGGCGAATACTCGCTGGTCAGGGTGATCGCGCAGGGAACCGCGCCGCCGATCCCGATGCCGGCAAATACACGCAGCGGAATGAGAGTCGTAAGCGAGTGGGAGAAATAGACGAGCAAAGTTCCTATCGAGAATATCCAGGCGCCGAGAATAAGGGTCTTCTTTCTGCCGATGGAATCTGAAAGAGCGCCGAACAGGAGGGCGCCGAACAGATAACCCACAAACACGGCCGAGAATACCCCGCCGAAGGCCGCCGTGCTCAGGTCCCACTCCTTCATGATGGATGGGGCGGCGACAGACATGATTCCAAAATCGTAACCGTCCATCAGCATGATAAAGCCGCACAGAAGGATCACCTTGATCGAGGCTTTATTCAGGCGGGAATGATCGATGGTTTCTCCAACATTGATGACGTTGCTGCGCGCTTGGTCGGACATTACTGCTCCATTCATTTGCGAAAGGCGACCGGCAGCGGTGCCAGGCGCCTGTCATATCAGTGAGTCCCGGTCAGAATCGCCCCTTGTGCCACGAGGATGCGCTGGAGTTCAGAGACGTCGGCTTCGAGCTGTCTGGGCGTGATTCCATCCCTTGCCGCGAGAGCGGCGGCGACGCCCGCAGCCTGTCCGGTCACCATCGTCTGCATCAGGAAGCGCTGATAGACGGCCCGCGCCGTCGATATCGCCTTGCCGGCAACCAGGAGGTTTTCGATCTCCCGCGGGACGAGACAGCGGTATGGAATGTCGTGAGAGCCGCCGCTCTTGAGAAGCATCGGAGGCACCATCGATTCCAGGGTTCCAGGGCCGACGACATGGACGGCGCCGGCTGGAAAGGCGCTCTTGCCGATCACGTCGGGGAACTTGCGTTCCTCGACGACGTCCTCAGCCTGCAGGACATAATCGCCCATGATGCGCCGCCCCTCACGGATGCGCAGCTCGGGGCAGATCCTGGTAATGTAGGCGCGCTCGAAGCCGGGGAGGTATTTCTTGATGAATTTCCATGCGATCACCACCTGCCGACGGCATTCGATTTCGGCATAGGTCAGATCTTCGACGTTGGTTGCGTCGCAGTTCCCGATCTGCGAGGAGTGCTGAAAATGCGCCTGGATCACTCCGCCTTCGCGCGGGATCAGGAAGAAGCCGATGCCGCTGAAGCCATGCCACTCGCCGGTTTCGAGTCCTTTCATCTTGATGCTGCGGTATCCCATGATTTCGCCGAACTCGACGATGCTGTCGACTTTTCTGATCCGCTCGATCAGTTCTTCGTAGGTCCACTGGTGCTGACTGTTTGCCAGGAAGCGCTCGAATTCGAATTCCTGGGGATTGTCTTTGACGTACCGGAGCACCTTATCCCAGTCGACGCCGTCCGCGGTGAACGCGAGCGAATGCGGTTCCATCTGCTCTTTGGGAAGAACTTCAAAGGGGGCGCCTGCCCGTGCGGCGATCTCTCCTTCTCCCGTGCAATCGATGAACACCTTCGCGTGCAGGGTCTGGCGGCCGGAGACGTGCTCGACTACTACCCCGGTCACCGTGCTGCCGTCCTTCACCACATCGACGGCGAGCGTATGGAGAAGCAGGTCTACGTGATTCTCCTGCATCATCTCGAACATCAGCAGCCCCCACCAGTCGGGATCGACGTAGGCGAAGGTGTACCAGCCCCGGAAATCAGGCTCCAGGTGAGGAAGTGCGTGCCCCGCCTCGAGGAGCCGCTCATGGGTTTCCGTGATGATGCCGCCGATTATGCGCTCGTGCCGCTCGTTGTAGAGATTGGCGTAGGCAAAGCCGGGAGGTCCCGAGACATTCATCTGCCCGCCCAGTGTTCCCAGCCGCTCTATCACGAGAGTGTCGGCTCCCGTCCGTGCGGCCGCAATGGCAGCGGCTACCCCTGAAGTTCCGCCGCCGATGACAATCACGTCGTAGTTGTCTTTTTTCCACATACAGGCTCCTCATCCTGATCAGTCAGGCAAATGAAGGCTGCTCCCAAGTCATGGTCGATACCGTTTTCGCGATTCTAAACCTGGACACCCATTTTCCCGCCCTTTTTTTTCGTGGGCGTTTTCGTCGCCGGCCGAGGGCGCATATCGGGGTATTATGTCGTCCACAGCGAAAGGAGCTATGTCATGGCCATGAATCGACGAGACCTGCTGCTTTCGGGTGCGGGAGTCGCGGCTGCGATCGCAGCCGTCCACCCTGGTGAAGCACAGGATCTTGAAAGCGCTCCCCATACCCAGACCGGTTCGTCAGATATCTCAGCGTACAAGGCACTGACGAAAGAGGCGGCGATCCGGGTCATAAACCTGCGGGATCTGGGGTCCGAAGCTCAGAAGGTGCTGCCCCCGTACAGCTTCGCCTACATAGCGGGAGGCGCCGGTGATGAATGGACGATGCGTGAGAACGAGTCGGCTTTCAATGCCTGGGTGATCGAGCCGGATTATCTTGCGGGGGTCAAGGCGCCCGATATGACCACGACCATTCTTGGTTCGCGCCTTTCCATGCCGGTTATCACCGCACCCATGGGAGGGCAGGG
>JAAYAM010000014.1 GCA_012719355.1 Acidobacteriota bacterium
TAGTATGGAAGGCTTTCCACGATGGGATGACCGGGGGATTGGTGCACGGAGTATTACCGGGGTGTAGGAACAAAGAACCACGATCTGCGTCCCGCTAGGGACGACCGAAATGCAGCCTGGCTCCTAGTTCGGAAGGAACTCCGTCAACAACGGGAACAGCTGTTGCACAAAACCGACCCCAAGCGCTTCTGACGTCCGGGTGGCCTCTGAATCCATTCCCATGATAGGCAGGATTACCCGCACGAGGGCCGCGTCGGTGCGGTTTGTCCGGAGGGCATCCAATACCGTATAGATTTTTCCCCAATACTCGCTGGCGATGACGCGCCCATGGCTCTGATACCAATAGAGCACCAGGCGTCTGTCCGTCCCTTTTTGAATCACGATCCGGTTTATCTCGATCGGCGACCGGCCTTCAATCGGAACAACAATCCGGTCGTTTTCCGCCGGATTCCATCCGGCGCCCGGAAGGCAATTCATGGGAGAATGGATCGTATCCCCCTGCCGCTGGCTTTCATAGTAGCCGACATACAGACTGGCCGGATACAACTCCTGTGTGTAGTAAATGCGGTAGATGTAGTCATCCACACCGAGGACTTGCAGCACCTGTTCCTGCATTTCGGGCGCCTCTCTCCCCTCCCATTCACCAACCTGCATGGGAAGGTTCGATAATGATGCCCGAAGAGGAACGACCTCGGGTCGAGAAGCCCTTGCGATCACTGCGGCAGCTGCCAGTAATGTCACGCTGAGGATGATTATTCTTTTTTTCATGGCCTACCCGGTTGTCAGTTCGACCTCTTCCGTCAATTCTTTCCGTGCTGCACCTGGGGCCGGAGCCACCAGTGCGATAATCCTGTAGAGTGCGAACATCATAATGAAAGCAGCTATGAAAATGATCCATCCCGAAAAACTGTGAAAGAATCCTTGTGCCGCTTCTGCGCCGTAGTAGTGCGCGGCAATCCCGGTGCCTGCCACTCGAATTCCGTTCGCCGCGATTGCAATCGGAATCGTGCCGATGGTCAACACCAGCCTCACCCACAGGCGCGAGTCGGTAAAATAACCATACACAATTCCCAGCGTCAGGAGCGAAATCAGCGACCGTATGCCGCTGCAGGCTTCGGCGACTTCCAGGCTCGTGTTTGCAAGGTTAATGACGTTTCCTTCGCGCAGCACCGGAACCTGGCATGCCATAAGCGACATCTCGCCGAATCGCGATGCAAGGAGCTGAAGGGGGAAGGCGACCTGATTGAAAATGATCGCGGGTATGGGAATCATCAGGATGAGAAAGGCGATCGGAAGCATCAGGATCCTGAGATGATTCCAGCCGCAGAGAAACAACACCGCACCGGCAATCGTCCCGATGATCGAGACTCGCGTGAGAAAGAGTTCGGATCCCAGAATTCCCGCCAGAAGCATGGCCATACTTCCTATCACGACAACCAGTCCCATGTAACTGGGCATCCGCTCGGCCTGCTTCAACTTGTTCCGGCGTTCCCACACAAAGAAGAGTGCAATCGGAATGATTAGGAAACCATGAGAGTAATTATCGTCCACCGACCAGTCATTCACCAACTTGGCAATGACATTCTGGTAGAGATACCAGAAACTCACCGCCAGCACTACCAGTGCCGCTATCGTTTTCTTGTCCATTTGTGAAGTCTGCAGTCTGTGGCTAAAGCCCATATCTTGCCATCAGGTCGTACAGGGTCGGCCTGCTTATTCCCAGCGCCTTCGCTGTTTTCGATATGTTGCCGTTGTTATCGCGCAAAGAATTCGACAGAAGTTCCCGCTCGAGCGCCTCTCTGGCCTCTTTCAGGGTTGCCGCCGGCGCGCCTGCACTTCCGTTTGCTTCCTGCAGTTCCAGTGCAGCCGGTCCTATGGTCGGCCCATCGGTGAGCACGAGCGCCCGCTTGACCCTGTTCTGCAGTTCCCGCACGTTTCCGGGCCAGTCGTGTCTGCGTATCGCCTCGATCGCCTGCTTTGAAAACTTCTTCGGCGGCCTCTTGAGTTCCTTTGAGAACGCCAGGACCAGATGTTCCGCCAGTTGAACGACATCATTTTCCCTCTCCCGAAGAGGAGGCAGTGAGACCTTCACGACCGCCAGCCGAAAGTACAGATCCTCGCGGAACCGGTTGGCCTTTACCTCGTCGTCCAGGTTCTGGTTCGTCGCGGCGATCACCCGTATATTGACAGGGATCGGTTGTCTCCCCCCAATACGTTCGATCACCTTTTCCTGGAGGAAGCGCAGCATCTTGACCTGAAGTTCCGGGAGCAGGTCGCCAATTTCATCGAGGAAAAGAGTCCCCTCGTGGGCATACTCGAGTTTGCCTTTGCGCTGGGTGGTCGCCCCGGTAAACGATCCTTTTTCGTGCCCGAAGAGTTCGCTTTCGAGCAGCGTCTCAGGGATGGCGCCGCAGTTGATTGCTATGAACGGGCCGTTCTTGCGCTCGCTCAGGTTATGGATAGCGTTCGCGATCAGTTCTTTCCCGGTTCCACTCTCGCCGGTGATCAGGACGGGTATATCTGTCCCGGCCACCTTCCGCACCGTAGCAAAGACCTCCTGCATCTGCGGGCTGGTTCCGATGATCTCTTCGAAGGAAACCCGCTGAGCCAGGGTACGTTCTTCTATGCTCTCCTTTTCGAGTTCCAGCCGCCGGTAGACCCGGTGCAGCACGACCTTGAGTTCGTCCAGATCGACCGGTTTCGGGAAGATGTCGTGTGCGCCCTTGTCGATAGCGGCAAGCGCATTCTGTCTTTCCGAATTGCCCGAGACGATGATGATCTTGGCCAGCGGATCGAGTTCAATCATCTCGTCGAGTGCCTGCAATCCTTCGACCGCGTCCCTTGGATGCGGCGGCAGCCCCAGATCAAGCAGGACGACAGGGATCTGTTCTTCCCGGAAGATTTCGAGGGCGGTACTCCTGTCGCCCGCGGAAAAGACCGAGAAATCGTCGGACAGGGCCCATTTGATCTGCTTTCTTATCTGTTCGTCGTCGTCAACAATGAGTATCTTGTTCATTTTTCATACGTCGTAAATGTGCTCGGTGTGCGCCCCATTATACAACCATCTCTCGTCCCGCCATCTTTCGAAATTGCCGGTTTCATTAACCGTTGCCTACCAGTAGAAATATCGGCAGCTTTTTGGCCATCCTTAAAGAAGCGTTGGGCGGTACATAGGCATTCCCGCCGGCTCATTCCGCAGCCTGGGCTTTTCGGGCGCTCTCCGGCGTAAATCGAAGTGTGATGATAGTCCCTTTTCCTTCCTCGCTTGTCACGAGTATAGTCCCTTTGTGGGCCTCCATTATCTTTTTCGACTGGAATAGCCCTATCCCCAGACCGCCACTCTTTGTGGTGTGGAAAGGCTGGAACAGCTCTTTTTCCATGAATTCCCGGCTCATGCCCTTGCCGTTATCTTCCACAGAAACCTCTACGTGATCGCTGTTGCTTCCTGTGCGGATGATTATGCCGCCGTCTTCTCCGATGGCCTCGAGCGCATTGACCAGGAGGTTCTGCACCACCCGTCCTATCTCCTCCGGATCCGCAATGATGGGAGGCAGACTCTGCAGTTCGAGCTTCACATGATCAGATCCGGCTGCCGCCAGAGTGTCGGCCGCCCGCTGGACGATCTGGTTCAAATCCACCGGTTTCTTATCCCAGGCAAGGCTGCTCGAGAAA
>JAAYAM010000179.1 GCA_012719355.1 Acidobacteriota bacterium
GCGCTGCCGGCTTCGCTCAACGTCCTGGAAGAACGGACAGTCGGCGCGTCGCTTGGAGCCGATTCCATCAGATCAGGCATTCTTGCCTCGCTTATCGGCTTCAGCATAGTCGTGGTAGGGATGCTCGCGTACTACAGGCTTTCGGGACTGAATGCCATCTGGTGTCTGATAGCGAACCTTTTGATTCTGCTTGGATTCATGGGCGCAGTGGGCGCCACCCTGACGCTGCCGGGAATCGCGGGAATAATATTGACGATCGGGATGGCGGTCGACGCGAATATCCTGATCTTCGAGAGAATCCGCGAGGAGCTGCGCGCCGGCAAGACTGTAAGGGCGGCCGTCGACAACGGCTTCACCAAGGTGCTCGGGGCGATTCTCGACTCCAACATCACCACCTTTATTGCCGCTGCCTGCCTCTTTCAGTTCGGCACCGGCCCGATTCGCGGATTCGCTGTGACGCTTGCGGTGGGATTGATTGCGAACGTGTTTACGGCAACTTATTTCTCACATCGCCTGTTTGAGTTGATGCTCGGGCAGCGCAAAGTCGAAACTTTATCAATTTAGGTGGAACCTAAGGGCACTGGACGGGGTCAAAAGTATTCGGAAGTTCCGGTAAGCCCATCCGGGAGATTGTTCGTGGAAATTCTAAAAAATGTCTCAGTCGACTGGTTGAGCAAGAAATGGCTGTTCGTCGGCACCTCTTTGTTTCTGATATTGCTGGGAGTTGCCGGTTATGTCCTGCATGGTGGCTTCTCTTTCGGGGTTGATTTCACGGGGGGTACCATCATTCAGGTCAAATTCAAGGAAGCTCCGGACCTGGATGTCCTGCGCGAGTCACTGAAGACAGAGGCCGTTTCGGCTCCTCTGATTCAACGGTACGGCCGCGCGGATGAGAACGAAATCCAGGTGCGCATGCAGACCGCCTTTGAAGGGCAGGATCTGGAAGCGGGCCGCAGGGAAATGACGGATGCGCTGCGGCAGGCGTTCGATCCGGAGCATGCCGACACAAGCAAGATCGACTTCAATAATGTGGGTTCGGATGCACTCTACACTTATCTCATTAACTCCGATCCCGACAATCTGAAAGCCCAGAACAAGACGTTTTCTGAAATGGAGACCCACTACAGGACGGTCGCGCAGTCACTGCTTGACTACAGGAATGTCAAAGGAGCCGGGATCGTGAATTCGCTGGACGATCTCAGGAATGCGTCCGGAGTCTCGCAGACTGTGGTCGACAGCCTGAAGAACGGCTTCTATGCCGGTTCTTTCGCCATCAAGAAGCTCGACAGAGTGGGGGCCGTGGTTGGAGCCGACCTCCGCAGGAGGGCACAGTGGGCGATTGGCCTTTCGTTTCTGGGCATGCTGGTGTATGTCGGCTTCCGGTTCAAGCCTGTATACGGAGTGGTCGCCGTAATCGCGCTTCTGCATGATGTGGTGGTTACGGCCGCGTTGTTTGCGCTTACAACCAAAGAGGTGTCTTTGACGGTGATTGCGGCTTTTCTCACCCTGATAGGATATTCGATCAATGACAAGATCGTGATTTTCGACAGGGTCAGAGAGAACCTGCGCTTCATGCGTAAAGAGTCTTTTTACAAGATACTCAACCTCAGTATTAACCAGACTCTCGCCAGGACCATAATGACCGGCAGCATGACCTTTCTTGCTGTTCTGGTCATTCTGCTTTTTGGCGGTGAGGTTCTGAATGGCTTTGCATTCGCTTTGACTGTTGGTATCCTGATCGGCACTTACTCGTCGATAGGAATTGCATCCCCTATCGTGGAGTGGTGGTACCGCTCGGTAGGGCAGAAAACGAAGCGAAGAGCTGCCTAACCTGACACTATGCCCGTTATCGCGTGTGGATTGCCAAAAGGGATTGAAAATCAAAAAAATACGGGCGAAAAAAGTCTTGACAGTTTTTCTGACGCGATATTAAGATCGGGGCCTCGAATTCACCGCAGCAAAGCCCAGCCCACTGCTAAGGCCCACGGGCAGTTTACGAGGGGGACACATGTTTGAAGACGCACAAATCATAAGCAAAGGGGATACCGGCAAGCGACTTGCGACGATGGTAATGTCGATCGTCGTTCATTTCGCTTTGATCATCACCATGGTGATCGTCCCGCTCTGGTTTTTTGTCGAATTGCCGGAAGGGGAGTTACTGACGTTCCTGATAGCGCCGCCGCCGCCGCCACCACCGCCGCCGCCGCCGCCACCGCCACCGACCAATGTTCAGCCGAAAGTGACCAGGACCGCGGTCGTTGATCCCACCCAGTTCATTGCTCCTACAGAAATTCCTAAAGAAATTCCGCCTCCAATGGACGATGCTCCGGTTATCGGAGTGAGCAACATTGTAGGAGGGATTCCCGGCGGAGTCCAAGGTGGAGTTGCCGGCGGAATACCTGGAGGAGGGTTAGGGAACCTGCTGTCGAGCGTTGCGCCGGTGGCGCCGCCGCCGCCACCGAAGCCGGTGAAGCGCGAAGCGCTCAGAGTCGGCGGCAACGTCCAGGAATCAAAACTGATCAGGAAAGTCGAGCCTGTCTATCCTGAATTGGCGAAGCGCGCACGCGTTTCCGGCGTCGTCATCCTTGTGGTGACTGTCGACGAAGAAGGCAACGTGACAGATGTGCGGGTCACCCGTGGTCATCCGTTGTTGAACGATGCGGCAACAGCTGCCGTGAAGCAGTGGAAATACTCTCCGACTACGTTGAACGGAGAGCCGGTTCCAGTAATCGCCACCGTGACTGTTATTTTCAACTTGAAATAGTTTCCCAAATTAAATCGGAGGTTAGAAATTCGATGGGACAAATGAATATCCTTGAATTATGGAATGCAATGGGCTGGATTGCGAAGGGTGTGGTTATCATCCTTCTTCTCCTGTCGGCCTACTCTATCAGCGTGATGATCGAAAGGTGGCTCACCTATCGCAATGCGCGCAAACAGTCACGGCTTTTCACCCCTGCTGTGGCCGAATGTTTGAAAGATGGAAAGATCGACGAAGCGATCGCCCTGGGCGAACAGTACAACAAGAGCCATCTGGCGAAAGTCCTTGTGTCCGGTCTGCATGAACTCCAGGCCCACGCAAAGAGCAAAGATATTCCCGGCGAGAGCATTGAAGCTTCGAAGCGGGCGCTTGAAAGGGCGACTGCAATCGTGATTGAAGACTTCAAGCGGGGTCTCGGCGGGCTGGCGACGATCGGATCGACCGCTCCGTTTGTCGGACTGTTCGGTACGACCATCGGTATTATCAACGCATTCACCGGGATGAAGACTGAAGAGACCGCGGGTATCGCCGCCGTCGCGGGTGGTATTGCAGAAGCGCTGGTTACCACTGCGTTCGGTCTGTTTGTCGCGGTTCCTGCTGTTTGGGCATACAACGCATTCACCAACAGGGTCGAAACGTTTACGGTCGAGATGGACAACTCATCCTCGGAACTGATCGACTATTTCCTGAAGAGACGGAGTGAGACTCGTGGCTAGACGGAGAAGCATAAGCGGCAGCGTCTCTGCGGATATCAACGTCACTCCGATGGCGGATATCATGCTCGTGCTGCTGATCATCTTTATGATCACGACTCCTCTTCTGCAGAGCGGCATCACAGTCAACCTTCCGAAGGCGAAGAACCCCCTCGAGGCGCCGGAAGCCGAAAAGAACACGGCGATCGTTGTGGCTCTCAACCGCGAAGGAAGGCTCTACTGGAAGAAGACTCCGATCACGGACAACGAACTGTACGAGACATTGGTGAAGCAGTTCTCGGGCGG
This sequence comes from Acidobacteriota bacterium, assembly GCA_012719355.1. Lineage (GTDB taxonomy): Bacteria > Acidobacteriota > UBA6911 > UBA6911 > UBA6911 > UBA6911. Next base: position 3,760 of record JAAYAM010000179.1, read on the forward strand.
GGAGATAGGCCGGGAGATGTTCCTGAAGGCCGATCAGGCCTTGTCGTATGGCCGCGTGGTTGAAGTTGTCAACAACTGCCGCAGAGCGGGAGTTGAGCGCATCGGCTTGATGGCCGAGAAGGAAGAGTAGATAGCAGACACCTCTGATCTGAGTCAGAGGTGTTTACTATGTCGGCAGTTCAGGACGTATCGCCATGGCGGGGCGGAACTCGATCAAGACCGGGCGCTTGTCCCGATTTGCCGGGATGCGCCGAGACGGTGTACGAACGCGCATCCCCCGGCAATATGATGCACCCGCAGGGCGGCTCGAAGCACACCCTGGCTGTCTGAGAAAGAAAGGGAACCACTTATGTCAATGAGTGTTGGTAGTGGCAAAGGCCCGAAGTCTGATATCAATATCACGCCGTATATTGATATTCTCCTGGTGCTTCTCATCATCTTTATGGTTATAACTCCCATTCGTCCTCTGGATTTGGACATTAAGGTGCCCCAGGCAGCGGATCCTTCATTAGAAGGAGTAGTCGACCCTAATGTGATCGTCGTTTCCATCGGCGAATCCGCCCGGATTGCCATCAATAACGAGGAAACGACCATCAGCCAGCTCGGAGGAAAGCTTCAGGAGATCTACAGCAAACGGGCGAACAAGAATATGTTTGTCAGCGCAAGTGCAAAGTTGCCCTATAGCGATGTGGTCCGAGTCATCGACATCGCCAAAGGGGCTGGAGTGGGAGATATCGGTCTGCTAACGGAAGAAATCCAATAGCTCCGGACTCGCGTTCAGTTAACCAATAGTATGGAGGCCACAATGAGGCTGAATGTCAAGTGGCTAACCGCCTTGATTATCCTAGCTGCGCTCCCCATGTCCGGCTGCGGTTTCATGCAGAAACTCCGGGCGCGGGATAACGTCAACAAGGGTGTGAAGGCGTTTACCGATCAAAAATACAGTGCGGCTGCACAATACTTCGAAAAGGCAATCGAACTGGATCCGGAGTTCGAGACTGCTCGCATGTATCTGGCGACAACCTATTTCTCTCAGTTCATTCCCGGCTCGGCTGATCCGAAAAGCGAAGAGATGGGCCAGAAGAGTATCTCGACGTTCAAGGAGATCGTGGACAAGTGCAAGGATCTCTCGAGCGAGAACTGCAAGAACGCAATGCTCAGCATCGCCAGCCTGTACTATCAGATGAGGCAGTACCCTGAGTCGAAGGAGTGGTGCAACCGGATCCTTAAAGTCGACGGCAGCAACGCGGAAGCGTATTACCGTATCGCTGTTATCGATTTTGACGATACCTTCGAGAAGACCGGGGTGCAGGGTGAAATGGTCAGTCTGATGACGCAGGAGGAGACGGAAGAGGCTCTTAAGAGTATCGAAGAGGGGCTCACCTGTCTTTCGAAAGCGCTGGAAATCGATCCTAACCATTCCGACGCCATGGAATATCAGAACCTCCTCTGGAGGGAGAAGGCCAAATTTGAAACAGACGAAGACGTCAAGGCCGATCTCATCCGACAGGCTGACCTGGTATCTCAAAAGGCTCTGGCCCTGAAGCTGAAAGCCCAGGAAGAAGAGGCTAAACGTCCGAAGAAACTTGGAGTCGGCGGAACATAATCGAATCCGGGTTTTTACGCTGGTTGAAGTCTGACGAGATGTGACTCTGAAGGGGGCGGTAATTCGCCCCCTTTTTTTGTTGGTGCGCCCGGCAGGGCGCAAACACGAGGGCGGATTGGCGATCGAACATTCGCGCGGCTGAAATGGGTAGGCCACGGGTGATCGAAAAATCGGCCTTACGATCAAAGGTGTCTTTTGTTGAGGAACCTCGATGTTCTATAATCATCTAATCGCTGGAAGCGCCTGGATCACATGATACGTTTCGAGGACCTCGCAGAGAAAGTCAGCCGCTACCATCCCGACGCCTCCCTTGAATTGATACAGCGCGGGTACGTCGTCTCCGCCAAGTACCATAAGGGGCAGGTGCGGATGAATGGGGAGCCCTACCTTACGCATCCGCTCGAGGTTGCGAACATTCTCGCCGAGCTGAAGCTGGATGTGGTGACGGTGACCGCAGGGCTGCTCCACGACGTGCTGGAAGACACCCTGATTCCGCCCGAGGAAGTGAGGCGGCAGTTCGGCGATGAAGTCTACCAGCTTGTCGACGGCGTTACGAAAATAGCCCACGTTTATCTTACTTCCAGCCATCAGAAGCAGGCCGAAAACTTTCGCAAGATGCTGCTGGCCATGGTGAGCGATATTCGGGTGCTTTTCGTCAAACTGGCGGACAGGCTGCACAACATGCGCACTCTGCAGTACCTGTCTCCGGACCGCAGAGAGCGTATTTCGCTCGAAACGCTCGAGATCTACGCACCCCTGGCTCACCGCCTCGGGATGGCCAAAATACGTGGGGAACTGGAGGATCTGGCATTCAGTTTCCTGGATCCGGTCGCATTCCAGAACACTGTCGCCCAGATCGAAACCCGCCGTGCAGTGAACCAGGACTTCATCCAGGAAGCGGAGCGAAGCATTGCCCGGGAACTGGCCGAGCACAACATCCCGGCCAGGCTGGAAAGCCGCATCAAACGCATCTACGGTGTTTATACCAAGATGAAGCGGCAAAGGATCAGTATCGACGAGGTGTTCGATTTCATTGCCATAAGGGTGATCACCGACAGCGTCAGTAACTGTTACACGATTCTCGGGATACTACACAACCTCTGGAAGCCGGTTCCCGGCCGAATCAAAGACTACATCGCCATCCCGCGTCCGAACCTCTACCAGTCACTCCATACCTCGGTCATCGGGAAAAACGGGCAGCCCTTCGAAATCCAGATACGGACACACGAGATGCACCGGATAGCAGAAGAAGGAATAGCCGCTCACTGGAAGTACAAAGAAGGGAAACTGGGGACCGTCGAAGGGGAGGAGCAGTTCCGCTGGCTGCGTCAACTCATTGAATCTCAGCGGGATGTCAGCGATCCCAGGGAATTTTTAAGCAACCTGAAGGTCGATCTGTACCCGGATGAGGTCTACTGCTTCACGCCGAAGGGCGAGGTGGTGACTCTTCCTCGTGACGCCACACCCGTGGATTTTGCCTATGCGATCCATACGGAAATCGGTCATCACTGCGTGGCTGCAAAGGTGAATTCCCGCATAGTGCCGCTGCGGCACAAACTCAGGAATGGGGAAATCGTCGAAGTCGTGACTGCCAAAGACGCCTTTCCGAACCGCGACTGGCTCGCGTTCGTCAAGACGGCCCGGGCGCGCGGCAAGATCAAGCACTGGATCAACCAGCGCGAAAAAGAGGACGCCGCTGAACTGGGCCGGAAGCTGATGGAGAAGGAGTCGCGCAAGTTCAAGACGAGCTGGAAAAAGGTCCTGCTCATGAAGGAACTCGGAGACGTAGTCGGGGAGTGCGGGCTGCAGAAGTTGGAAGACATTTACCCTGCTGTAGGTTTCGGCAAGATATCCCCACGTCAGATCCTTTCCCCGCTTTTTCCCGACCTCACCCCACCGTCGGACGCGAAGCCCAGACAATCCGCCCTCCCGGCCATGGTTCGGAGGGTGCTGGGGCAGGCCGATGCCGCGATCACGATCAAAGGGCAGGACGGTCTCCTGGTTTACCGCGCGAAGTGCTGCAACCCGATACGGGGTGACGATATCGTCGGCTATATCACACGCGGGAAGGGTATTTCGGTCCACACGACTTCCTGTCCCAACCTGGTCAATTTTCTCGGTTCTGACAGGCTGACAGATGTCGAATGGGTGAGTGTTCCCGGAGAGGAGTGCTTTTGTGTCAGGCTTGCGATTTCGGTCGAAGACAGGCAGGGGATCCTGGCCGATATCACATCCGCGATATCCAACCTCAAGACCAATATCCGCGAATCCCACTCCTCAAGTGATGCGGAATCGGGAAAAGGCGTCGTCGAAATCACTGTTGACATATCGGATGTAAAGCACCTGCAGAAGGTGATCCAGGGCCTGAAGGCGATACGGGGCATTCAGGAGGTCGAACGTGTCAGCCGGATTCCCTGAGGAGTCGAGCCACCAACCCCACTGAATTCTTGACTATAGGGTGCCGGGTTGATAATATTCGCGCCTTTGATGGGAGTTATTCATTATGCCGATGCAGTGTTACGTTTGTGCGAAGAGCCCGATATTTGGTCACACAATCTCCCACGCTCATAACATCAGTTCGCGTAAATTCTATCCGAACCTCCAGAGCGTGAAAATCATAGAGAAGGGCACGGTGAAACGTGTCCGGGTATGCACGCGCTGCCTCAGGTCCGGTAAGGTCCAGAAAGCCGTTTAGGCTGTCGCGATTACCTCTATCTCCACCAACGCCTCTTTGGGAAGCCGTGCGACCTGGACGGTTGCACGGGCGGGTCTTGTCTCCCCGAAGTATTCTCCGTAAACGTTGTTGAAGGCTGGAAAATCGTCGAGGTTCGCCAGATAGACGGTGGTCTTGACAACTTTGGCCAGCCCGCTCCCCGCCGCATCGAGTATGGCTGAAATGTTCTGCAATACCCGGCGGGTCTGAACCTCGATTCCGCCTTCCGCGACCAGGCCCGTCTCGGGGTCCATAGGAATCTGACCCGAGACAAAGACAAAGCCGCCGGAGCACACAGCCTGAGAATACGGGCCGATCGGGGCCGGCGCTCCCTTCGTCTCGACAATGCGATTCATTCTTCCCTCCTGTTCATACCAGATCTTCTCCGCCGTCGATTCTGATGACGTTTCCTGTAACCCACGTTGAGTCGCACATGGCCATGGCTGAGAGAAATTCTGCCACGTCTTCAGGTTGTGTCAGGCGTTTTCCGGGGTTGTATTCAACTGCCCGGGCAAACATCACGTCGCTTCCAGGGATTCTCCTTGCGGCAGGGGTATCGGTGACTCCCGCCTGAAGGGCATTGACCGAGATGCCGGAAGGTGCGAGTTCAACCGCCAGCTGGCGTACATGCGATTCCAGTGCCGCTTTTGCAGCCGAGACGGCGCCATAGGAAGGCCAGACCCTGTGGCTTCCGGCGCTGGTCAGGGCGAAAACCTTAGATCCCGTGGGCAGGAGTTCCGCATCCAGAAGATCCTGAGTCCAGTAGACCAAACTGTGCGCCATGACGTCCAGGGTCATGTTTATGTCCGCGGGTCTAATCCGGTCTGCACCGTCGGCTACATAGGGCTTCAGGGTCCCGAATGCCAGCGAGTGAAGGAGCAGGCGTATCCCGCCGGTGTCCGCTTCCCGGCAGGCCTGAATCACTTCCGCACGGCGGGAGGGATCGGACGCGTTTACGTTGAAGAACAGCGCCCGGCGTCCCGTCTTGCGTATCTCGGAGACTACCCGGTCTGCATTTGCGGCAGTGCTCCTGCGGTCGAGATGCACCCCCGCGATATTGAAACCTCGCCTCGCCAGAGCAAGTCCGGCGGCGGCTCCGAAGCCGCTGGAAGCCCCGAGTATCAACGCCCACTTCTGCAAATTCCCGTCAGCCAAGAATGCCTCCTTCCACTGAAAAAAGCCGCATCATATCATCGAAGAACATGGCCCTGCATCCTGCGAATCTCGATTACGCTGATATCCAGAGTCATGGTAGGATAATGTTTTCAAAGAACGCTGAAAATTGTTACTCAATCTCCGTTTTTCCAATTATATACATTGACGGCAATCCGGAGATCCACTCCGATACGAAAGAAAGGGCGCAATGGCAGACGACCGGATCAACAGGAACAAAGCAATCGATATGGCGCTGACTCAAATCGAGAAGCAGTTCGGCAAGGGCTCGATCATGCGCCTGGGGGATAAGATCGATACGACGGGTGTCAAATCCATATCGACCGGTTCGATTTCATTTGACGCGGCGCTTGGAGTCGGAGGATTCCCCAAAGGGCGTGTGGTCGAGATCTACGGTCCCGAGTCGAGCGGCAAGACCACAATAGCTCTTCACGCCATTGCGCAGGCGCAGAAGAACGGAGGGGCCGCCGCGTTTGTCGATGCTGAACACGCCATGGATGCGAGCTATGCGAAAATGCTGGGAGTCAACACGGATGAGTTGCTCGTGTCGCAACCCGACAGCGGGGAACAGGCGCTCGAAATTGCCGAGGTGCTCGTGCGCAGCGGGGCGCTCGACATACTGGTCATCGATTCCGTCGCCGCCCTGGTGCCTAAGGCGGAACTCGAAGGGGAGATGGGCGACTCCCTCCCGGGACTGCAGGCCCGCCTGATGTCTCAGGCATTGAGGAAGCTCACCGCGATTGTCTCGAAGTCAAACACCTGCATGATCTTCATCAACCAGATACGGGAGAAGATCGGCGTCATGTTCGGCAACCCGGAGACCACTACCGGCGGGCGCGCGCTGAAGTTCTACTCTTCAATCCGGGTCGACATCCGGAGGATCGGGTCTATAAAGGAAGGCGACGTGGTTGCCGGGAGCAGGACACGAGTCAAGGTCGTGAAGAACAAGCTTGCGCCACCGTTCAGAGAAGCCGAGTTCGATATCATGTACAACCAGGGCATCTCTTATGAGGGAGATCTTCTCGATCTGGCGGTCGAGCGGAAACTTGTCGAAAAAGCCGGCGCCTGGTTTTCGTATAAAGGGGAAAGGCTCGGGCAGGGACGCGAGAATGCAAAACAGTTCCTGCGTGATCATCCCGAGATAACCCAGACGCTGAACACCAAACTGCGCGAGATTCTGGGCCTGGTCAAGCCGGCCGCAGCTGCCGAGAGCAAGACTACCTGAATGAGGGTCGTCACTCCTCTTCGACAGGGACAACGAGGACGGAGCGATCGACGCCATTCAGTACCTGGAAAGTCACGTCATCGAACTTGAACAGTGATCTCACCCGAGGACCGTGCCCGCCGACGACGATCAGATCGTGCTTTCCCTCACCGGCTTCGGCTACGATCCCCTCAGCCGGTGTGGCTGCCTGGCGTATCCGGACAGCTCCACTGATATCCAGTCCCCTCAGGGTGGCGGAAGCCCTGTCGAGATGCTCTCGCGCGACGCTGCTCAGGTCTCCGTTTCCGGTGATATGCAGCAGTGTCACCGAGGCGTTGAGCCGCCGCGCAAGTCTCCCCCCCACCCTCACGTCATTCTTGCCCGGTTCCCCCGCCGCAGTGCAGATCAGGATGTGCTGCAGCTCCTTCCGCTTTTCCCTCGCCACCAGCAACGGGGTAGTGCAGCACTCCAGCAGTTCCATCAGCATGGTATTGGTGCAGCTTCCGGCATCCAGAACCAGAAGGTCGTATAGGCCGTCCTGCTGCATCCGGATCAAGTGTTCCGTTGCATTTCCGGTCCGGATCTGGATGTCCGGCTGATCGAAACTCTGCACCAACTCGTCTTTGCTGAAAAGTCTATCGAGCTCGTCAGCGGATTCGCGGTTTTCTGCTACCCCCAAAAGGGTAACCTGCGCGTTGATTCGTCCGGAGAGATCGCGCGCGAATCCGAGGCAGGCTCCGGCTTCTTCCGGTTCCTGCTTTCCGACATAGAGGAGCATTCTCAGGTGCGGCTCTTCCAGTATGTGCCAGGCGCGCAGTCCAACCCAGACACGCTCTCGGTTGAGACTCGTTTCAGCCGGGACGGTTGCGTCCACCAGAAGCCCTTCTTCACCAAACGGCACCCTTGGCGAAACCTGCCGGGTTTCCGGCAGGTGCGGCAGCTTTACACGCACCCGCTGAAACGCGCCCGAAAAGATCCGCGATATGATCTTCCCTTGCCCTACAACCGGAATTCCGGAATCCGGCATCTCTTCGCTGATGACCACCTGCTCCGGCCGGAAAAGCACCTGTGCGCGCTCCCCGTCTTTGTGCGCCGATTCAGGGGGTATCGGCAGTGAAAGGGAGCCGAAGCGCGCCTGGCCGGATCCGGCTTTCCCAACCAGAATTGTGCCTGCCCCGAGGAATGTTGCGACAAACAGAGATCGGGGTCTCGAGTAGAGAGCTTCGGGACGGCCGGTTTCCAGGATACGGCCTCTGTCGATGACTCCGATACGGTCGGCAAGTTCGAATGCCTCTTCCTGGTCATGGGTGACTAGGATCGTGGTGACCTTGAGTCTGCGCTGCACCTCTTTGAGGCTGCGGCGCAGCTGAGTCCGGATTCGGGAATCGAGGGCCCCGAAAGGTTCGTCAAGCAGCAGGACATTCGGTTCGTAAGCCAGCGCGCGGGCCAGGGCCACCCGCTGCAGCTGCCCTCCCGAGAGCTGATCCGCATACCGTTGATCCAGTCCGGCAAGCCCTACCATGTCCAGAAGCTGTTCGCGCCTGCGCGCACGTTCCTCGACGGATATCTTCCTGATCTTCAGTCCGAACTCCACATTCTGCGCGACGTTCATGTGACGAAAGATGGAGTAGTTCTGAAATACGAAGCCCGCTCCACGTTCCTGAGGAGGAAGATGTGTCACGTTTCGGCCGTGCAGCAGGATCTGTCCCTCGTCCGGCTGAAGCAATCCCGCTATCAGCCGCAGAATCGTGCTCTTGCCGCTGCCGCTCGAGCCGAGGAGAACGAAGAACTCGCCGTTGGCCAGTTCCAGCGAGACCTGATCAACCACAGAATGGTTTCCGAATAGTTTCGTCAGCCGGTCTAGAACGATGGACATCAGCAGCTCCGTGCGGGTTCAGATAACACGCTCCCCCGTGTAGCGGAAGAGGAAGAAGAAGAGAACGAACGACAGAAGGGCGAGGGCCGCCGCCACTGCATTGGCCGTCTCGATATTTCCTGCTTCGAACTGCGCGAAGATAAACAGGGGGGCCGTTTGGGTTCTGAGTCGCAGGTTTCCCGACACCAGGACTGTTGCGCCGAATTCCCCCAGCGAATGGGCGAATGTGAGCAACGTTCCGGTGAAAAGTCCCTTGCGCAGGGCGGGCAGGATTATGTGAAAGAAAGTCTGCCACCTGCTGGCGCCGATCGTATATGCAGCCTCCTCGTAGGTGCTTTCCAGCTCGTCGAGCAGAGGTTTTATTGTGCCGAGCATATATGGAAACGTCACTACCAGGTGTGCCAGGAGCACTCCGACCGGAGAGAACATCGGTTGCAGACCCAGCGGCTGCAGCATCTGCCCCAATAAACCGATCGGTCCCCACAGAAGCAGAAGAGATGTCCCGATCACTACGGTCGGAATCGCAACCGGCAGGTTCACCATGATCGTCAGGGAGCGTTTTCCAGGAAACCTGTACTTGCTCAGCACATACGCCGCGAACGTGCCGACGAACGCGTTTATGGCCGCTGTGGCAAAGGCGATGAGCAGGCTGAAACGGAACGCAAACTGCGCATCCTGCGAAGACAGCGCGCGCAGAAATGCTCCCGGCCCGCCGCGGAAGGCAAAGATGAAGACGGCGGCGATGGGCATCAGGAGCAAAGGCATCAATACCAGCACCAGGAGTCCCAGTGGAAGCGCGTTTCTGCCCGATATGTTTCTTCCTGTTGTGCCTCTCATCATCTCCCGCGCCCCAGTTCTTTCAGAACCTGTTCCTTCCACACATGGTCCACGATTTCACGCTTCGCCTTCTCCCAGCCTCCCAGATCGGCGACCGTGAACGGATCGGCGATTTGTCCGAAGACCGGGTTCGACTCGTTTATGCGATCATTCACGCTGCGAAATCCGGTCCGGGTGAACAGGGTCTGAGCCCTGTCGCTCCACAGAAAATCAACGAAAGCGTTCACAATATTCCTTTGATCAGGCTGAATGTTGCGTCTGACTACCACGAGGACGTGTTCAGTCAGGATCGTGCTGTGGGGGTAGACAATCTCAAAATCCAGCCGTCCATGCATCCTGTCCCACAGAAGTTCCTGCTCGTATGTAATGAGTGCGTCGCCGAAACCATTTTCAAACTGCATGCGGGCGGCGCGGGCCGAATGTGCCTGGGCGACAACATTGCGCCATATACCCTTGAGGGTTTCGAGGCCGGCCTGATGTGGCCGGTCAGGATGCATGCGCATTCCCGCCCCGTATTCGGCCAGGATGGCCCAGGCGGCTCCGCCCGATGTCAACGGATCAGGATGCACTATCCTGATTCCCGGGCGCGCCAGATCAGAGAAGTCCCGGATGTTCTTCGGATTGCCCTTGCGGACAAGAATCACCATCGGGGTGCGGTTTACGATTCCTCCATGAGGCAGGCTTTCCCAGGATTCCCTGGAAACCAGCCCTTTGTCTGCGAGGCGCTGCGCATCGAGTTCCAACGAAAGGAGCGCCAGCTGCGCCGGGACACCCATAATCAACTGATTGGTGACTGTCCCCGAACCCGCAAAGGAACTGATGAATTCTACATGTTCCCCGCTGGCCTCCCGCCATGTGTCCTGAAAAGCCGGAAAAACAGTGCCGTTCATCGACTCTTCCAGGATGCTGAAGCCGTAGAACGTCACGGTGACCGGCGGTCTCGCCTGCCACGGCATCCACGGCCAGACGGCGTACCCGAACAGCAGTATCCAGAACATCGAGGGAAACCACGTCCGCATCTGCCGGGCGAGGATACGCCGGTCGAAATTCAGTTTTTCCGTCCACCGCCTCACACGAATTAGCTTAATTGTAGCAAGATACAGGTTCAAGGGACCCCCCTCCCCCTTGAACCTGAGGGGCGATACCAAATACAATACAGGATGCGCCGGAGCCGGACAGGCAATCGCGGCCCTTCACGGGTCGAGGAAAGTCCGAACTCCACAGGGCAGTGTGCCTCGTAACGCGAGGGAGGGGCGACCCTACGGAAAGTGCCACAGAAAATACACCGCCTCTTTGAGGTAAGGGTGAAAAGGTGCGGTAAGAGCGCACCGCGCGGCTGGTAACAGCGGCGGCAGGGTAAACCCCACACGGAGCAAGGTCAAATAGAAAAGCTGTCCCGAAAGGGACTAAGGACGGCCCGTCCGATGCTTTTGGGTAGACTGCTAGATCCCGGGAGTGATCCCGGGACCAGATGAATGATTGCCATCTTCACTTTGTGTGGAGAAACAGAATTCGGCTTACGGACGACTCCGGCGCATCAACCTTCACTGCACGGATTTGATTTTCCCGACAACGCGTCCAAGATTCACCTTGGCTTCGAACTGGACGGGGAGTCTTCGGTGATCTGCCGATAGCCACAGCTTGAAGTCACCTTTCGCTCTGAACAGTCCGCCTTTCAGAGCCGTCGTATTGGTCTTCCATGCCGTCATTTTGCCGAGCGGGACGTTGACGTTTTCCTTCTTCTCGACCGTCACCTGCACTTCCTGGATCTTGTCGTCATTCGCAACAACGAAAATCTCGCTGTGATTGATATCCAAGTGCATTTTTCGGAAAAGGTAGACGGCCGAGAGAGGATCGTGAACGCAGGCCGGGATGTTGTCCTTCGTTTCGTCCCTCCTGAGGATCGGCGGGTTCGGGGCCTCGTCGACTTCACGGATGTGCAACTGCCGCGTTTCGGGCATGTACTCGACATCGACCTGGCGTTTCCTTTTCCCTTCGCGAATCTTTTCCGAAACCGTCATCGTGCAGAACGTGTCGGGGTCGGTCAAAAGCACGAATTCGTCATCGATCTTCATCCCCGCCATCCTCATCAGCCTGCCGCTGGAGCGGGCCTTGAAGATGATCTTCAGGGCCTTCCGGTTCTTGTGCCGAGTCGTTTCGGCAAGCAGGACCTCGACTTCCCCCGCTTCCATCGAAGGCAGAAAAAACATGTACCACGGAGGATCCCATTCGACCTTGTAGACGAGCCGTTCCCCGACCGTAAATGGCGACGGACTGTCAGCCATAGGTGATGTCGCCGGGATGAAGAATGCCACAAGCAACAAGCCGTACAGAAGCGATCGCTGTGCCATCAGTGATTTCCCAGACGCCGGATTACTGCGTCAAATACCTCGTCCACCGAGACGTCCATGCACTCGTTTTTCGTGGGACACGTCCTGCCATAGCAGTAGCTGCAGGAGAGCCTGTGCACCACGACCTCATCAGAGCCTCTCCAGGGGCCGTTTCTTACCGGCGAAGTCGGGCCGAAGACTCCAACGACAGGCGTTCCGACAGCGCAGGCGAGGTGGAAAGGCCCGGTGTCGCCTCCGATGAGTAGCCGTGCTTTCTCCAGCAGGGGAACCAGCTGGAGAAAAGAAACAGGGAAGTGGCGGGGAGCAGGATTGCCGCAGGTCTTCAGAATGCCCTGAAACAGCGGATCCTCTCCCGGGCCCGTGGTCACGACAACCGGCAACCCACATTCATGCTGAATCTTTGCGGCCAACATGCCGTACTTTTCCGGTTGCCACCGTTTTGTCGGCCATCCGCCGCCGGGGTTGATGACTACGAAATCGGTGAGCCGCTCCTTCTTCAGAAGGGCGTCCGTATGGGCCCGGTCCTGCTCCATGATATCGAAGATGCAGCGGGCGTTGGAGCGGCGTGCTCCAGCCACTTCCGCCAGCCTCCGGTTCAGCTCTATCACGTGGATCTGCTCTCCGGAATGCGCCAGCCTCCGCTGGTAAAACCAGTGAGCAGGACGTTCCCGCACCAGCTGCCCAGAGAATCCGATGCGGATTCGGGCCCCGCTCAATGAGCCGAGAAGCGCTGTCTTGAGGAGGCCCTGAAAGTCGATCGACACATCGTACCGGCTGCGCCTGACATTGCGCACGGTGGCGGCGAATTGCCGCCATGCGGCCGCTCCGCCGCTCGGCTTCAGCAAGGAATCTGTGTCGACTATGTGGATTCTGCCAATTCCGCTAACAGCTGAAAGGAGGAATCCGCACTTTTTCGACACCAGCCAGTCTATTCGGCACTCCGGGAATGTTTCCTTCAGATCGAGGAACGCCGGCAGCGTGTGCAGGATGTCTCCCAGGGCGCTGAGCCGGACAATCAGGATTCCAGGAGCTGAGTTCATGAATGGAATCTGGCCAAAATAGTCTTAATCAGGTCCCGCGAAGAATGGTCCTTGGGATCCCCGGTGATTGCGACGGCGCCGCCGTATGCCCGGACCGTTTCGCGTTCAGGCACGTTCTCAGCCGTATAATCCGTCCCCTTGGCGTGAAAGTGCGGCCTGAGTCGTTCCAGAATAGCATCGACTGTCGGTGCGTCAAACAGAAGAACGTAATCGACGCATTCGAGTGAGGCGAGTATCTCCGCCCTTTCCTCTTCGTTCTGCAGTGGCCGTCCTTCGCCTTTGAGAAGGCGAACTGAGCGGTCGCTGTTTATCCCCAGAATCAGGATGTCGCCCAGAGACCTGGCGTTCTGCAGATAGCGTACGTGCCCCACGTGAATCAGGTCGAAGCAGCCGTTTGCGAAGACCACGGTACGGCCGGCGCTTCGGGCCTGCGCGATGATTTCAGCGAGCTCTTCGATCGTCCTGAGTTTGGGATTCGGGATACGCATGGGGTTCAGGATACAAGGTGCGTCGTTCGGCGGCAATCGTTCAGTCGTGTGCCGCCGCTTCTTTCAGCTCGGCCTGTGTGACGGTAGCGGTTCCGCGTTTCATGACGACGATCCCTCCTGCGTAGTTGGCGAGACGCGCCGCCTGTTCCGGTCCGGCTCCGCAGGCGAGTGCGGCGGTGAAGACCGCTATTACGGTATCGCCCGCCCCCGTGACGTCCGCCACCTCGTCGGTCCCGTAGATCGGGATGTGGATTGGCGCCTTTCCCCTCTGGAAGAGAGTCATCCCATAACGACCCTGGGTAACGAGAAGGGAATCGAGTTGCTGGTTCCTCAGGACCTTGTTGCCGGCTTCCTCGAGCAGCTTTCTGTCATTTCCTATGGAAATCCCGAGGGATGCTTCGAGTTCAGTGATGTTCGGGGTGATCGCGGTCACATCGCTGAATTCCGCCATGCTGAAACGCGAATCGATCACGAGGGGAATCTGTTTCCGCTTTGCATCGCTGCGCAGCCTGTCGAGCAGCGGCGCAGAGATCGTCCCGCAACCATAGTCGCTTACGATGATTCCGTCGGCCCGCGAGATGCTCTTCTCGAGAAGGTTCAGGGGAACGGTCAGTTCATTCCTGTGATCCCGCACGCGGTCGACGCGGACGACCTGCTGCGGCGCTGAATGGTCTGCGCCCGCAAGAATGCGCGTCTTCACCGGCGTCGCATAGGAACGGAGTCTCCGCACCGCCTTGGTATCGGCGCCTTTTCGTTCCAGAGTCGACAACAGGTCCGTTCCCGCTTCGTCCTTCCCCACAGTCCCGGCTATCGCCACGCTGCAACCGAGATCAAGCAGGTTGTTGGCGGCATTTGCCGCGCCTCCCGGCACCCGCACCAGGCTATGGTATTCCAGCACCAGGACCGGAGCTTCGCGAGAGACCCTGGCAATCCTGCCGTAGAGAAACTCGTCGGCAATCAGATCCCCCACGACAACGAACCTGCACTTCGGGAACCGCTTAACTGTCTCGACCAGGCTGTTTTTCATTTCAGGAGCGTGAATGTAGCAGAAGCGGGAAGCCGGAAGCAAGAAGCAAGAGTCGAATACGATTTCCCTCCCTTAGTGACGGATGTCACTTCCTATTGCTTTTGCTGCGCGTAGGATTCAGCGTGACTAGAGAATCACCCGCGCGGCCCGGGTGTGATAAGCGCCTCGGTAAATCGGGGGATGCCCGAGCCTATTCGCCCTGGCCGCGACCTTCGCATTGCAGCATGTCCCCGGCGGCTTCCACCACCCGCTGAACTGAAATCTCCTTCATACAGCGGAAATCGGTCGGGCATTCCTTCAAAAAACAGGGATTGCACTCGACCTGATGCTTGATGACCCTCGCCCGACTGCTCAGCGGACCGGTCGCGACCTCGCTGGTCGATCCGAATATCGCGAGCTGAGGCACGTCGAGCGCGGCGGCAAGGTGCATCGGTCCCGAATCATTCGTTATCAGGAGCGCGCATTCATTCATAAGCCCCATCAGCTGGCCAAGAGTCGTCCGGCCTGCGAGGATCAACGACCGGGACTTCATATTCAGTTCGACTTCCTTCGCCGCTGCAAGATCGCCCGCCGATCCGAAAATCACGGTTCTGGTATTGAACCGTTCCGCGAGGCGGTCGGCGACTGATGCGTAACGGTCGGGAAACCAACGCTTCGCCGGACCGTAAGAGGCGCCCGGATTGATACCCACTATTCGTTCTCCTTTGCGGATCCCGGCGGATTCCAGTAACGCTCTTGCGGACTTCCTGTCTGCCTCCCTGACGCCGATCCGGATCGATAATGTGCGCTCCAGCCTTAACGGTTGTTCTATCAGGCCCGCCGACGACAGAATGCCAAGGTAGTAATAGGACTGATGCACGTTGAGAACTGCCGGATCAATGCGGCACGCCTTTGTCAGAAGCAGGCTTCTGCCGTCTCGTCCATACCCGATTCTTTCCGGGATGCCGGCGCACCAGGCAAGGAAAGCAGCTTCAAATGCGTTCTGCAGCAGAAGTGCGAGGTCAAATCTTCTCTTGCGCAGATCGGGGATCAGGCGGAAGAACCCTGACCAGCCCCGATGCTTCCCTTCCTTGTCGTATTCGATTATCTCGTCTACAAAGTCGGCGGAGCCATAAACCTCCTTTACCCAGGGACGCACCAGCAGCGCGATATGTGCTTCCGGAAAAATGTTCCTGATCTCTCTGAGTGCGGGAATACACATTACCGCATCTCCCACCCAGTTGGTTCCGCGTACAAGTATCTTTCCGGGCTGTTTCACAGGCGCGCCTCGATCGATTCTCTCAGGATCTGTTCAAATTTTCCCGGGTCGGAAATCACCGTGTCCTGTACCGCCACCAGGAGAGGAAAAGCGGGAGGGTTATCTATTTTGACCGCATCCTTTTCTGTCATGATCATCACTTCGGCGTTCTTGTTCATGGCTTCGACGATGCAGCCCTGCCACTCCTTCGGCCCGATCCGATGGTGGTCGGCGAAGGAAGTTGCTCCCGTCACCCGGATGCCTGTGCGCTCGATATCGCGGCGGAAACGTTCCGGATTCCCTACGGCGCTCACCAGATATGCGGTCCTGACGGCCGGTTGCGGTGTCTTCGCCGGCTCCCCCTTTTTCCATGAGTCGATGGGAACCAGAGATGCGATTTCCTGCCTTGACTGGAAGACGATTCCCCCGGGGTGGAGTTCCCGTATCTGCGTCGCCACAGCATCCGCTTTTTTGAAATGCGGCATGTCATTGACTATTACGACATCGCAGCGGCACAGCCCCGCGAGCGGTTCGCGCAGCGTTCCGAGAGGAATGAGCCGGTCTGATGCGGGCGGGCGGCTTCTGTCGACCAGAACGATATCCAGATCGCGCTGAAGCTTGAGATGCTGGAATCCGTCATCGAGCACGAAGACGACGCCGGGATGCCGCTTCCAGATTTCTTTCCCGGCCAGGTACCGGTTTTTCGAAATTCCCAGCAGAATGGCAGGGAGGTGCCGGCGGATCACGGCCGGTTCATCTCCCAGGACTGCGGCAGGGGAGTGTATATACTCGCCCGGCGACACAATGTGCATCCTGTTCGGCTCGTCTCTTCCGTAGCCTCGGGTCAGGACCGCCGGTTCGAATCCGAGCTTGGCGAGCGTCCGGGCGGTGTAGATGACCAGCGGAGTCTTGCCGGTTCCTCCCATCGTCAGATTGCCGATGCTGATCACCGGGCCGGGGAGCCGGTGTCGGCGGATGATCCCGCGCGAATACAGGCTGCCGCGCATGCGGACAAGCGCTTCGTAGAAGAGCCCCGGAATGTATGCGACCGGCGCGAACGCGGCAGGCACTCTTTCCATAGCCCCGACAGATTATCATGGGATGTGTACGCGTGACCAACTGGTTTCACGATTCCGGATTGTCCCGGGCTGATTTCTCTATTGTATATTTAATCTTACATATGCATAATTATCGAACCTATGATTACGAAGAAGGCGAGACATGGACGGATCCTCGAGTTGACGTCGAAACGCGAAGTAAGGAGCCAGGAAGAACTGGCTTCACTCCTGCAGCGCGAAGGTATTGATGTGACGCAGTCGACGCTCTCGCGCGATATACGCGAACTCGGCCTGGTGAAGGTCCGCGGGTGTTATCGGGTTTCCGGAGAGTTGAACTCGGTGCCCGCCGGTGATAACCTGCGCCGCGCATTTGAGCAGTACGTGTTGAAGACAGGAGTTTCCGGAAACATGCTCATGATCAGAACCACGCCGGGAAATGCGCACTCGATCGGAGTGGTTCTGGATGCAGTCCAATGGCCGGAAGTTTTGGGCACAGTCGCCGGAGACGATACTGTGTTCGTCCTGCTGCGCAACGGTCATTCAGGCAGGAAGGTAATGGCAAGAATCAGGGAGTTGTCGGCATGAAGATCAGAGTTGGAATTGTCGGGGTCAGCGGATATGCAGGGCTTGAGCTGATGAAACTCATCCAGCAGCATCCTTCAGTGGAACTGGTTGCGGCTATGGATGTCGCGGAACTGGGCGAAAAATCTCTGGACGATCTGCATCCGAGGCTTCGCGGGATGAGTAACCTGAGCATTTTCCCCCCCGAGAAAGAGCGTGTTGAAGGTCTTCAGCTGGACACGGCTTTTCTGTGCACGCCCGACAGGGCTTCCTATGAGCTCGCTCCCAGGTTCAGATCGCTTGGGATCAGGGTGGTTGATTTCAGCGGATCGTTCCGGTTGAAGAACGCCGGCAGTTACTCCTCCTGGTACGGGTTTCAGCATGCAAATCAGGAACTGCTCGAGGAAGCCATCTACGGCCTTCCCGAGGTGAACTCCAAAGCGATCGCGGCGGCAGGTCTCATCGCGAATCCCGGGTGTTATCCGACTTCGGTGATTCTGGCTCTCCTTCCCCTGATAAGCGCCGGGATGATCGAAACCGGATCCGATATCTTCTGCGACTCCAAATCGGGAGTGACCGGGGCGGGACGCGGTGCGAAACAGGAGTTGATGTTTTCTGAAGTGAGCGAGAACTTTCGCCCGTACAGCCCCGTTACGCACCGGCATGCGCCTGAGATCTGCCAGGAACTCGAATGGGATCCGGGGAACTTCACCTTTGTTCCGCACCTTCTTCCGACAAACCGGGGAATCATTTCTACGATGTACGTGAAGTTTCATGCACAGGTCAGCTCGGCTGAACTCGAGGCGGAATACGGCAATCGCTATTCCGGGCGGCCGTTCGTGCGAATCCTCGGGAGCGGACGACTTCCTGAGTTGCGGGCGGTCAATCACACGAATTTCTGCGACATCGGCTGGCGGCTGACTCATGCAGGACGGCGGGCGGTGGTCTTCTCGGCGATCGACAATCTCGGGAAAGGGGCGGCCGGACAGGCGCTCCAGAACTTCAACATAATGCATGGACTGGAGGAAACAGCGGGTCTGTTGTAGATCGCTCACCTGAGTCCTGGGAGAGGGAAGTGCGGATAACGATCAAGCTTGGCGGCAGCATTCTGGAAGAGGCCGAAACCCGGTTGGAACTTCTTTCCCAGATTGCTGCACTGGCGTTGAAAGATCACGAAATCATACTTGTGCATGGCGGCGGCAAGAGCCTCAACCGGCGCCTGGCTCAGCTGCAGATGACTTCGAAATTCATCGACGGGCTGCGCGTCACCGATGCCGAAACGCTTCAGGTCGCTGTCATGGTGCTCGCAGGTGAAGTCAACAAGAAGCTCGTCGCAGAGATGAGCGGCTTTGGAACCAGCGCGCTTGGTATGTGCGGCGCCGATGCCGGGGCGGTACGTTGTGTCCGGCTCTCCGGCACTCCCGGATATCCCGAAGGTATCGGGTTTGTCGGCAAGCCGACGGAGGTGAACGGAGCCTTCTTTAATGCGCTCCTCGAGCAGCGGTTGGTGCCTGTCGTGTCGAGCATTGCGCTCGGTCCCGATGCAGCGCTGTACAACGTAAATGCTGACCAGATGGCAGCGGCCTGCGCCCGCGGCGCCGGTTGCACTTCACTGGTCTACCTGACCGATGTCCCGGGTGTGAGGGATGAAAACGGAAATGTGCTGAGCGAGATGAATGAAACCGTCATCATGGATATGCGGTCACGGGGGATCATTTCGGGCGGGATGCTGCCGAAAACATCGTCCTGCCTTGAAGCCCTGTCGGGCGGGGTCTCTTCCGTGTACATTCTTCCCGGCTCCAGTCGCGGCATTTTAACCAGATTTGCAGACGGAACCCTGACGGAAGGAACGAGAATAAATGGAACCAACTGATGCAACGCAGCTGACACCAGACGAAATCCAGGCGCTTGAGGAAAAATATCTCTTCGCGACCTACAAACGGTCCGGGCTTTTCTGTTCTCACGGGTCGCGCGTCTACGTGTACGATCTTTCGGGGCGTCGATACCTCGACTTGCTCTCAGGAATCTCAGTCAATTCGCTCGGGTACAATCATCCGCGCCTGGTCAAGGTGCTGGTGGAACAGGGGCAGCGGCTCATCCACACTTCCAATCTTTTCTACAATCCCTACCAGGGGATTCTGGCGAAGAAGCTGGCAGATGCGTCCGGGATGGCGAAGGTCTTCTTCACCAACAGCGGGACGGAAGCGATTGAAGCGGCGCTGAAGCTGGCGCGCGCCTTCGGGCACGCCGAAGGGGGGAAAGACAAATCACTGATTCTGACCCTCAAGAACTCATTCCATGGCAGGACTTTTGGAGCGCTAAGCATAACGACCCAGGAAAAGTACCAGGCTCCTTTCCGTCCGCTGGTTCCTGACGTCGCTGTTGTCGAGGAATTCACGAGCGCTGCGCTGGAGAAGGCATTCTCTGACAAGGTGTGCGCCCTGGTTGTGGAGCCGGTTCAGGGCGAAGGAGGGGTTGTTCCTCTTCCGGTGGAGCTCATGCAGGCAGGACGGGAACTGTGCGACCGCTACAATGCACTTCTTATCGCGGATGAGATTCAGTGCGGACTGGGACGGACCGGCAGGTATTTCGGGTTCGAGCATTTCGGTGTGCGCCCCGACGTCATGACGCTCGCCAAGTCGCTGGCGGCCGGATATCCTCTGGGCGCCATGCTCGGCAACGAACGCGTCGCCGGCTGCTTCCAGCCCGGGGACCACGGGACCACGTTCGGCGGCGGTCCGCTTGCGTGCAGGATCGCACTTGAAGTGCTGAACATAATCGAAGAGGAAGGTATGATTGCCCGCGCCGGCGAAATGGGCGATTATCTGATGGAAGGGATAAAGACGCTGGCCGCGCGGCATTCCCTGATCGGTGAGATTCGCGGAATGGGTCTGATGATCGGCGTAGAGATCGGCCCGGCCGCGAAGGATGTAGTGAATATGCTTCTGGACCGTGGATTCATCACCAACGCAGCTCACGACACGGTTTTGCGCCTTCTTCCACCGCTTATCATTTCCAGGGAAGACATTGATGAATTCCTGGCAGCTCTCGATGCGGTTCTCGGCGAAGTAGAAGCACGCGAACCGCAGAACCAGGAGAAATGAAGGAGGCGCCATGCCTGAAGAAGCCAGGGTGTATTCCGTTGAACCTTTTCCGGGTCCTCAGACCCGGAAGGCACGGCTGACCGACGTAGGCGCGATGTTCCGCATCATAAACCACTACGCCGACCGGCAGCGGATGCTTCCCAAGACCATGTTGCAGCTGTACGAGAATCTGCGTGATTACAGTGTCGCGGTCGATGCTTCAGCGAAGAATATTCTCGGGTGCGGCGCACTTCATATCTACTGGGAAAACCTCGCCGAAATACGAGCCCTCGCGGTGGCCCCCGGGATGGCTTCCAGGGGCATCGGCACCTCGATCGTCGAGAGACTCATCGAGGAAGCTCGTGAATTGCAGCTGGAGCAGGTTTTCCTGTTTACCTACGAACCGAGCTTTTTCAGCCGCTTCGGTTTTATCCAGGTCGAACACAGCACGTTGCCGCTGAAGGTCTATAACGAATGCTTCCATTGTCCAAAGTTCAACAAATGCGATGAACTCGCAATGATCCTGTACCTATGACTACTCGCACTTCACGTTCGAAGAAGAATCAGGCCGGCTCAGGCTGGCGTGTCGTGGAAGGGGGGATTACCGCTCCCCAGGGTTATCTTGCCGCGGGCGTCGCCGCGGGGATAAAGAAAAAGGGGCTCGACCTCGCTGTCGTGTTCTCCTCTCTGCCCGCATCTGCGGCGGGAGTCTTTACGACCAACCGCGTGCAGGCCGCACCGGTCCTGCTCAGCAGGGAGAATCTCAAGGCTTCGCGTGGGAAAATCCGCGCACTCCTGATCAATTCGGGGTGTGCCAATGCATGCACGGGAGAGAAGGGAATGCAGGATTCGCTGATCACCACGCGCTGCCTTGCCTCTCATCTCAACATAGAACCGACGCAGGTGCTGATCGCGAGTACCGGTGTGATCGGGAGTTTCATCCCGGTTCCCAAAATGCTGAAAGGCATCTCCTCGGCCGTTTCCTCGCTGAACTCGAAAGGTGGAAATGCCGCGGTCCAGGCCATTATGACGACCGACACGCGGGAGAAGACCTTTGCCGTTGAAGGACGCATCGGCGGCAAGACGGTGCGTATCGGCGGCATGGCCAAGGGTGCCGGCATGATTCATCCGAACATGGCGACCATGCTTGGCTTCATCTCCACCGATGCGGCACTGCCGCCCGGACAGCTTGGAAAAGTCCTGCGCCGGGTTGCGGACCGCACGTTCAACTGCCTTACCGTCGACGGTGACACGTCGACCAACGATACCGTCCTGCTTATGGCCAACGGTGCTTCGGAGGCCGCCATCTCAGACAGCCGTTCTCTCGCGCAGTTTGAGAAAGGACTTGGCATGGTATGCGAAGAACTTGCCAAGAGCATCGCCCGCGACGGTGAAGGCGCGACGAAATTCGTGGAGATCGTTGTTCGCGGTACTGCCGATTTCGATACTGCACGCAAGGTGGCCAAAACCATCGCGCATTCTCCTCTGGTGAAGACGGCGCTGTACGGCGAGGAGCTCAACTGGGGACGTATCCTGTGTGCGGTGGGCTACAGCGGCGTCGCCTTTGATCCCGAACAGGTGACCCTCAGCCTCAACGGCATCCAGGTTTTCAGGAATGGAGCCCCGGTCGCCTCGACAAGGGCGCAGGCCGAAAAGGCGCTGAGGGCGCACGATCTCGAGATTGATGTCGATCTGGCAGATGGACGCGGGTGTGCCAAAGTGTGGACCTGCGATCTGAGCCACAAATACGTGGATATAAACGCCAGTTACATATCGTAGTCATCGACGGCTTCGCCGCCCGGTAAAATGTCTTGACAATCACCGCCGCCGGTTTAAGATAGCGAATTGTACATTTTGCATCTGCAGGATGACCCAATATGAACCTCCATAAACCGACACGTTGTGACGCAATCTTCTACCTTAAGATCCTCCTCCTCCTTTAATTTTGCCGCCCTTCGTCAGCCTCAGCCCTGCCCGCGCACTTCGGCAGCTCCGGCTGCAGGCGAATGTATCCCGCTCAGCGAAAGGACTATGAAATGGCAGACCGAGTTTTGATTTTTGACACGACACTGAGAGATGGAGAGCAGTCTCCGGGTGCCAGCATGACAATCAAGGAAAAACTCATGCTCGCGCGCCAGCTGGAGCAGTTGCGGGTGGATGTCATCGAAGCCGGCTTTCCCATATCTTCCGATGGAGATTTTGAGTCGGTCAGGCGCATATCAGGGGAGATCCGGTCCATAACGATCGCCGGATTGGCGAGAGCGGCCAAAAAGGATATCGACCGTTGCTGGGATGCGGTGAAGCACGCGGCCAAGCCCAGAATTCACGTTTTTCTCGCAACGTCGGATATTCACCTCCAGTACAAACTGAAGAAGACCAGGGAGGAAGTGCTGAAGGAAGCCTGCGAGGCAGTGGCGTACGCCAAATCGCTCTGTCCCGATGTCGAGTTCTCGGCAGAAGACTCAACGCGCTCTGAGCTGGCGTATCTTGCCAGGGTCGTGGAAGCGGTGATCGAGGCAGGCGCTAACGTGGTGAATATCCCCGATACGGTGGGATACACGATTCCGACCGAGTACGCCGAGCGGATCAAATATCTGTTTTCGCACGTTCCCAACATCGGGCGTGCCATCCTGTCGGTCCACTGCCACAATGACCTCGGGCTGGCGGTCGCAAACTCGCTGGCCGCGATACAGAGCGGGGTGCGGCAGGTGGAATGCACGGTCAACGGCATCGGAGAGCGTGCCGGCAACGCATCGCTTGAAGAAATCGTCATGGCGCTGTACACGCGCAAGGATCTTTTTGGAATAGAAACCGGAATCAACACCGGAGAGATCTACCCTTCAAGCAGCATGGTTACCAACCTCACCGGCATGATGGTACAGCCGAACAAGGCGATAGTCGGCAAGAACGCCTTTGCCCACGAGGCGGGAATTCACCAGGACGGCGTCATCAAGGAGAAACTGACCTACGAGATAATGAAGCCGGAGACTGTCGGGATCAAGGAAAGCAAGCTGGTCATGGGGAAGCATTCCGGCAGGCATGCACTCAGGCGCAAGTATCAGGAACTTGGATTCGATCTGAGCAATGCCGAACTGGAAAAGGCCTATACGCTGCTCAAGAAGGTCGCCGACAAGAAGAAGGAGGTCTTCGACGAAGACCTGATCGTAACGGTGCGCGATGCTCTCAGAATCGTTCCTCCTGTATTCAAACTGAAGTATATCCAGTCGACGGGCGGCAACCAGATCGTCGCGACCGGGACCATCGTCCTGGAGAAAGAAGGCGTCTCCTATCAGGATTCGGCTACCGGGAATGGTCCCGTGGACGCGGTTTTGAATGCAATCAAGAGAGTGACCGGCTTCAATGGAAAACTCGTCGAGTACACGGTCCGGAGCGTCACCGGCGGGGCTGATGCGGTGGGAGAGGTCTTCATGAAGGTTGATTTCGGCAAAGCCACTTTCATCGGCAAAGCCGCCAGCCTTGACATAGTCGATGCCAGCGCCCGTGCGTACGTGGATGCAGTCAACAAGCTGGTTCACTACGAATCCGCCCTGACCGCACACAAGGAGCAGCACCACGAGACGCCGGCATAGGTTCTGATCGCTGTCGAAGGGATTTACTCGAATGTTGAATGGGAAAAGAAAGATATGCGTCCTTCCCGGGGATGGGATCGGACCGGAAATCATCGACTCAGCCCTTGCCGTGCTGAACCATGTGGCATCGCATGCGGGAATCGCGGTAACCGTCTCACGGGAACCGATCGGAGGAGAAGCCATCGATGCACACGGCACACCCCTGCCTGAGCGGACTTTGCAAAGCTGCCTGTCGAGCGACGCGGTGCTGCTCGGTGCTGTCGGAGGGCCACGATGGGATTCGAATCCGCCGCACCTTCGACCCGAAAAAGGCCTGCTGGGCATCAGGAAGGCGTTGGGGTTATATGGAAACCTTCGCCCGGTCAAACAGCAGCCGACGCTTCTCGAGTGTTCTTCGCTGAAAAAGGAGATCGTGGCCGGAGTCGATCTTCTGGTCGTCAGGGAACTGACCGGAGGGCTCTATTTCGGAGAGCCCCAGGGGATTTCCGGCGAAGCCGGCTCTGAGGTGGGACTCAACAGCATGCTCTACCATCGCCACGAGATTGAGCGCATCGCTCACAAGGCGTTCGAGCTTGCCCGCAGGCGCAGGAAAAAAGTCACGTCCGTCGACAAGGCAAATGTGCTTGAAGTGAGCCAGCTGTGGCGCAAGGTCGTCGAAGAGGTGCATCAAGACTATCCGGATGTCGAACTCAATCACCTTCTGGTCGACAACTGCGCAATGCAGCTGGTGCTGCGCCCGACGCAGTTCGACGTGCTTCTGACGGAGAACATGTTCGGCGACATTCTCAGCGACATTGGAGGAGTGTTGACCGGAAGCATCGGGACTCTTCCGTCCGCGAGCGTCGGCGACGGGCCTGCACTTTACGAGCCCATCCACGGTTCTGCTCCGGACATAGCGGGAAAGAATATCGCCAACCCGATAGGAACGATCGAAAGCGTGGCGATGATGTTCGAGTATTCCTTTGATCGTGCCGACCTGGCGAGGCAGATCACAGACGCGATAGACCTGACGCTCGCAGACGGATACCGGACAGCCGACCTCGCAAGATCGGGCGGAAAAATCGTCGGTACCCTCGAGTTCACGAACGAAATCCGGCAAAGACTGAACTAGTGGTCTATCAACGTGGGGTGTGAGTTTCATGGCTCCCAAGACGCTTGCAGTACCGGCGGGAACCAGGATCGCTTTCCAGGGAGAACTGGGCGCATTCAGCCAACATGCAGGACAGAAGATCTTCGGCTCCCGCATGGAGCCGTTGGCGTGTGTGGGCTTTGAAGACGTCTTCAACGCGGTTGCCCGAAAGAAGGCGGTATGTGCCGTGATCCCCATCGAGAACACGCTTGCCGGAAGCATCCACCAGAATTTCGATCTGCTTGCCCGGCACTCGCTCGAAATCGTGGCCGAGACGTCGCTGCGGGTGAAGCACAATCTGATCGCGCATCCCGGTGTCACTCTCCCGGACATTGAACAGATCTATTCGCATCCCGTCGCCCTGGAGCAGTGCAAAGGCCTGCTCAGCCGTCTGAAGAAAGTGGAGAAGATCGCCTTCTACGATACGGCAGGAAGCGTTAAATTCATCAGGGAGCGCAACCTGCGCAACGCGGCCGCCATCGCGTCGGAAGACGCGGCACGGGTCTACCGGATGAAGATCGTCCGCGGGGGCATTGAAGATGATCCCGAGAACTACACGCGCTTTTTCGCGCTCGCGCGGAGGGGGAGCTTCACCCGTGGAGGGCGCAAGACGACGATCGTGTTCGGCCTCAACAACGAACCGGGCATTCTGTTCAAGGCTCTCTCGGTGTTTGCTCTGCGCAACATAGACCTGACCAAAATCGAATCTCGCCCGATTCGCGGCAAGCCCTGGGAGTACCTTTTCTATCTTGATCTGCAGAGCGATATCCGCAGCCCCGAATGTCTCAACGCACTGCGCCATCTCAGGGAACTGGCTCCTTACTGCAAGGTGCTCGGTTCGTATCCCGTATTCTGATTCGCGGCGGCGCAGGGCGGCCCGCAATGCCGGATCGCGCGTGCCAGCTCTGCGACCGTGTAGGGCTTATTCAACAGTGTCTGGAATCCCAGATCGGACGCCTTTTCTGATGTGATCTGTTCGCTGTAGCCCGTGGTGAGGATCACCGGCATCCCCGGGCGGATCTTCCATATTTCCTGAGCCAGCAGGATTCCAGTCATGCCGGGCATCGTCTGGTCGGTCACAACCACGTCAAACTGCAAAGGATGGGTGGCAAAAGTTTCAAGCGCCCTGATACTGCTCGTGTCGCAGACGACTTCGTACCCTTTTCGTTCCAGCGCCCGCTGACCCAGCCTGACAAGCGCCTCCTCGTCGTCGACAAGGAGGATCCTTCCTTTCGGCGTTTCAGTCATCTCAGCATCCTCGCTCCTGGGAGCAGGCAACTCTCTGCCCGGGTTCTCGCAGCAGGGTAGATACACCTGGAAACAGGCACCGTTTCCCGGCGTACTTATCACCATGATCCCACCGCCATGGCTTTCGACGATTCCCTGCACAACGGCCAGTCCGAGGCCGCTCCCTTTTCCCACTGAGTTGGTCGTGAAATAAGGGTCGAAAATGTGCTTCTGTATGTGGGGTTCAATTCCGGGGCCGGTGTCGCTCACGCTGAGACAGATGTAGTCACCGTCTTTCAGTTCCGGACACGGGTTGGAGACTCCGGCCGAGACGGCCGCTTGTGCCAGTGCAATCTCGATTTTTCCGGGCCGGTCGCCAAGCGCATGTGCGGCATTGGTGACAAGGTTGAGCACGATCTGGTGCATCTGGGTCGGATCGGCCAGCACTGGACTGCATGAACCATCAACGTCTGTGGACATTTCCAATGTGGACGGAAGAGTCGCCTTGAGAAGCCTGGCGGCTTCGTCCACGATCTCCTGCAGGAAGACGGGACGGCGCTCGCTCTTGAGCTTGCGGCTGAACGCCAGGATCTGCTTTACCAGGTCTCTTGCTCTCTTGGAAGCTTTCAGTATCTGTTCCGAATTCGCATTGACCGGATGATCCGGAGGAGTCTGTTCCATGGACAGTTCCGCATAGCCCATGATTGCGGAAAGGATGTTGTTGAAGTCGTGCGCAATCCCGCCCGCCAGCCGTCCGAGCGCTTCCAGTTTCTGGGCGTGTCGCAGCCTTTCTTCACTGGCACGCAGCGCTTCTTCCGCTTGCCTCCGCTCCGTGATGTCTCTCGCGATTCCCTGCGCCCCGATCATCGTTTCTCCGGAAAGGATCAGATCCGCGTTGACTTCCACCAGGATCTTTCGGCCGTCTTCGGCGATCAGTTCAAGTTCGAGATGCGGCGCTTCAATCCCCTTTCGCTTCTTTTCGACCCACTCCGAGAATCTGGGAATCGATGAAGGCGCAAGCAGTCTTTCGGGTTCGAGTTGTTGCAGGCGCTCGCGGCTGTATCCAAGAATCCGCGACCCGGCCGTGTTGACTGACACGAGTTTTCCTTCCTTCCCGCAGGCAAAGACGATGTCGTTAGATCCCTCGAACAGGTCCCGGTACTTCTTTTCCAGAGCCGCCTCTGTTTCCAGCCGCTGCCGGATTATCACAGTCTGTCGTGTCACCCGCTTCCTCAGCATGGCCGCCCACGCCGATGCGGACAGGATGAGCAGGAACAGGATTGCGAGCACCCAATAAAGGTGTTCGCGCGTCCACCAGGGAGCGCTCCTGATCAACTGCACGTCGTCCGCCGTCCGCAGCAGCAGCTGGAATCGCGATTTCCCCGCCGCCTTCGTCTTCAGGAGATAGATGCCCGTGACTTCCAGTTCGCTGCCGTTGCGGATCTGTTTTGAAGGAGAGCCTCCCTGCCTGTTTTCGAAGAACGCCTCAAATACGACTGCAGGATTTCTGACGTCCTGAAGAAGAAAGAAGTCCGCGTCTATGCCTTGCCACTGATTCAGGAGCCTTGCCCTGACTCGGACCAGGTCGCCATGAAGGTTCCCGTCGAACGCCTCCGAATCCGGAAGAACATAGGGAGTGGAGGGGGGCCCGGTGCTCAGACGCTTTACCATGACGTTTTGCAATGACGGCGACGGCTCACCCGCTACCGGATATCCGCTGACGGCAATGATATCGTTGTGATTGGCGGGCACAATCGTATCGATAGGGACCGCGATGCTGCCGCTGCTGTCCCTGACATAAAGGGCTGTACCCGGCTGCTGGTGCAGGAGCGTTCCTTCGATTCGCACACGGTGCGATGTCCGGGTTTTGTCCTGGGAACGGAATATGTCGCGGATCCTGCGCAAGGGGGCGGAAAAGGGAGCGAATTCCGCAGGTTTCACCACCCTGAGAGCTTCATGCGATGCGGCGTTGACCCTGAATCCCGATATAGTGCCCCACGAGCTTGTCTGTATCGAACATACGCCGTCAACAGCAATCCAGGAATCCTGCAACAGGGAAGGCTTCGATTCCGGCATGTACGGCGCCCACACCTGGACCGCTCTTCTTCCATCGAACAGATCAAGCCGCCAGCGGTTGCCTACCTGCTGCATCGCCCGCACGATTCCACTGATCTGAACACGCAGGCAGTCGTATCTTCCGGTAGCGAGTTGCTCCAGGGTGACCGGCTCAGCTCGAGGGAGTGGACGTTTGCCGACAATCCTGAAGCGCGGTTTCACTATGATGGGGGAGAAATCTCCGGGGGCCGTGAATCCTTCGACTTCATATTCGCTCCCTTCTTCCAGGTGAAGCAGCGGATCGAACGACTGTACGTAGATAGCGTCGCTTTTGTCCTGGATAAAGGTCATCGACAGTTGCGGATTGTGGAGTGTGAGAACCCCTCTGATCTTCACCGGGTATCCGCGACCGGCCTCGTGCGGATCCATGTTTCTGATCCGGCTGATCTCAGTCACGAGGGGAAGGCCCTTTTCCTCGCTGCTCTGTATCGCGTGCGCCTTGATCCGCAGATAGGTGGCATTGATGATGCGCGGCTGAGGACTGCCCAGATCGGCGAACCCGACCAGATCGACTTCATCTCCGGGGGTAATGGGCCTGGCGAAAAGCGGCTCAGCCGTGATGACACCGGTTCGGTCTCTGATCCTGAGCGTATTCTCTCCGTGTCCGGGCATCATTGTTCCCTGGATTCTGATCCGATGCACGGGCGGCGCGGTCTTCCAGGACTCTTCGAGGACGGCAATGGGAGTAATCGGGGTCTCCCACGGTGAAGTCCGGGCCCCCTCCATCACCGTAATGTACCGTTCTCCCGGAACCCAGAGTGTCAACCCGATCGGGTGGCGGGCGGAATCCGTAATGATATCCAGAACTCCCTCGACTTCGATTTTCGAGTCGACCAGTGCCGCGGCTTCCGCGGGCGAGAGCCCCTTTACCCGCAGATGTATCCTTGTTCTCCCTTCATGAGCGTCCAGAACTGTGTAGTTCAGTTCCCTGAAAGCGTTCTGGACCAGTACCCGGAACCGCATCCGGGTGCCGTCGTGTCTCAGGGGGTCTACTTTCTCAATCGGAACGGCGTGGGCCGGTGCGAGTTTACCGGGACCAAGCACCCTGACGGTTGCCTGCGAGACGACGGGCAGAAAACTCCCCTGTGTGCTGATGCCCTCGACTTCCACCATCTGACCCGTCCGAAGCTGCGGATTCATCTTGTTCATCTCAACATTGATCCCGCCGCTTCCGTCCTCGACGTAGAGCGCCTGCCAGTCATTGTCGCAAAAGGTTACTGTCCCGCGCAGCCGCACCGGGTAGGGGCGGGCGGCCTCATCGGGCGAGAGACTCCTCACCGCCCGGACCGTCGTCAGCAACGGCCGTTCATCAGGTGCCTTGTCGGAACCGGAGGCCGAAATCGAA
>JAAYAM010000180.1 GCA_012719355.1 Acidobacteriota bacterium
GGGGACCAAACCTCGTCGAGTTCGCTGCAATACCTGCAATGGAGAGCACAACTACAGGCCCAACAAACCTGAACCCAAGGCCGCCAAGAAGTCCCCAAAGAGCGCAACCGCCAAGAAGACTACCAAGAAGTCACGGCAGTCCTGGGAAGAAGTCATGCAGGAAGCCTCTGCCAAGCCTCACAAAAGGTACAGCATGTCCGGCAGTTTCGGTGAAGGTGACTGGATCGAGCATGCTACTTTCGGTTTGGGGTGCGTGCAGTCTTTCGTTGCTCCCAACAAGATCACCGTCCGCTTCGCGGACACCACCCGGCTGCTTGTCTGTAACCAGAGCTAGTTGAAGACAACAGCCCCTGCTCCCGGATCACTTCTGGACGTTCTGCTGCTCCTGTTTCCAGGGGCCTCCAGACGTACTGTCCGCCAGATGCTGGCTCAAAGCAGAGTCAGGGTCGGGGGGAAAGTATGTAAGATTGCGACTACCCCAATCCATTCGGGCGAGACTATAGAGGTCTCTTCCAGGAAGACCTCCGCTTCTCTCGGGGCCGGTCTCGAAATCCTGCACCAGGACCCTGACATCGTCGTAGTACAGAAGCCGGCCGGGCTCCTCACCGTCGCAACTCCCAACGAGCGCCGCGAGACGGCCTATCGTTACTTGCGGGACTACCTTGCGGAACCCGATCCGAGAAAAAAGCTCTTCACTGTTCACCGCATCGATAGATTTGCCAGTGGGATCCTTGTCTTCGCCAGATCTGAGAAGGCACAAACGGCACTCAAAGATCTTTTCAGCAGGCACGAGGTGCGCCGCAACTACTGGGCTGTCGTTGAAGGGCATGTCGAAAAAGACAGCGGCACGATCCGGAGCCGCCTGGCCGAAAACAAAGCTCTTCGGATGTATTCAACCAGAGACGCCGGCCTGGGGAAAATTGCCGTGACTCATTTCCGGGTGCTGCGTCGTACCGGCCGCTTCACCACACTCGAGGTGACGCTGGAGACCGGGCGCAAGAACCAGATCAGGGTCCATCTCTCGGAAGCCGGACACCCGATCGTCGGAGACCGCGCATACGGCAGCACGGTGGATCCGCTGGGCCGACTGGGGCTTCATGCATTCAGGCTGGGATTCAATCATCCAGTCAGTCGCGTCCCCCTGCTGTTTGAAACCCAGCCGCCACAGGAATTCAGAGATTATCTGTAGGCGTCGCAGATTGCGCCGTCCTCGCATACCACAGCAGGCCCATGATGGTTTTGCCGTCGCATATCTCGCCTGTCCTGATCTTCTCAAGGCACTCTTGCAGCGAATAGGCCTCCACCGAAATATGCTCTCCCTCTTCGAGCGCCTGGCCGCAGCCGGCCAGATCGCGCGCGATGAAGAAGTGGATCGCTTCATTACTGATCCCCGGCGTGGTGTAGAAAGTGGTCTCGTGGGTAAGAATTCCTGCGCGGTAGCCGATCTCTTCCTCCAGTTCCCGCGCCATCGTCTCCAGTGGAGGCTGGCCGGAGTCGAGTTTCCCTGCCGGTAGCTCGAGGATGAATCTGCCGAGCGGATAGCGGAACTGACGGATTAGAATAATACGGCCGTCATCCAGCACCGGTACCGCCGTGACCCCTCCCGGGTGCAGAATCACTTCGCGAATGGCCGTCGCCCCCGATGCCTGCCTGATCGTGTCGACATGCAGGGTCACGATCTTCCCACGGTAGATTTCCTGGTGACTGACAACCGTCCTCTCCGGGTTCTCGAACTCCATGATTCCTCCTCACTTCCGGTATGCAGTTTTTTCTGGGATCGGTCTTACTCTGGGTTAAACTGAATAGCCGGAGCCCGAACTGTAAATGATCTCTTCCGATAAACTCAAGCAGATCCTGAGCCCCGGCGGCGCCATAGCCGCCAGCCATCCCTTCTACGAATTCCGTCCCGGCCAGATCAGAATGGCGGAAGCGGTGATGAACTCCATTCAAAACAGGCGTCATCTCTGCGTCGAAGCCGGAACCGGAACAGGAAAGACTCTGGCCTATCTTCTCCCGGCCCTGTTCTGCGACAGGCGGGTCGTGATTTCCACCGCCACGAAGAACCTCCAGGAACAGCTCTTCTCGAAAGACATTCCTTTTCTGGAGAAGACGCTGGGCCGCAGACTATCGGTCTGTTACATGAAGGGGCGAAACAATTACCTGTGCTGGAACAAACTGGAAGATATCGACAAGCAAGCCTTTCTCTTCTCGCCCCATGGTCCCGAGTATCTGGATCTTATCAGAAAATGGGCACAGGAGACCGCCACCGGCGACCGGGCCGAATTAACTGACCTTCCCGAAGACATGCTTCTCTGGCGCCAGCTTGACGCGGGTCGCGAGACCTGTGCCGGACAGAAGTGCCGCAACTTCGAAGCCTGCTTCATCACAAAGGTCAGGCAGCAGGCGCTCGAATCCGACATCGTGATAGTGAATCACCATCTCTTCTTTGCGGACCTTGCGCTGCGGCAGGGCGATTTTGCTTCGGTTCTGCCGGACTATTCGATCGCGATTTTCGACGAAGCACACGAAATCGAAGATGTGGCCACCCAGTATTTCGGCGTTATGGTCAGCAATTACAGGCTCGAAGAACTCGCACGCGATGCGGAGAGGGTTCTTGCCGAAACCGGGAGCTCCTCCGCCTTCCTGACGGGCCAGATCGCGAAGCTGATAGAACGGGCCGGAGACTTCTTTGCGCAATTCAAGAAAAGGGATGGCCGCTACGTTCTGCAGCCGATAGGATCAGGGCGCGGCATTCGCCGCGGTGTCACGTCTTCCGATACTTTGAGCGAATCGTACAGACCCCTGCGGATGCAGCTCGACGCTCTCAGGAGTTCTCTGGCGAGTCTGCCGGTGTCGAGCGACATGCTCGAAGCGCTCGCACGCAGGTGCATCGAGATAAAGGACGAGCTGGCCCAGATTCTCGAATCCGATTCGATGGAGTACGTCTACTGGTGCGAAACGCGCGGGCGCGGCGGCGTGTTCCTCTGGGCGTCGCCGATCAACATCTCGTCTTTTCTCAGAGAGCGCCTTTTTTCCTCCGTCGATTCCGTAATCCTGACCTCGGCAACTCTGTCGACGGGAGGGGATTTCCTCTTCACGAAATCACGGCTAGGTTTCGACGAAGGGGATGAGCTGACAGTACCTTCTCACTTTGATTACGCCAGCCAGTCGATACTCTACATACCGCGGAATATTCCGGAACCGAGAGAGGATGGCTGGATCAGGCAGGCGTGCCGGGAGATCGAAACGATTGTCGAAGCAAGCCGTGGACGCGCGTTCCTCCTGTTCACCAGTTACAACCAGATGGAACTCGCTTACGAGCTTCTGAAAAACCGGCTGCCTTTTCCCTCGTTTGTTCAGGGACAGATGAGTAAATCCGGATTGCTCGAGGCTTTTAGGACAACTCCTCACGCGGTTCTGTTTGCGACAAACAGTTTCTGGCAGGGGGTGGATGTGCAGGGGGAGCAACTCAGCTGCGTGGTCATCGACAAGCTCCCCTTTTCTGTACCGAGCGATCCCGTTGTCGCGGCCCGCATACACCAGATCGACCAGTCCGGCGGCAATGCTTTTTACGAATACCAGATTCCGGCTGCGACCATCCTGCTCAAGCAGGGGCTCGGCCGCCTGATACGGAGCAAGAACGATCGTGGTATCCTCGCGATTCTGGACAAGCGTCTCCTGACAAAGAGTTATGGCCGGGCGTTTCTGAAGAGCCTTCCGCCTGCCCCGCTTACCCAGGACCGTGAGGCGCTCGCCGGCTTTATGAACCCCGCGAATGATTGACAGCTGGATATTCGATACCGGTACGATTAACGTATCGTGGCAGCGGAAAGGATGAACCGTATGGATTTGCTTTACGTTATCCCGGAATCTGAACGCAACCCCGAAGGACTCAGGAAGTGTTTCGATGGGCGTCCGGAAATACGTTTCGTGTCATTGACAGGAGTTGACCTGGGAGGCAATGACACTGATGAAAAGATTCCGGTGAAGCATTTTCTGAAGCACATCGATCAATATCTCTCAGGGGGCGTACAGACCGACGGGTCAAGCGTTGTCCTTCCGAAAATTGCGACTCTCAACGACGGCAAAGTCGATCTGGTTGCCGATTCCGGTGTCCGCTGGTATGTCGACTACAACTATGAGAATCTCGATCCGGTATCCGGCCTACCGGTCGGAACGCTGCGTATCCCGTCATTCCTGAAACACCGCGACCGGCTGGTCGACTCGCGGGCGATCCTGAAGAGAACGGTGGAATCGATAGGGAAGCGGCTGGCGTCTCTGTTGGCCGAATATCCTGACGCGGTGCGCCATGCCGCGATTGCCCCGTCATCAATCCGCAGATTCGAGGTGCTGGCGGCCACGGAGCTTGAATTCTGGGTCCGTACTCCCGGCGCAATCGTTGAGACAGAGAAGTTGTCGGTCTCGCAGGTCCTGCAGGAATCCTACTGGAAACGCACAAAAGGTGCCGTTCGCACGGCGCTGGAACGATCACTGGAACTGCTCGAGCGTTACAATCTGGGTCCGGAAATGGGGCATAAGGAAGTCGGGGGCGTCAAAGCCACGATGAGCGGCGCAGGTGGTTTTGATGGAATCATGGAGCAGCTGGAAGTGGACTGGAAGTACGCGGAGGCGCTCCAGGCGGCGGACAATGAACTCCTTGCCCGCATAATGATCAAAGAAACGTTTCGCAGGCTTGGACTCGAAGTCACCTACATGGCCAAGCCGATGGAGGGGGTCGCAGGAAGCGGTGAACATACCCATGTCAGTATCATGGCCGTGCTCGATGACGGCTCACGGCGGAACCTCTTCACCCCGGCCGATATGGGACGAGACTACCTGAGTCCTCTTGGATGGGGCGCGCTCATGGGTCTGCTGAAAAACTACGAAGTTGTGGGGCCCTTTGTGAGTGCGAGCAATGATGCGTTCAACCGGCTCAAACCGGGATTTGAAGCGCCGGTCTGCATCGTGGCTTCCGTGGGCGACGATCTGAAGCTCCCTTCAAGGAACCGCACGGTGCTGGTGGGTCTGGTGCGCGATTGCGACGATCCGTTTGCCACCCGCCTGGAGGTGCGCTCTCCCAATCCCCACACCAACACCTATCTCGCGCTTGCGGCGTTCTATCAGGCGATGTGCGATGGGATGGTCTGGGCGGCACAGAGCGGGCGCTCAAGCCGCGAGCTTCAGCACGACTTCTTCAAGAGGTGCGGAGATCCTCATCCTTACCTGGAAAAGGGCCGGGCCTATCGCAGCGAAGAGAATGTGTTTGAACACTTCAGCGCAGAACAACGGGATGAACTGTTTGGAAGGCCGCCGGCCACGGTCTGGGAAGCAATGCAGAACCTGAAGCTGTATCCGGATAAAGTGAAGGTGCTGCAGACAGACGACGTGTTTTCAGAGCCGGTGCTCAGATCCTACAACGAGGCTGTACTCAAGATCTGGACTGCAGAACTGTCCGAACGCATAGTCCCTGAAAATGCCAGGACCGTTAATGCATGCGTGCGCCTGCATAACGAGAACCGGCTGGACGCGAGGCGCTGGGAGAAGATACGCGAACTCAAGGAAGAACTTGCGCGCGACGATATTGATCGCGTCTCGATTTTCACGCGCATCCGCTCGGCCGTGCAAGCGGGCGATTTCGCCGCCGCATCGGATCTCCAGCTGCAGATGGCCGACAAGATGAAGGAGCTGCAGGAATTGTATCGGCTCTACCGGCGCAACATAGAACCGTAGAGCCAGCCGTCGTCCTTAATCCGATTTTTCCGGCGGATTGATGCCTCTGCGTTTTGAGCTGTGGTCCCTGCCGAGGAAGAAATTCACCCAGGACGAGGTCTGCCAAAGTTCCCAGTTACAGGGCGGAGTGATGTGCTGTCCGATGGTGTCTTCTTTGTGTTCGGTCTTGAGACGCGTATATGCCTTGACCCATATGCACTGTTTCTTCCCCGGGTAGACTTCGCACCATCCTTCGAAGCTCCCTCCGCACGGGGCATTGCGCTGGTCCTTCGGGCATTCAGACATCGGGCAGAGATAGGCCGTATCGAACAAAGCGCAGTCTCCGCAATCCTTGCACCCGTAGAGCGCTCCTTTGCACCAGCGCTCGAAAGCGTGGAGGAGCCTGTATAGGAAGGGAGAAGAGTCGACGCGGCGCATCAGGCTGCGCATCGGACGAAACAGAGGGCTTGCAGGCTCGAAAAAAACCTTGTGGACAACGCGCGAAAACGCAAACAGCGGCGGGTTGGCCGGTTCCTGTCGACGCGGCGCCGGCTCCTGGCTGTTCAGGCCGGTTTTGGAATCGCGAAGGAAATAATAGAAGCCGTTGTTCTGCGGGTAGTCGAATTCCGGCAGCAGATCCATCCAGTTGCCGGCAAGCTCATTTCCCCTGCTCACGATATACTCGAGGCTTTCGAATGGAAGGCCTTGCCCGCTCACATAAGCTCCCTGGTACCCCATACCTTTTGCGATTGCGAATATCTTTGCCGCGCGCTCGAGGCGGGCCTGCTTTCCTTTGTCGCTGCTCTCCGATTCTGCAGCAATACGGCGCAGGAGCGCATCGGTTACGACGCATCCGGGAATGTTGTTCTCGCGCATCGTCCGCGCCACGGGATAGGAGAGCACATACACGCTTGCCAGGGCCGGTATTGTCTGCCCTGTGGATTTGAGCCACACCAGCAGTTCATGCATCTTGCGCGCATCGAAGCCGACCTGCGTGATGATGAAATCGGCTCCAGCGGCTATCTTCTTTTCCAGCTTGTAGTATTGCCCCATCACCTCCGCTTCCATCTGCTTGAAAGGTGAAAAGGCGACACCGGCGAAGAAATCGGTCGGCGCGAGCCGGACCTTCCTGCGCAGAATTTCACGTTCCATTCCGCGATTCATCTCGGCCACAAGCCTGAGCCCGTTTATCGAATCGAGGTCGAACACGGGTTTGGATTTCCCCGTGAAGCCAAGATTTGATGGATAGTCTCCGGTCAGGATCAGGACATTGTTGATGTGGAGTGCAGCGAGTTGGAAGAGAAGGCTCTCCGCCTGATTTCGATTCCTGTCTCGGAACGCGATGTGGACCAGAGGTTCTATTCCCGCCTTTCTGATTTCGGCGCACAGGATGTCGGTTGCGATTGCCGGGTTTCCTCCCGGATTGTCGGTGATGCTGATGGCGGCAACCATGCCGCTGCGCGCCGCTTTCCGGGAATTCTCCAGCGCCAGTTGCTGCCGCATTTCAAACGCTCCGGGCCCCGGAATCTGTTCCCAGATGGTCGAGAAGTTCCCCTGCAGCGAGAGAGCATTCCTCAGATGGTTCTCCCTCTCCTTCATTCTTCCGGCGATCGCCTCACGAAGCCTGGCGATAAGCTGTTCGGCCGGTAGATGAAGGTTTGCGGATGCGCCGGTAAGCTCGTAATCGGCGATTCCGATCCTCAGATCCTTTTCTGTCAATACACGGCAGGTGTTTTGTGATGCATCGGTTTCAACAATGAGGAGAGAGGAATGATGCGAAATCCAGCCCTCGCGCAGGGCGGCGAACGTCTCGAGCAGTGTTGCGCGGGTTGTGAGATTGCCGATTACGATTATCTCCGGCCGGAGTTCGCCGATTCTGTCAAAAGCTTCGCCCAGATTCTGGGCTGAAGTGACCTCCGTAAGGCCCTCGGCGGCCCTCCGGACGGTTTCTACCAAACCGGGATCATGGCTGATCACCAGTGTATGTCTGGTCGTCTCGATTGTCTCCATTCCCGCCAATTGTACCGTGTCAGGGCGATTTGCGCCACCGGCTGTCGCAAATCAGCCGGTCCCGATTTTCCCGTCCCTGAAAGACTGTTTACTAAACTACCTGCTCTGGTATATTGTCACCACTCAAGCTATCGATGGGTGCGTGCTATGAATCGTCTTGTCTTTTTGGCAGTTTTCTTGCTCGCAGGGATGCCTGCGGCCTTCGGACAGTCGGATCAGGACTGCATGATGTGTCACAGCAACCGCGGTCTTTCCATGAAAAAGCAGGGAAGAACCGTCTCACTCTTTGTGGACGAATCGCACGTGAAGGGATCAGTCCACAGCGCATTTTCGTGCGTGACCTGTCACGTGGGTTTCAGCGCTACCGAAATACCTCACGCCAAGAACATACAACCGGTCGCCTGCCAGAACTGTCATCCGATTGAGGGATTCGACAAGAGTATTCACGGCACTCTGAAGAACAACATGCCGCTTGCCGGCTGCAGTTCATGCCATGGCAAACACGATATCAAACCGGTCAACGACGCGAAGTCGGTCGTCGCACGTTCCAATGTTGCTGGCACGTGTGGAGAGTGTCACCGGGAAGAGCACCGCCAGTTCACGATGTCCGCTCACGGCAATGCTGTTGCCAACGGCAGTGGAAAGGCGCCGTCATGTGTCGATTGCCACGGTTCCCATACCATCGAAAGCACAGCGGGCAAAGATCCGCTCGCGTTGAAAATGGCGGAAGGGAAACTGTGCCTCAAATGCCACCTTAATGATCCTGAGATCAGGGCGCATGTCGGGTATTCGGCGGGATTCATAGCTGCCTATGAAAAGAGCGTCCATGGGGAAGCCCTGGCAGCCGGCAATTCCAAGAGCGCGGTCTGCGGCGACTGTCATGGTCTGCACGATCAGAAAAAGGCAAGCGATCCGGGATCCTGGGTGAACAGGTGGAACATAAAGAACACCTGTTCGCGCTGCCACCAGCAGATAGCTGAAGAATACGGCGAAAGCATTCACGGAAAGGCGGTGGCCAAGGGCAAATCGGACTCACCGACCTGTACCGACTGCCACGGGGAACACCAGATCTATGCGGCCGACGACCCGCGCTCCCGCGTGTCGCATCAGAACGTATCGAGTCAGGTATGTGCGTCATGTCATAATTCAGTTCAGCTCAGCGAAAAATACGGCATAGCAGCGGGGCAGGTCGCCACGTTCGAGGACAGCTACCATGGACTTGCTTTGAAGGCCGGGGCAGTCGAAGTCGCCAACTGCGCCAGCTGCCATGGCGCCCACAATGTCAAACCTTCTTCCGATCCGACATCGACAGTCCACAAGTCGAATCTGGCTGCTACCTGCGGCAATTGCCACCCGGGAGCAAATGAGAAGTTTGCCGTCGGCGCGGTTCACGTCGACATCACGGCGGCCGGTTCCGACAGAATCCTGTACTGGATCCGGATCATCTATATAGTTCTGATCGTTGTTACGATCGGGAGTATGTTCCTGCACAATCTCCTCGACTTCATCAAGAAGACCGCGCACCGGTTTGCAGTCCGGAAGGGGAAGATTGTTCCCCAACATCACGGCTCCGCCCAGTACGTAAGGATGACCATCAACCAGCGGATCCAGCACGCTTTGATGTTCCTGAGTTTCTTCCTTCTCGTGATCACAGGATTCATGCTGAGATTCCCGGAATCATGGTGGGTTGTACCGATCCGCAGCATCAGCGAGGACTTCTTTGCAGTCCGCAGCATCGTGCATCGCATCGCAGGCGCCGTCCTGATCGGCGTAAGTGTCTACCATCTCGTCTATATCATCTTCACCAGAGGGGGAAGGAAGTTCATCTCCGACATGTTTCCTCGGTTCAAAGATCTGTCGGACATCCGCGTGAACCTTCTTTACCTTCTGGGCCTTTCCAGGAAACGGCCCCTCTTCGACCGCTTCAGCTATATCGAAAAAGCCGAATACTGGGCCCTTATCTGGGGCGTTGTGATCATGTCGGCCACCGGGATCTTCATGTGGTTTGACAACTACTTCATGGGGCTGCTCACCAAACTGGGGTGGGACATTTCGAGGACCGTGCACTATTATGAGGCGATACTTGCCACACTGGCGATTGTCGTCTGGCACTTCTACTTCGTCATGTTGAATCCCAATGTATACCCGATGAGCACGGCCTGGATTACCGGAAAGCTCTCGGAAGAAGAGATGGCGGAGGAGCATCCACTGGAACTCGAGCGGCTCAAAACAGAGTCAACGGTAGAGATAACGAAATAACTGACTTGCGGTGGTTCAGGATTTGATTGACTATTTCCTTCAAAAGGTTTAGTAACGATTGCACAGGCGAGGAGCAGGCTATCCGAAGGAAGGTCAATGCATGTCCGCGAGAGTGCTGGCGGTAGATGATAATCCGCAGGTTATTGAGATCACTGTACGACTTCTTAGGAAATTAGGTTACGAAGCTGTCGGACTGAGCGATCCGCGCGAAGTCATGGACGCTGTCAGGACTTTCAGCCCTGAAGTATGCATCCTGGATATCCAGATGCCCTTCATCTCCGGGAGTGATCTTCTGGACAGCATCAAGGCCTTCGATCGCCAGATCGAAGTGGTGCTTCTCACAGGGCTGAACGATACCATTACCGCCGTCGACCTCATGAAGCGAGGAGCTGCGGATTTCCTGCTAAAGCCCGTTGAGACCGAGAAGATGGCCATCGCTATTGAAAGGGCGCTGGAGCATCGCACCCTGGTGCTGGAGAACATGTCATACAAGCTTCACCTCGAGGAGCTCGTGAGGGAGCGGTCGAGGGCGCTGGACGAGGCTCTCGACAATCTGAGAGAACTCCACCGCGAAACTCTCGAAAGCCTTGCCATGGCTCTCGACCTGCGGGATCAGGGGACGAGCGGGCATTCGCGACGAGTCGCAGACATAACCGTAGGGATTGCCGAAGGTCTGGGTGTGACCAACGGGGAACTTGTCCAGATGGAGCACGGCGCTCTGCTGCACGATATCGGCAAGCTGCGGATTCCGGACAGTATCCTGTGGAAACCCTCGAAGCTCACGGACGACGAGTGGGAGATAATGCGACGACATCCCGAGTACGGCTACGATTTTGTCAGCAAAATAGGGTTTTTGAAAGGAGCCGCCGATATCATCCTCTCGCACCATGAGAAATATGACGGCTCCGGCTATCCGCGCGGATTGAAGGGGAGTGAGATATCGCTGGGAGCGCGCATTTTCGCGCTGGTTGACGCCGTGGACGCGATCGTTTATGACCGTCCTTACCATCGGGGTACCGATTTCTCAGTCGCCCGGGAAGAAATCCTGAGACGGTCAGGGACCCATTTCGATCCTCAACTGGTCGGACCGGCCCTGTCGTTCCTGGAAAGATGGGCCCCTGCCGGGTGATGATCAGCCGTTCTTCCTTTCGAACTCCTTCATAAAGGACACAAGTGTTTTGACAGCTTCAAGCGTGACCGCGTTGTAAATGCTCGCCCGTATGCCGCCGACGGAGCGGTGCCCTTTCAACCCCACCATGCCCGCCTCCTTTGCTTCTTCAAGGAAGCGCTCTTCCAGGGAAACGCTTGGCAGGCGCCAGACGACGTTCATGATCGAGCGGCTGTTCTTGTCGACGGGGGAGCGCCAGAAACCGCTCGAGTCGATGGTCTGGTAGAGCAAGGCTGCTTTCTCTTCATTTATTCTCTGCATCTCTTTCAATCCGCCCCTGG
Source organism: Acidobacteriota bacterium (assembly GCA_012719355.1). Lineage (GTDB taxonomy): Bacteria > Acidobacteriota > UBA6911 > UBA6911 > UBA6911 > UBA6911. The sequence goes on from JAAYAM010000180.1 coordinate 11,428, forward strand.
ACTGCAGCCACTCGCAGGTGAGCTTGAGCATATATATCGCCCACGTGTTCGGCGTGTTGTAAAGGCTCCGCTCCCGTATGTGGGTGGAATACCGCAGGAAAATCGGAATGCCGGCGTGCTCGCGTTCGACAAGATCTTGCCTGATGATTACCAGCGCGATGCCCGAAGGCCCGAGATTCTTCTGCGCGCCGGCGTAGATCAGTCCAAAGCGAGTCACATCGATCACACGCGAAAGGATTTCGCTCGACATGTCAGCGATGAGCGGGGCTGCAATTTCGGGGAAGCGGTTCCAGCGGATTCCGCCAACGGTTTCGTTGCTGCAGATGTGGAGGTATTCGGCGTCCGGATCGAGTCTCAGTTCGGCCGGTTCCGGTATGCGCGTGTAGTCTTCCTCCTTTCCGCTCCAGACGACGTTTGCCTTTCCCGTCGTCTGCGCCTCCTTGAGTGCCTTCTGTGAAAACCTCCCTGATTCGACGTAATCGGCACTCTTCCCCGGACGGCGGAGATTCATCGGAATCATGGCGAACTGCAGGCTCGCGCTCCCCTGGAGGAAGAGAACCGCATACTCCTGCGGGACGCTCAGAAGATCGCGGATGCCCGCTTCGGCTGAGTCGATGATGTTCTGAAACTCGCCGGATCGATGGGATATATTCATGACCGAAATGCCCAGACCGCTCATCTCCAGCAGTTCCGATTTCGCCCTTTGGAGTACGGGTTCGGGCATTGCCGCCGGCCCCGGATTAAAATTGAACACGCGTGCCATAAACAACTCCAGAGATCCAATTGTACGCCGAATCAAAAACGCACTATCTTACTCCTGTTGCCCCAGGAACCGTCACAGAAACGTTGCCGGAATCAGTGGGAGGTCGAATCTAGCTAGACTGCCGCGGGCATGAGGTCTCTTAGGTCAGTGACGACTATATGGGCGCCGCTCTCGAGGAGTGATGCCGCATCGTTCTTGCGATCGACTCCGACCACGAGTGCAAATCCCCCTGCAACGCCGGCCCGGACGCCGGAGATCGCGTCTTCGATAACGGCTGATCTGCCGCGATCCACTCCCAGCAGTCGGGCCGCTTCAAGAAAGGAATCGGGTGCCGGCTTGCCGGCCAGACCTTTTTCGTGAAGAGTAATACCGTCCACCCTGACTTCGAAGAGACCATCGATGCCTGCCGCCTCGAGAGCCTGGGCGCAATGCCGGCTCGAAGAAACCACTGCCGTCCTGATGCCCTGATCAATCAGGTTTCTGACCAGTTCGACCGCATCTTCGTAAGCATCTACTCCTTCGGTCCTGATTGCTTCCGCAATCAATCCGTCCTTGCTGTTGCCCAGAGCACATATCGAGTAATGGCCCGGCGAATCTTCGGCCGATCCTTCGGGCAGGGATATCCCCCGCGAATGAAGGAAGTCTCTGACTCCGTCATAGCGAGGTTTGCCGTCAACGTAGAGCAGATAATCGGGGTCGATGTGGAAAGGCCGGAAGACTTCTCCCCGCTGCTCCGCCCTCTCCTTCAAGAACCTGTCGAAAGTCTTCTTCCAGCAGGCGGCATGTACACGGGCTGTTGCGGTGAGAACTCCATCAAGATCGAACAGGACGGCATCATACCGTTCAGTCGTCAGGATATGGCGCGGGGTCTTCATCGAGTCTCCTCTTGCGCCGGCGATTTTTCCGGTTTCAGCCGGCATGAAACGGGTATTATAGGAAACCAGGCAGGCAGCGGGAAGACCGTTTCATTGAGGAGCGTCGTCCATGATTCACAGAAAGCGTGTTCAGTATCCTGAGTATGTGTATCCCCCCGACGAGTGGCGAGTGGTCGAGAAGAGGTTCTACCCTAAGTTTCTCGCCCAGATGGAGTCGATCTTCGCCACCGGCAACGGCTATTTCGGGATCAGGGGCAGTTTCGAGGAGGGAGAACCCGCTTCGCAAAATGCGGTGATCGTGAACGGGTTTTACGAATCGTGGCCGATTGTCTATGGAGAGAAGGCGTACGGTTTTGCTACCGAGGGCCAGACCATAGTGAATGTGCCTGATGGAAAGATAATCAAGCTCTATGTCGATGATGAACCGTTCTATCTTCCGACGGCCGACCTGCTTCACTTCGAACGCGTTCTCGACATGAGGGCGGGCGTGCTGACCAGGGAAGTGCTCTGGGAAACGCCTTCGAAGAAGCACGTCAGGATCAAGTCTCAACGGCTCGTTTCCTTTCGCCATCGGCACCTGGCCGCCATCTGCTATGAGGTGACGCTGGAAAATGCAGCCGCGCCGGTTGAGATCTCATCGGAAATCGTTTCGCATCAGAACAGCTACAATCACTCAGAAGATCCACGACAGTACCGTGGATTCGGTGAAAACGTTCTCGTGACAAGAATTCACAGCGAAACGGGCAGGCGGCTCATGCTCGGCCAGATCACCAAACGGAGCCAGATGAGCATCGCGTGCGGGGCCGATCACGTCATTGAAACGGAATGCCGGCACACGGTAAATCTCCGCTACCGCAAGGATGTAAGCAAGGTCGTATTTTCCATCGCAGCCCGCCAGGGGAAGCCGATCCGGATAATCAAATATCTTACGTATCATACGTCTCGCAGGCCGATCCCCGAGGAACTCTGCGAGCGTGCTGAACGCACGCTGGACCGCGCCTGTGAACAGGGGTTTGAGGACCTTGTCGGGGAACAGAGGAATCACATGAGCAGGTTCTGGGCGCTGGGCGACGTTCAGATCAAAGGCGACAGAGCGATCCAGCAGGCGGTACGCTTCAATCTCTTTCACCTGCTGCAGGCGACCGGGCGCGCGGAAGGCGCCGGCGTTCCGGCGAAAGGACTTACAGGACTCGGTTACGAGGGGCAGTATTTCTGGGATACCGAAATCTACATGCTCCCCTTCCTGATCTACACAAGGCCGCAGATTGCCCGCAATCTGCTGCGCTTCAGACACAGCATGCTCGAGAAGGCGCGCGAGCGGGCGCGGGAGGTCAACCAGAAGGGCGCACTCTTCCCCTGGCGCACAATCAACGGATCAGAGGCATCAGCATATTACGCCGCAAGCACCGCCCAGTATCACATCAACGCTGACATCATGTACGCCTTGAGAAAATATGTGGATGTGACCGGCGACCGGGAATTCCTCTATGATGAGGGCGCCGAGATGCTGGTCGAAACCGCGCGCCTCTGGGCGGATCTTGGGTTCTATTCGCAGATGAAGGGGGGCAAATTCTGCATCAATGGGGTGACCGGACCCGACGAATACAATACTGTCGTGAACAACAATCTCTACACCAACCTGATGGCGCGGGAAAATCTCTGGTTCGCTGCCAAAACGGTTCGGCAGATGCAGCAGGAAGATCCGGAAAGCTTCACCGCCTTGAAGCACAGGACAGGCCTCGAACTCCGGGAAGTCGAGGAATGGCAGAAGGCCGCCGACAGCATGTTTCTCCCTGTCGATGCCAAGACCGGGATTCACCTGCAGGACGACGGTTTCCTCGAGAAGGAGCGATGGGATTTCGAGAACACGCCCCCTGAGAAGTATCCTCTTCTATTGAACTACCATCCGCTGGTCGTGTACCGTCACCAGGTGATCAAACAGGCTGACGTCGTCCTCGCTATGTTCCTGCTTGGAAACGAATTCTCGCTTGAGGAGAAGCAGCGGAATTTCGACTATTACGATGAACTGACGACAGGCGACTCATCGCTGTCCGTCTCTATCCAGAGCATAATAGCGTTTGAACTGGGGTATATGGACAAGGCCCAGGAGTATGCCGAGTACTCCGTACTGATGGACCTCGCCGATATCGGCGGGAATGTCCAGGACGGACTTCACATGGCTTCAATGGGCGGCACCTGGATGGTCATGGTCTATGGCTGCGCCGGCATGAGAGATTACGGCGGCCGGATAAGCTTCAGCCCGAGAATACCCAAACGATTCGGCGGCTGCAGATTCTCCCTGACTATCCGCGGACAGCTGCTTGAAGTTGATATCGATTCCTCTAGTGCCCGGTACACCTTGAAGGAAGGAGATGCGCTTACGATTTATCATGAAGGAGAACAGATCGAGCTTACCAGGGAAAGGCCTGAAGCACTCAGGAAAGCGGGTGTCATTGCAGCAGCGGAGCATACCGATTTTGCATTGCCGCGGACTGAGGGATAACGTTCACTTGATTGCCGAGCGTCCGGCTTCCGTGGTCTTCCACAGGATTTCATCTCCATTCTGATTGTGCGGGGCGATGCCGCCTGCGTCAATGAGCCATTGCAGCAACGTGTCCGGGCTGTGAGACCCCGCTCTGATTTCGGGGAAAGGAAGCATCCAGAGCTGAATTTGCGTGAAGGTGCGCGGGGTAATGCAGAACTCGAGCAGCCTGCACAGCAGTTGTTCGTAGTAAGGTTCGGCCGCAATCCGCCCGGTCACGGTCGCTTCGGGACTGCAGGATTCATCGATTTCCGAGCCGGGGTCGGGAACGATTGGCGACGGTTCGGCTTCTTTCCGGAGCCGGCGGACGAAGCCGAACAGGTCCCTCCGGCTGAATTTGCCTGCGGTCATCGTCACAAGATAGCACATATCGCGACCGCCGGTAACGGACGGATGCAATCCTCGGCAACAGATAGGAAATTGCTAAATGACAAAACCGGATGAACCGGATTCCACTCTGCCGGTAGAACGGCTTTTTGCCTTTGTCCGGCGTTCACGGATCCTGATTGCGGGCAGGGATATGCTGTCACGCAGCAAAAGCAGGCTTCACTTCGTTCTGATTACACTTGATATTTCAGACAACTCCAGGTCGGAAATCCTGCAGCAATTTGCACATTACCCCGTGGTGCAGCGATATACGAAATCGGATCTGGAGAAGTTCTTTGGAGTGAAGGGCGCCAAAGTAGTCGGCTTCAGGAAATCGGGTCTCGCACAGTCGATATATGCGGGGCTGAAACCATACCGGATCAACAGGCCGCACCATGAATAATTTCTGGAAAAGTGTTGATGCCTGTGTATAATAGCCCCACTTCAGGTTTTGTGAAATTCCGGTGGTTGAATGGCTGCAGTTATATTCCCAGAACCTGCATTGCTGTGAAGTGCATCATTAAATCAAACCTTACTTTTCGAGGTAGGTTCAATTAGGAAGACGTATGAAAGAACAAGGCAGAGTTAAATGGTTTAACAACGACAAAGGCTATGGTTTTATCAGTCGTGATTCCGGGGAAGATGTCTTTGTGCATCATACCGCGATTCTAGGCGAAGGCTTCAAGTCTCTTAACGAGGGAGACAGTATCGAGTTCGACATCGCCAGAGGGCCCAAAGGACTGCAGGCTCAAAACGTAAAAAAGCTTTAGAACGATAATGGCAGTGGAGGCTCTCTCCTTCAGAGCCTCCACTACCGCAGCGCCTGGTTGGTTTCCGCAGTCTTTCAAATAGTCCTTCCTTGTCCTTCCCCACTTGCCACGGCATTGACAGCTGCGCTTCGGGTGCATTTCCAGGAAGGATTTTTTTTTGCTTGAGATTTCCTTGACCCGCGAGTACCCTTGCCGTCATTGAGGCGCGACCAGTTGTTGGATTCAGGGCTACTTCCCACTATTTATTGATCTTGGCCGCAGCACAGCTGAGTCGAGTTACCCGAAGCGAATCATTCTGAGCACCTTTGCATTCCGGTGAACACACTTCGGGTGCGGAGAAGCCATGCGTAAGGAACCTGCCGATATGAATAATTCAGGCGGAGTCTCGGAGTCTTCAACAGGGCGCATTGATGCCGAATCTCAGTTGCAGTTGAGCCTGGGTATCGCGGGCGCTCTGAGTCGATGCAATGACGAAATCGGATCGACTCTCGGAAGAGTGGTTGACCTTATTCGCGAAGCAATCGGTTTCGAAGCCGTA
>JAAYAM010000015.1 GCA_012719355.1 Acidobacteriota bacterium
AGCGCGTTCAGGTCGGCGATTTTTTTCCTGATGATGTCGGTGAATCCCTGCGTGGTCTCAGCGCCGTATCCTGCTGCCCGGAAGGCATCCTTGATCTGTTCCTCGGACAATTGCCCCAGCATCCGCCCAAGCCACTTCGCATCCTCCTTCGGGATGTCCTTGGAGATCCAGTGCTGCTTCCGATGCTTGGAATGCCAGATCAGATGCGCCAGATCAACCGTAGCAGGACCGACACGCAGGTGGAAATCAACCGTTTCCGGCCCGATCTCCTTGATGAATCCAACCCTGCTGAAAGATCTCAGATTCCCTTTCATCTCATACGGCCAGAGTCTTTCAGAAAAGCTGCAGCCCAGGTCGCTGATGAGGTACACGTCCCAGGACTCGCCCGAATCGTCAGGCGCGGTTATCCGGTAGATCCCATTATTGCTGTCTTTCAGATCGAGATTGCACAGCAGCGACATCATGATTCTCAGGCCGTTGAATTCCCTGGTGCCGACAAACGGGTTCTCCTTCCATTTCCAGATTCCCTGCTTCTTCGCGTTCAGCTTCAGTCGCGCGCCGTATATTGCTCCATCAGGAGCTATCATGTGCTGACCCCGCTCCAGCCGCTGGGGCATGTTTTGCACCTCGAGCCTGGGGATGAAATAATTCGGCCGCACAAAATATCCGACTGCCCAGACGAGCCTGACGGCCGCGGTTTCCGGCTGTGCCTCTATTCCAAGCTTGACCGTCCAGCTTCTTCCACGGCTGTCTGTCACATCGAATTTCGGATTCGTGCCGTCGAGATCTTCTTCCTCGAAAACGAAAGGTCCCTGCGGCATCCCTTCTTTTCCCTCGGGCCCATAGTACAGATTACGAGCCGAGATATCGCCGGGATCCTGCCACAACACCGGTACCGGAGCTTCATCCTTTTCAGAGAAGGCCGACCGCCCGAACAGCAGGAGCATCAGCAACCCGGCTGCCGCCGCCGATTTCAACAACGCCCCTTTCATGTCAGACTCATCAAAATCTCCGGAAGACACAGTGCGGCTTATCGGCCAAGCATTCTCCTGATATCCGGCCAGAACTCGTTGAAGACGTTTTTCGCTGCATCTATTCCGAGCGAACGGACCGCGGAGGAAAAATACTGGTCGGCCGAATGGTACCTTTCGGGACGCCACTGCCTGGAAATATAGGCTGCCGCGCCTGTAGCGACAAAACGGCTGCAGCCGACCCTTCTCCCTCCGTCATCCTTGTAGGCAAATAGAGTCTGGCCGGCGGCGTGCAGAGCCCGGTCGAACAATCCGGAACGGTCGGAGCGCCGAAAGCGCGGGTCTTCATGAAACAGACTGGCAAGCCCATGATGGATCGATCGCTTTATGGCTTTCTGACCGAATGAGGATGCATACCGTTTCGAGTACCCCTCCATCCCCTGTCCCCATTCCGGCACCGTGTCACGTGCCTGGTTGATGCCCGTGCCCGCCGCCGTATACGCAAGAGATCTCAGACCGTAGGTGCTACGAAGGTAGTAGCTCCATCGTTCGCTCCCCGTCATCGGTTTTCTCTTTACCGGAACCGCTCTCGGGATGGCTCGAGGGGTCTGGCTTTGGGCGTCTGCAGCACTGTTCCCCGCGCTGTCTCCGGAGTCGAAGAGAACGAAGTAACGTGGAGCCTCCTGTGCCGTCGCTGACGGAATCGAAAGACATATGAGTGCCATGACAACCAGGACTCCACTTGTCTTCTGCATCAAAACCTCCCAAACTGGTCCCAACCTTTTAGCAAAAGGCATGCCATCGCCCAACGGCCAAAAACGCCTCAAAACACCGGCCTGTGCACTATGGTTCGGTACCTTAATCCACATTCCCGGATCCCCAAAAGCGGAAAATTTCCCTTTTCCGCCTGTCACGGAGTTTCGTTGCTTCAGGCAATCGTCTTCCGTAGAATCACACGATCGTTCCAACTGAAACGGTGGAGAGTATATGCAGAGTACTGAGCTTGCGGCATCCGACGAAATCCCTGCGTCAAGAATCGCTTCACTGCGATATCTTCCTTTTCTCCTGTTGCTCTTCTTCGGCAGCGGTTGTGCGGCTCTGATCTACGAGGTGGTCTGGTTTCAGCTGCTGGAACTCGTGATCGGCTCATCCGGCATCTCCGTCGGCATTTTGCTGGGAACCTTCATGGGAGGCATGTGCCTGGGCAGCCTTCTTCTCCCTCGAATCATCCCGGCCCGAGTTCACCCGCTGAAGGTATATGGCCTCCTCGAGCTCGGTATTGCTCTCACCGCAATTCTCGTTCTGCATCTTCTGCCGATCGTTGCTGAACTCTATTCCGGCTTTATCTGGCATGGAGTCGTTGTCCGTGCCGTTCTCGCCGCCGTCTGCCTTATACCGCCGACCATCCTGATGGGAGCGACACTCCCGGCCGCTGCTCGCTTTGCCGAATCGACGCCGGAAGGCGTCTCGTGGATGGGTTTCTTCTACGGCGGCAACATCGCAGGGGCTGTTATTGGCTGTCTTGGCGCAGGCTTCTTCCTGCTCCGTCTCTTTGACATGCCCACAGCCACGTATGTCGCCGCATTCATAAATCTCGTGATCGCGCTGGCCGGATTGATGGCAGCGCGCAAGGCTCCATACGAACGCTCCGCACAGGAGCATATGCCCTCTTCCCATATCATGTCACGCACCGTCGACAGAAAACTCATCTATGTCGCCACCGCGCTTTCAGGTCTCTCGGCGATGGCTGCAGAAGTGGTATGGACGCGGCTCCTGTCACTTCTCCTCGGCGCGACAGTCTATTCCTTTTCGATCATACTCGCGGTCTTCCTGCTCGGTCTGGGGATGGGAAGCAGCGCCGGTTCGGCGATATCGCGCACCTACCGCCGGCCGCAGCTCGCGTTTTCGCTGTGCCAGATGCTCCTTGCCCTTGCCATCGGGTGGGCCGCATTCATGATTTCACGCTCACTGCCTTACTGGCCGATAGATCCTGGAACTTACACCAACGACTGGGGGCCGTGGTACATGTTCCAGCTCGATCTCCTTCGTGCAGCATGGATGGTCTTCCCTTCCGCGCTGCTGTGGGGCGCAAGCTTTCCGCTGGCAATCGCATCAGTAGCGTCGCGCGATCAGGATCCCGGGCGAATGATCGGCGCCGTTTACGCCGCCAATACCATAGGTGCGATAATTGGCTCGATCGCATTCAGCCTCGTCGTCATCCCCGGTCTCGGAACCCAGTGGGCACAGCGGATCCTCATCATCACTGTCGCCATTTCGGCTCTCGTCGGGGCCATTGCATACCTCATGAGACAGGGACGCAGCCTGTTTGCGGCGTTTTCACGATTATCCTATGCATCGGTCGTGGGCCTTTCCCTCACCATCGTTGTTCTGATCTTTGTGGTCGGCACCGTCACCAAAGTGCCGTGGATACTGGTGGCGTGGGGACGTTTCTGCGCAACTTATGCGGCACAGGCCGAACCTGAAATCATCGACGAAAGCCGAATCCCGAAGGGGCGGTACAGCCAGTCGCAGTTTTTCTGCACCTATGTGGGCGAAGGGCTGAACATTCCCGTCGCCGTTACCCGTACTGCAGGAGGGGACCGCTTCTTTCACGGCGCGGGGAAGGTGCAGGCTTCCAGTCTGCAGCAGGACATGCGCCTCCAGCGCATGCTCGGGCATCTCTCGGCACTGGGGACAAGAAACCCCGATCAGATCAGTGACGTGCTCGTCATTGCCTGCGGAGCGGGGGTCACTGCCGGATCCTTCGTACCGTATCCCAATATCAGGCAGATCACGATATGCGATATTGAACCTCTGGTCCCGAAAGTTGTTGCACCCATGTTCGGCAAGGAGAACTACCACATAGTGGACGGGATCGACAAACAGAACCCGCGCATGGTCAATGGCAAGGAAGTCCGGGTAGTCTATGACGACGGCAGGCACTATATCAGAACACTCCCCGATGACGTGAAGTTCGACGTGATCACCTCTGATCCCGTCGACCCGTGGATCAAGGGGAGCGCCGCTCTCAATACCGTCGAGTACTACCGCATGTGCAAACGACATTTGAAACCGGGCGGCGTCATGACTCTGTGGATGCCGCTTTACGAAAGCAGCGTCGAATCGGCCAAGAGCATGATCGCGACGTTCTTCGAGGTGTTTCCCGATGGCATGCTCTTCAGCAACGACCAGTATTTCGAGGGCTATGATGCAGTTCTGCTCGGCCGGGCCGAGCCTTCCCCGATAAACGTGGACCGCCTCAGCAGCCTTCTGCGCCAGGGTGAGTACCGCGATGTGCGCAATTCCCTGCTTGACGCGGGATTCGGCGCCGGAGACGCACGCTACGACGATTCGGAGCAGGATGTCCCGATCGCGCTGCTGGCCACCTTCGCCGCACGCGCTCAGGACCTTTCGGTCTGGCTGCGTGACGCGCAGATTAATCATGACAGAAACCTGAGGCTGCAGTACCTCGCCGGTATGCGGTTCAATTCGGCGCTGGGGACCAGGATCCTTCAGAATATCCTCGACTGCTACCGCTTCCCGTCAGATCTGTTCACAGGTTCCGGCACGAATATCGATTATCTGAAAACCGCGCTCTCACATTCGGGCCGTATAGACAAATGATCTAAATCCTTTCCAGGAGTGCGGCGGGAAAGCCGCAGAAGACCGACGCGAGAGCCAGATGACTGCGCTCATTCCTGATGTGCGTCTGCACGGTTCTGCCCGTGATGACGTCGCGGTATGTTCCCTCTCCGAGGATCTTGGGCATGATCAATTCAGAGCCTTCCCAGCGCGACTGCCCCGGCGCGAGCAGTCCCATAAAGAAACGTCCTGCGACGGCAATCACGGCCTGGGCCCGGTGCATGCGCGCAAACGCGATCACGTTTCCCCGTCGCTCTCCGACAGCCCTGATCGGTATATACTCTCCCAGCGAGAAGAGCTCCGGGTGCTTCATCCGGAAACGCAACCCGCGGCTCACAAGCCAGAGTTTCGCGCGCCCGTCGTGAAGAGAAGATGCGAGCGCCGTCACAAGCCGTGCACTATCCTCCGACGCAGCTGCGTCGAGCTCGGCGATCAAGTGCGCGCCTTTTGAAAAGTCGACCGGTTTCCTGTTGTCCGGATCGACGAGGTTGAAATTCCAGAGTTCGCAACCCTGATAAAAGTCGGGAACGCCCGGCGAGACGATTTTGAGAAGGGTCTGCGACAGCGAATTGAGCATGCCCGCTTCCGCGATTTCGTTGAAGAAGCTTTGAAACTGTGCAAGGAACTGGTTCTCAGGTGACGGTTCAAGAACTCGGGCGACGAATCTGGCAAGAGCCTCTTCATACGCGCGGTTGGGCTGAATCCAGCTTGTGTGCACCTTGGCTTCCTTCGCCGCCTTCTGCATATAGGCGTCGATCCGTTTCGTGAACTCCCGATTTCCTTCCGGCGGCCACGCTGCAATCAGCGCCTGGTACAGACGGTATTCATCAGCATCATCCGGCGCCTTCGCTCCGTCGACCATGACTTTGTGCCCCTTGTTAAGCGTCTGCCAGCGCCGGACTGCGCGGATCCAGCGGAGAGGGATTTCAGAGAGCGTGTTCAGCCTGGCACGGGCATCTTCTCCCCACTTGGTGTCGTGCGTGGAAGTGGCAAGCAGCGAATACGGCCAGTTCAGCGCGCGTTCCCGGTTCTTCTCATGAAACGAGCGCACTGACGTGCCGAACAGTTCCGGACCGCCGCCGACCTCGTTCAGCGATGCCAGGGGAAAGCTCCGGTAAAAAGCGGTATCCTCCAGTCCTTTCGCCATCACGGGACCCGTGAGCTGCTGAAAGCGCATGACGAACATTCGTCTTTCCAACTTCTCGCTCTCCTCCAATCCGGAATCGTGCAGCAGAAGCACCGATGCGATGAAGTCGAATACCTCCTGGCTGAATGCGGGATTGCGCGCTTTCGCGCCCTGGATTGCCGACAGCGTGTGGCGCAGGTCCTCCGGGGTGAGGCACAGCTGGTCCATTCTCGTATATGTGCGATAGACGGGAAAACAGGCGATGACTTCGCCAAGCGCAAACCGCAGATTCTCCAGGGTGAAGTCCCTCGAATGCCGCTGCTTCTGGCAGATCCGGTCGAGACGCCGCGACAGTACGTGCAGCTCGCTCGACATTGAAGAGCTGAGAATCAGCTTCTTGGCATCGTAGACGATTCTCCGAAAGTCGTACGAAGTCCCGGTAATCCGCGCAAAGAAACTCCGAAGGATCCTGCCGCTCTTCCTTGAAACAAACAGGCCATTGAGCAGGTTGAGATATTCGTATCCGGTGGTGCCGTGGATTTGCCAGTCCCGCGCCAGACGTTCATCTCCGGTCAGGATCTTTTCGGCAATGACGTAGAAAGCGCGTTCGGGAGTGTCGGCCTGAACCGAGCCGGCCGCACGCAAGTCACTGAAATAGCGAACCGGATCGAACAGGCCGTCCGCGTGATCCACCCGTATTCCGGTCACCCATCCTTTGCCGATCAGTTCCACGATTTTTCGGTGCACATGTTCAAAGACTTCCGGGTCTTCCACCCGTATGGCGGCCAGGTCATTTATGTCGAAGAAGCGCCGGTAGTTGATTTCTTCCGAGGCGACGCGCCAGAAGCTGAGCCGGTAGGGCTGGCTGTCGAGCAGCGCGTCGAGCGCATCGAAACTCGAAGGGTCTCCCGCGATGCCGTTGATCCGTGTCACTGCCGCAAGTATCGCATCATGTACCGCTGCACTCTTTGATTCCAGGTCTGCGAGACGCCGCTTGATCACCTCCTTCTCGCGCTGCCGCTCCCGGACTCGTTCCTGGTCGGTCTCGGTGCGCGAGGGGAGATAGTGGAGGGCGGTCAGGATACTGGCGAATTCCATAACATCGGCGTTCGATTCACCGAGCTCTGCGACGAGCGATTCCAGCGCCGGCTGCAGAATCAACGGCCATGTCCGCGGATTCACCGGCAGCCCGGCTCCCTCGAGCACCAGCTGAAAAGAGCCGGCGGAATAGCTGATTCCTATTTTCTGTTCCTCCAGAGCCTTGCCGTACTGGCGGTCCAGAATTGGAAGAAGGACCTTGTTTGTCAGATTTTCGCGTGGCGGGTTCCAGTCGATATCGAAGAAATGCGCGAAAGGTGAACTGGGTCCGTTCTCCAGGACATCGCCCCACCATATGTTTTCCGAATCGGATATGCACATATGATTCGGCACAAAATCAACGATCATTCCCATGGCGCGCTGCTTCAGGCGTTGTGCAATGCGTCCCAGGTCCTCTTCAGTCCCGAGTTCGGGATTGATCGTTCCCGGATCCGTCATGTCATAGCAGTGTATGCTTCCCGACTTGGCCTTGAGAATTGGAGAGAGATAGATGTCTGTAATGCCTAGGCAGTTAAGATAATCAATAACACGGTCCAGATCGGCGAAGGTGAAATGGCGGTTGAGCTGCAGGCGGTAGGTTGAGACTGGGATGCGGACAGGCCGTACTTTTCCGGGCATAGGGATCCGAGCGGGGGGCCTTGAAAGCAAACTACCACAGAAAAATGAACCTTTCCAAATGTATCCGCTGCCCCCCGCTCACGGTCTCGCCGGCTATTGGCTTACTTCGCTACAGTCTCCGGCGTCTCCGGCCGGCGGAACATCTTCAGTACATGGTCCTGGCGTGTCGGCTTGTGCGGCATGCGGGCAACACACTTGGGCGCAGTCTCGATATAGAATAGCGAAACCACCGCGATGAGAACGCCTGCAAGCGCCGCCATCCACATCGGAGCATAGAGATTGAACTTGTCACTCAGCACGCCTGCGATTGTCGGCATAAGGGCCGCCCCAAGCGTTTCGCCGAGAGCGGTCGGGATGGCGATCGCCATGCCAGCGATTTCCGCCGGAACCGATTCAGCCGGAAGAGTCCCCACATACATCGGGTACATCCCCGCTCCGAAGAGTCCGAACATGAAGAAGAACCCTCCAAACATCAGTGGCGAAGTTCCCACGGGAGTCAGGGCAACCATAATGCCGAAGGCGGCACACAGTCCGGCCGACACGATGAGCGCTCTCTTCCGTCCTATGTGATCGGAGATCGCACCCATTATGAACTCACCCAGGAATCCCCCAAGTCCGGAAGCGGAAACTATGAGCCCCACACTCCACAGGCTGAACTGATGCACTTCGGTAAGGAACAGGGCGGAGAACGAAGTGTAGACGTAGAGCCAGCCCATCACCGGGATGCTGTTGATGGACGACAAGAGTACGTTTCTGTATTTGAGCGCGTCGCTCAGCTTGACCTGGTCTTCCTTTTTCTTGACCAGCGCGCCGGCTTTCCGCTGCCTGATTGCCTCGGCAACCGCCGGAGACTCCCGCATCACAAAAAACAGGATGATTCCCACCAGAATGCCGGGCGCGGAAACTACATAGAAAACCGGCCGCCAGCTTCCCAGTCTTTCCAGAAGCCAGACCGCCACCTGAGAGCCGAAGCAGACGCCGATCAGCATGAATGCCCCGGTGACCAGTCCGGCATTCATCGCGCGACGGTGCTCGGGCGCCTCTTCGGAGAGCGTACCCATCGCGGGACCGAACGGCCCCCCTTCAAAAAATCCCAGGAACCCTCTGACGACGAGCATCTCGCCCACAGTGTGAACCATCCCCGTGACCCAGGAGAAAACCGAAGCAAAGATCGTGCACAGCGCAATTACCGGGCGCCGTCCGAAACGGTCGCCGAGCGCCGCCCAGAAGAGCGTCCCGACTGCCCAGACAAGCCCCGTGATGGCGACAATCAAACCTACCTGCGTATAGGAGAGTTTGAGGTCCTCTTGGATTGTCGGCATGATAACGGAAATGATGATTCTTTGAATCCCGATGAAGCCCCACATCAAGCAAAAGAGTAGCGTCAGTTTCTGATAATACTTCATGGTCTCTTCCGTTAAGAAAATGGTTTAGAACGGTGCAGCACACCGCAGCCGCGCCGCTGTACTAAGAACGGCACAAACGACAACACCGGACTTCCTGCTGATTGCGTCGGGCTATGCTACCACCAGTCGCTTCGAGAAACCAAGACCTCTCAAACGAAATCGAACGGATCCGGATTGTCTGTGCTAGAATGTGCTCCTCATTGCGAAACCGCCGATAAAGTCGATAGTTACGCTTGGCGTAACAGGAAGCAAAGCACTCTTCGAGAGGGAGGCTGATTAATGTCAACAGCATTGATAATCGCGATTGCCTACTTCCTCATCCTGAGCGTAGGCACAAGTCTGGTGCTGAAGAAGAGAGTGAAGTCGGGGAAGGACTTCGTCACCGGCGGAGGAACACTTGCATGGCCGCTCGTCATGGCCGGCTTTGTTCTCGCACCGCTTGGAAGCGGACATACCCTTTCGCTCTGGGAAGGCTCATCGACCATGGGAGCGTCCGTCCTGTGGTGGGGCATCATGTCGGGAGGACTGTTTGTACCCCTGTTCATCCTGTGGTTCGGTCCCTGGTTCAGGCGGCTCAATGTCCAGACGTTCCCTGAGGGTATGGGCAAGATGTTCGGTGAAAAGATCGGATGGCTGATTTCGGCCGTGTTCCCGGCACAGCTAATAGGCATATGCATTGCGGAAGTGTCGGCAACCGCCACAGCCTTCTATGCTCTGAGCGGAGGCTCACTGCCGTTTGCGCCCCATTGCATTCTACTGGCCGTAGTCCTGACAATTCTCTACATAGTCGCGGCCGGCCTCATGCAGGTGGCGTGGATGAATTTGTTTAACGCGGTGATGTTGATCGGCGGATCATTTATGGCGGTCTTTGCCACAGGCTCCTGGCTCTCGGACCGTGGGGGATGGCAATCGATCGCGGATTTCTACGCGAAGGCAGGAGAGCCATGGAAGACGAGCATTATGAACTTCTCTCCCGAGGTGATTTTCAGCCTCATCTTCCCCTGCCTGATCCTGACGGTGTTCATGCAGAGCGCTTCACAGGTGCAGAACCAGCCTATGCTGATGGCGAGATCGGAATCCGACATACGGCGGGGCGTCTTTTGGGCAGCCCTCACCAACAGCTTCGCTGCCTACCCATGGGTAATCCTCGCGCTGGTCGGGATGGCAATTCCTACCATTGCGGCCGAAGGCGCCAAGCTGTCGGTGCCGGGCATCGCTCTCATGGCGCTTCCTCCCTGGATGGTGGGAATCCTGATGATATCGCTCCTTGCCGCCACCCTCTCCACCACTGCGGGACTCATTCTTGGCTCCTCTCACATTATCGTTCATGACATCTTCAAGCGCGCGGTCAACCCGAATATGAGCGACGCAACCTTCCTGAAACTGACAAGAATTGTGATCCTGGTTTGCGCAGTCCTGGTCGTGATTCCGGCCCTGAAGCTGCCGTTCATTTTTTCGATTTTCATGTGGACATTCTCTTTCGCGATTCCGGTCTTCGGCGCTTACCTGATCGGGATGGTGTGGAAAGTCAACAAGGTCGCAGCATGGGCAACCATCCTCGCCGGATATGCTGCTAATTTCCTTTGGACGTTCGCTTCCCCCGACTGGCTTCCTGCACATCTGAGTCTGAACGTCTATCCCACAACATTCGCAACGCTGTTGTTCGGCATTGTCCTCAACCTGATACTCCCTGGAGAGCCCGGTTACCTGCGGCAGCTGAAAGCCGCCGCGAAGAAGGAGGCGGTTGTTGCCTAGTCTGGATTTGATTCACTATCCAAACGGAGAATGAATATGGCTTGGCCCTGGAAGATTCTGCTTTTTCAGTTTTGTGTCACGATGGGAGCGGCGGTGGTGTTTTACATCATCTGGAGACTGGCCCATCCCGGCAGGAAATGGTAGCAACAAAGAAGGAGACTAAGTATGCCTGTATTGGATTCTGCCATCGCGTATTATCTCTGCGGAATCATGGCGGTGCTCGGACTTATAATTGTTGTAGGAGCATTCAGGCAGCGGTCGGGCAAAGGCAAATAAGAGCACCCTGATTGAGAACGGAATGACCATCGAAAAGCTGCTCGGAAGAAGCCTGGCGGAATTGAGGCGCCACTTCATCGAGTCGGAGCGACACGTCCCTGACGGCTTCCTCGAGGCGCTCGAATCCGATCCGAGAAGCGGCGCACGGCAGCTTGCACTCCTCATCAGAAAGCGCAGGCTCAAGAACCGGCAGGAGGGACAGCGGCTGCGCAATCTGTTGCGCTTTGAGCTCGAACTCTGGAACAACGGAACCTGCCTCGTTGCAGGGGTGGACGAAGCAGGAATGGCTCCTCTGGCGGGTCCCGTGGTTGCAGCGGCAGTAATACTCCCCTGCGGCTACAAGCTTCGCGGTCTTAACGACTCCAAGAAAATTATCGATGAACAGAAGCGCGCCGAACTGGCGCTGCAGATAAAGCAGGACGCGGTTTGCTGGTCGGTCGGACAGGCGGACGTCGACGAAATCGATACTCTCAACATCTACCATGCCGGTCTGCTGGCCATGAGACGAGCCGTTGAGACCCTCGCCTGCAAGCCGGAATACGTCCTGGTGGATGCGCGCACAATTCCCCACTGCAGCTGTCCCCAGAGAGGAATCGTGCATGGCGATGCGTTGTCGGCCAGCATCGCCGCAGCCTCGATCGTCGCCAAGACCACCAGGGACGCACTCATGATCGAGATGGACCGGATCTACTCCGGTTATGGGCTTGCATCGCACAAAGGCTATCCCACGCCCGAGCATCTGAGCGCACTGAAGGACAAGGGAGCACTTCCAATTCACCGCCGCAGCTTTGCTCCGGTACGGTCGGTGCTCGGCCTGGATCCTGCCCAGGGAACCCTTTTCGCCACAGATTACACGGACTGAATCCATGTAATCTGTGGCTGAGTGGTTTACGGTTTCAGGACAGCCTTGAGTGCTCTTCCTTTTTCCGAGTCTTCGGCCGCCTCATTGATCTGATCCAGCGAATAGAACTTGAGCAGGCGGTCGAACGGGAATCGTCCCTGTTTGTACAGATCGATCAACTGTGGAATGAAGATGTCCGAAATGCAGTCGCCTTCAACGATCCCCTTTACCGTGCGCCCATTCAGGATCGTCTGCATTTCAAGGCTCACGTCAACTCCGTTGGGCGCGACGCCGATCAATCCGCAGGTCCCGCCTATCATGAGTGCATCAACCGCCTGCCGGAACACCTTGGGAATACCGGTGCATTCGAGCGAGAATTCGATTCCGCCTCCGGTCATTTTCTGAATCTCTTCCACCGGATTCACTTTGGCAGAATTGATGATGTCCGTTGCGCCGAATTCTTTGGCGAGTTTCAGTCGTTCATCGAGGACGTCGACGCCGATGATTCTGGTGCAGCCGCACACCACGGCCGCCATGATGGCGCTCAGCCCGACCGAACCGATGCCGAAGACGGCGATGCTCGACCCCGGCTTTGCCTGCAGGCTGTTGATAACCCCGCCGGCGCCGGTCTGGATGCCGCAGCCGAGCGGGCTGAGGATCTCAAGCGGAACGTCTGAGGGAACCTTCACCACGTTCTTTTCGGTTACCAGCGAGTGAGTGGCAAAAGTTGACTGACCGAAGAAGGAGCCGTAGATCACTTCTCCACCCTTCTTCATCGTGGTCGTCCCGTCTTCGCGCCGTCCGCCGAAGTTGAGCCGCTGGAATTCGGAACACCACCCCGGCATCCCTTTCTTGCAGGCGAGGCACGCGCCGCAGGACATGTAGCTGGTTGCCACATGGTCGCCGGGCTTGACTTTAGTGACCCGGGAGCCGACCTTCTCCACGACTCCGGCCCCCTCGTGCCCGAACACACCCGGCAGCGGGATCGGCAAAAACTGCATGCGGGCTACAAGGTCGGTATGACACAGCCCCGAGCTCACTATCCGCACCAGCACTTCATCAGGCCTTGGTTCATCGAGTTCGATCTCCTCAATGACGAAAGGGCCCGCCTTCTCGCGCACTACGGCTGCTTTGATTTTCATCGTAAACCCTCCATATTTTTCAGTTTATTTCTGCCGCTCGAACTGTGTCCGAGGCTGCCCTTGCGGCGAACTTACTTATAGGATATTCCGTAGCGGGACACAAGCGAAGATTGACTCCGGCCGAATCCCGGATTAACTTAGACTGGCGGGCAAAACCGCAGGACTCGATTCTGGTAACACCTTAAAGTGAGGAAAGATGAAGACGAAAGCTTTTGTATCACTACTGCTGCTTATGTCCCTGATCTCTTCGGTGTGCGCGTTTGCGGAAGAGAAGGTCGTTCTCCCCGAACTGCCGCGTATCACCGCTGAGGAACTGAAGGAGATGATCGACAAGGGTGGGGATGTTGTGGCTGTCGACACACGGGACAACGGGAGCTACAATGCCGGGCACATCAAGGGAGCCGTCAATATCACCTACGATCCGAATTCGGATCCCATGGACCGTCAGATGATGCTGATCGGCCTTCCCATGGATAAGCTGATCGTCACCTACTGCGACTGCACCGACGACGACAACAGCGCCCGCATGGCAGACGAACTCTACAAGCTCGGCTTTGATCAAGACAAGGTCAAAGTGCTTGCGGGAGGATCGCTGCGATGGGTCGAGTTGAAATACCCGATGGAAGCAAGAAAAGCTGAATAACCCGCGTCCGGCTTCGGGCTCCCCCTTGCAGAGAAAAGCAAGGGGAAGCCCGAAACAGTTGTTACACGCCCCAGCCCACGCCTGCGCGAGCGACCGATGCACCTGAAACGTCGACTATGGCGGCACCGCCGTCAACCAGCAGGACCGCTCCGGTAATGAAGGCCGCGTCGTCGCTGGCCAGGAAAGAGCACGCACCCGTGATCTCATCCGGTGCAGCTGCGCGCCGCAGCGGCACGCTTTCCGCGAGAACTCCGAAGGCATCCCGATTGATCGCCTTCGACAGGCTGGCCATCGCCTGGGTCAGCATCTCGGTCTTGGTTGCTCCCGGAGCGACCACGTTGCTCCTGATCCCCTTTGGACCGTACTCGAGCGCGGCCTGCAATGCGAGCTGAATAAGTCCGCCCTTCGACGCGCAATAGGCAGGCATCGACGGGAGACAGCGCACACCCGCAAGCGAAGCGATGCTCACAATTGAACCGCCTCCCTGCTTCTCCATGTAAGGAATTGCTGCCCTCATACACAGGAATGGCCCGGTGAGATTCACTTCCAGAATTTTCTTCCAGAGATCTATGTCGATATCGACAATGGTGCCGCCGGGATCGATTCCCGCATTGTTCACCAGGATGTCGATTCTGCCGTTGCCGAACTCGACCGTCTCGTCAACCATCTTCTTCACATCGGCAAAGCTCGTGACATCACCCGCACATGCGCGCGCCATTCCGGGCTTCAAACCGCTGACGACGCTGTCAAGCAGCTCTTTGCGGATATCGCTGACAACTACCTTCGCTCCATCTTCGACGAAACGTTTCGCTATCGCAGCGCCTATGCCCCTGCCGCCTCCTGTGACAAGTGCTACCTTCCCGTCAAGTCTCATAATGTCATCTCCTAGATTTTTGCGTTAAGAGCCCCTCACTCAAGCTCTCCTGCTGCGGAGCCTGCGCCCTTCTCAACTCTCGGCCATTATGCCGCTAATTTCCTTTGCGTCCGCGATTTGTAACACATTCCAAACCGCGACACAAGTAGTTGAGCCGATGGGCTCGCAATCCCGCGTTACCGTGCTCTGCCAAGCCTCGGACTGACCCTCAGTTCAAGCCTGGTGTTGACAGGAAACGTCGTGTCCGGTCCCTTGTTGATGATGTTTGTATAGATTGACCGCCCCAACCCGACGTATGAGAACCCCGTTGCAACGTCCGGAGTGCCGAAGAACCCGGCGATGCGCCCGACGATCTTAAATCCGTTACTGACCACCGCACGCTTGATCCGGCTGCTGCTCGGCTTTGATGCATAGTCCGCAAGGACGTAGTTGATCATCGGAGAGAGGAGACGATTGTTCAGATGGGCACGGGTCCCTCCTTCGGCATCCAGCATCACGTTCTCGTTTCTCTGGGTATCGAGCGCCTCTATCTGTCCCTTGATCGCCTCTTCGGTACCTTCTGAGAGCTGCAGAGAGCGAAAGACGATCCTCAGCTCACCGCTGCGTCCGAACCACCCCGCTCTCTTCGAGTTGATAACAGAGCCGAGAAGCCTGGTCCCTTCCGGATAGAGAAGTTCACCATGCAGGTCCCAAATCGGCTGGGTAAGAACCGCCTCGATCCGATCCCCTCTTCTGCTCTTCTTCGAGCTGAGTTCAGTCAGCAGCCGGGCATGAATCAGGGTATTGTCGGGGATCTGCCCGCCTATGAATCTGTGATCGGCCGGGCCTTCCGACGTGAGATCGAACTCGAGAGACTTTGTCAGAACGGCGTCGAGCAGGCTGCCGCGATCCAGATGCTGCGGATGGTACGGAAGATATGAAAACAACTCGTTCTTTATGAGATCGAGCTTGCCCGGCCCTTCGGGGTTAAGCCCCAGTTTCTCCTTCGCCATCCCCTTTGCGCCGTCCAACAGCGATTCATCCCTCGACTCCCGGTCCTTGAGTTCCACGATCTTCGTGTTTGTATGCGTCGCAGCGGTATCCATCCTGACGATTTCTCCGTTTGCCAACTCGATCCTGTCAAAACGGATTACCGGATCGCGCATCGGAGTGAAATCCCCGCCGGTCATGGCCAGAATGCGCTCGCGGCGGGACACCGGGATCAGGGCGGTGATGGTCCCGAAGACCCTGGTTCCAGCCGGAATTACCAGACGGTCGTACGAATAAACCGGTTGCGCCACCCTGGCTTCCACCTCCTCGCCCACCTTCCCGATCGGGGTGCGGGCGGAAAGCGCCAGCCGGATGACCGTTCCCCGGTCAAGCGTAACCGTCGCGGTTGTTGCCAAACAGTTCAGCGCGCCGGCAAAAAGCACGGCGCAGAAAGTGATCAGAGATAAAAAAGGCGATTTGAGTTTCACAGAATAATTCCTGCACCTGTGCCAAATACACAGGTTTTTCGTGCAAATTAACAGAGTTATTCAATCGCGCGTGCCGGATCTTCTGACGTGCTGCGGGGGACTGATACAGCGGCAACAACAGTAGTGCTGTGGGGAACCTGCGCTCAAGTTGTCAAATTCCGGAAAATGCTACCAGAACTGAATCGGCTTTCAAGTGCCAATCGGAGGCAGGAAAATGCCGAGGAAAAGCAGGAGCCGGATTCGGATTTGCGAATCTCGGCTCCCGAGAAATCTAATATCCGTCACCGCCGAACTTGAATATCAAGCCGCCGGAATAGCGGATCTGTTTCATCCAGCCGGTGACACCCTCAAAGCTCAGGCGTGAGGTCACGTAGTCAATCTGGGCCGGCCGCACCGAAATACGATCATTAACGACAAAGTCGATGCCGCCCCCGAAAGCCATCATGAAGGGTGTCAGACTCGCATTCTCGCTTATCCCCGAAAAGGCGGCTCCCGTGGAGAATCGGTCGGCACCGAACAGCGCGTGCCCGAACACCCGCACTGCATCGGAGCGGTAGCTTACGCGAGGGCCTCCCATGAAAACAAACTGCTTCAAGGTGATTTCGGCAGGAGATTCGGTCAGGTCCTGCCCCGCATCGGCAAACCCGAGGCCGAATTCGCCGACGATTCCGAAATTCGAATGTGCGTTGACCTCAACCGCAGTCAGAAAACCGTGATAATTCAGAGTTCCCGTGCCTTCCGTCCCCACTTCCCGGAGGAACTGGTAACCTCCGAAGATTTCTGCCCGGGGATAGTCCTGTGCCGACGCGGCAAAAGGCAACAAAAGAACAGCTGCCATTGCAGATAACAAATACTTCATCATTTCCTCCCTTGTGTGCGCAAAGCGTAGTGACTACTCACGCCGATACCCATTATCGACACACCTATCGACATCAATGATGACGTACATCACAGATAAGAAACGGAACAATCTGTCAGAAGTATCGGGGAGGCGATGAGCTGTCTATTCACTCGGACCGACGGCAGCGTCGATTCTTGCCTTCGCGTTCTTGATTACCCACTCCGGGAAGAGCGGTTTCCACTTGGGATCCTGAATCAGCCATTCAATCGTCCACTCGAGTTTTCCTTCTTTCACGAGTCGATTGAACCCGACCCCGGTTCGATCTTTTCCTATCATGAGCCAAGTAACAGTCCCCACCGGACCCTTGTAGTACTTGGGGTTTGTGCTGGTCATCATCCGCTGAAGATAGAGCGGACGGTAAGGCGGCTTGAGAGTAGCGCATTTGCGGAAAGTGCCGAAAATCGCCGTCTCGAGTTCTTTTTCAAGTTTGGACATCGGAGCCATGATGCTTCTCCTGGCCGGGTGATTCACGTTCCACACTACCAGAAATCGCGAAGTTGCCTTGACGTGGCGATTCCGCTTGGATGAGAACGGCCGTCACTGTAAGAGAGACTTTCTGCGCCTGATCAGTGTGTGGCGTCCCCAACGGGATTCGAACCCGTGTTGCCGCATTGAAAGGCCGAATTCCCCTTCAATGCATGAGTTCATAGAGAGTCACATGATTTCGTTTTGCTTCAGTATTCATGAGGGTTTGAAGACGGTAACAGATGAGCGGTTCTTGACACCCGTTCATATGGCTTTTTACCCTTTTCTAACCCTCTGTGTCCCCATAGCGTCCCCAGAAAAATCAACTTACCACCAAAAGGAGAAGATGATAAATGAACAGCACCCCCCTAGAAAAGAAAAATTCACTGGAACAGATGTTTCTTTGGCATTGCGATTGGCCTATGAAGGGCTCAGAGGCTCCCTTCCAGGACTCCCCTTATTTCCCTGAGGATGGATGGGTGAAATTCTGGATTCCCTTCGCTGCTTCATTCTTGGAGTGGAGGGAGAGCCTTCAGGAAGGGGAGAGGAAGGGGGTTCCCTCCTTCGTTAGATCCCTTGTGCCAGATGCGACAAGGGAGGAACTTCCCCTGCTTACCCATTATGCAAAAGAGCTTCTCAGGATGGGCTTCAAGGAGATGCGGAGAGGGATTTCTGATGAGATCCTTCTCTCCCTCTTCAAGGAGGGGAAGCTGACTCCCTATACTGAACCTTTTACAGAGGAGGAACTAGAACAGATGGTGAAGGAGGGACATTCCAGGAAGATTCCCCTGCAAGAAATGACTGCATAGAATCCACCCCTCTTCCGTTGGCCCCTTCAGCAATGGAGGGGCTTCCTCCCCTTCCCTTCCTCCTCCTACTTCCCAATCCTTCGATTGCCTCGGAGAGGGAACTCCCCTTCGAAATCTTTACCTCCCCGGAGATGGAGGAGAAG
Organism: Acidobacteriota bacterium; assembly: GCA_012719355.1. Lineage (GTDB taxonomy): Bacteria > Acidobacteriota > UBA6911 > UBA6911 > UBA6911 > UBA6911. Next base: position 18,168 of record JAAYAM010000015.1, read on the forward strand.
AGACCCCCCACCCCCCGGAGAGGGGGTGCCCCCTCAGTGGAACATACCTCCCCTTGTAAATGCGCAACAAATGTTTTATGCTGTAGGAAATACGACATTACAACGATTGAACTATCTCTTTCTTGGGGGGGGGATACATGCTGAAGAGCCTTCTAGACACACTAGGGATACCAATAATGTTTTTGAATTTTGGTGCTGGAATTATTGGGGGTATTTGGCTGGCATTCTTGGGTCAATGGAAGCTGCTAGGCATCGGGATATTTCTTTTACTCACCTCTCATTGGACATTATCTCTCTTAATGCTGCCGGGGATTCCTCTGGGAATGATTGCTGCACGTTTTTATGAAAAGAAGAATCCCTTTGGTCACTTTTTTGGATTTCTGTCTCAGCTTTATACAAACATTTTGATTGTGGGCACCTGTCTTGTTGCATTAGCCATATGCTCATATTTCCCTAGAGAAGAGGGTGTTTTAGGATATCTCCCATTTCTGCTTTGGTCTTGGGGAATGGCTTTAGGGCCATGGCAATTCTTTGCTTCAAAAGAACCGGATAACGTTTTTTCCGGGATTACTCTGTTTTCTGCTTCCTTATTTTATCTCCTGTTGCTGGCAGCTAGTCTTATTAGTCCCATTTTGGCGTTCATCATCGTTGTTATATTTGGGATCACACAGTTGTTAGTGTTGCCTATCGTTAATCTAAAAATTGCCAGGAACATGGAAACTTAGGATATTTGTTTGCTTCTTCTAGGTCCCCTCTTCTTCGGCACCCCATGCCTTTCCTTGAACCTCTTCAAAGCGATCCTGAAGCAAGGGAGAGGGGGGAAATCCCCGAATATCTGCCGATATCGGTAAATGCTCATACGGCAGACTCCAAGGACCCTTGCAGCCTCGAAGAAG
>JAAYAM010000181.1 GCA_012719355.1 Acidobacteriota bacterium
ATGATTCCAAGATCGTCATAAAGACCCGCATCAAGACCCTTCCTCTGCACCAGTGGGCCACGGCGAGGGAACTGCGCCGGAGAATCAAGAATGCCTTCGATCGCTACAACATCGAGATTCCGTTCCCGCACATGAGCATCTACTTCGGAAAAGAGAGCAGGCCCGTCGAGTTGATGCTGCGGAATGCGGAGAAGGCTTTGGCGTCGGAGAAGTAGTCGATACCGGTAACGGCGGGACGATCGATGTTATAGGGCCTGATTTTTTCGGCCGTCCCTCCGGGACTTGTTTTCCCCTCTTCACATGATCCCGGCCTCACGTGCCGGGCTATTCTCAGCCTGTCCCTACGGGACAGGGGCCCCGTGATGCGACACGTCTATCGGAAATCGGACATTGACCGGGGATTAATCCACGGAATATTGCCGGCACGTAGGAACAACGAGTGCCGGGAAAGCATTAACGACAAAGAATCAATGAAGTCAGGGACGCCCGACCACTTGAACGGCTCGCAATTTTTCGGCCAACTCCCGATTAAACTTGATTCTGATGGACCTGACACTTCCCGTCGGTTATTATGCTGCGCGCCATGACAGGGGAAACGTCGCTCGTACTGCTGCATCTTCATACGTATTTCCTTTTCCCTTTCTCCATTGACAAGGCCACCGTAGTCGCCAACCACAGGGACTTGTGGGCCAAGTACAGTCACTGGATTGACGGCCTGGACGAGTGGATCGCCGCCCACAACAACGGCGCCAGACAGACGCCGCTGATGGAGCTTCTCGGCTGCTGGCGGCGGGATCCGTATGTACGGTTCGATATGGACTCTCCGGCATATCAGGACATGGTGTTTTTCCACCCGTATGTGCGCCGGGTCTTTTTCGACACCGGAGAGGTTGCTCAGCCCGGCGAAGAGCGCGATGCGCTTCTGTGCTGTTACACCATTCCGATCCCTGCCGGCAGGAAGCTCTGGTTCTGTGCCGAGGACGTGAAGGGCCGGTCCGCTTCGGTAGAGGTGACGGACCTGCGGATGTTTCTGTTCGCCAATGGTATCGGGATCCTGTCAATCGGGGTGGAGGCGATGCGGATTTCCGCAGCGAAAGCGCTCTGGATCAACGAGGCTTTCAGGAAGGTCTACCCTTCGAGCGGACGCCAGATCCGCGAAGGGCGGGGCCCTTCCAGGCTGCAGCTTGTGCTGGAACAGGACGGCCAACGTCATGTGCTGGTTGACGAGAGAACGAAAAGGGGATCCCTGATCAACTATCTTCCTCCTCTGGCGTCTCCCATAACCTCTCTTCTTTACTTCTGCGACTACTCGCTGCAGGAATTCGAACCGGTGCTGGATGAGCGGATGCTCGTGTACACGTACGTGTGCATCGATCCGGCATCCTGTCCCCCGGAGTTTGTTTCCTCGACTGCTTACGAGATCTTCCTCTCGCGGCTGCTGTATGTGGATCTGGACGGCAGGCACTGGCGTTACGACCCGGAGTTTACACGCAAGCAGATGGATCGCCATCTCTACCGCAGGTGGGCTCATCTGGGGACCTACTACGGCTTCACGAGCTACAGCAACGTGACCGCCACGGTGGGGGTCGTTGACTGTGACGAGCACACCCTGAAGGAAGGATTCCTGATCCACCGGATGTTCAGCACCAGGTACTATCTGATGGCGATGATCGCGCTTTTCTATCGCGCCACGCTCCTTGATTTCGCCGAACGCACCGCGCTGGTCTCCAAGCGTATCTACCGGGACTGGGAGGACGGCAAGCTCAGCAAGGGGAACGTCCGCATCGCAACCGATCTGCGCGCGGAGTTCCTGCACTTTTCCAACTACTGGTATTTCGACGAGCTTGCAAACAAGGATGAAGAATTCGAGCACTTCATCCTGCACTGCCGTTCGCTGCGGATCCAGCCGGTGAAGAAAGAGGTTGATGAGGAGATCGAGAAACTCAACACCTCTCTGCAGAGCTATGCGCATTCGAGGAACACCGACGCAGTTAACCGTCTCGCGGTCTTGAGCCTTTTCATGGGCGCCGGCGCGGTTCTCACCGGATTCTTCGGGATGAACTTCGGACGTTCGTTCCAGCGTGTCTTTTTCAGCCCCGCTTCTGATAGCGCGCTGGTTCACGTTGCGGCCGTGACGCTGGTTTCGATGCTGGTGATCCTGGTGCTGGCTTTCGGCATATACCTCGTTGGGAGCAACTGGTCTGATTACCGTGATGTGCTCAATCCCAAGGCCCGCAGGCAGCGGGATCAGGTGGAGAGCAGCCTCAAGCGAGGCCGGTCCGAATGGCCGGCTGATGAGGAATTCGAGTAAGTCCCCATTCGTCCCGGAATTGATCAATCCCCGAGCCCTGTAGGCTATAATGGGTCTCCTTGTTTTCTGGAATTGAGAGAAGAGTATGCCTGAAAAGATGTTGATCATTGACGACGAAGAAATTTTTCTGAAAGCGTGCAGCAGAATTTTCGAAAAGGAGGGATTTGAAGTAGCGACGACAACGGACCCTAAGGCCGGCCTCAACCTGATTTCCGAGAGAGTATATGACGTGGTCCTTGTCGACTGGATAATGCCCGGACTGAGTGGAATGGATGTGGTCGAAGAGATCGACCGGCGCTCGCCGAATACGGCTATGGTGATGATAAGTGCTCATCCTTCCATCGGCAGTGAGACAGAGGCGCTGAAGCGGGGAGCGATGGATTACTTCCCGAAGCCGTTCAAGCCCGATGAGATTGTTGCTGTAGTGGACAGGGCGATGAAAAGGAAGGTCACTGAACAGAAAAAGGCCGTCGGGCGTTTCGAGCGGCTGATGACCGCGTGGCAGTTTCCCGTGCCGACACTGGAGGACAAGGCTCCCAAGAACATCGCCGAGACTGTTGCCCAGACTGTCGGGGTGGCGAAGGCGACTTCTCCCTGGCTGACGGTTTTCGTTCTGGGGATACTCGGTGGAGCCTACATCGGATTCGGCGGCCTGTTTGCAACCGGAATCACCTTTGATGCCGCCGAGCGTCTCGGGGTAGGGTTGACCAGGTTATTGAGCGGAGCCGCATTCAGCGTCGGCCTGATGCTGGTCGTGATTGCCGGCGCGGAGCTCTTCACCGGAAATAACCTTATGGTATCCAGCGTTATGTCGGGAGAAATCTCGTTCGGAAAGATGCTCAGGCGCTGGGGGACCGTCTTTGGTGCGAACTTCATCGGGGCAATTCTCGTCGCACTTCTGTTTTACTACTCCGGATTGTGGAAGACGGGCGACGGAGCCCTGGGAGCTGCCGCGGTAAAGATCGCGTATGGCAAGGTTCAGCTGTCGTTCAGCGAGGCGTTGTGGCGGGGAATCGGTTGCAACTGGCTTGTATGCCTGGCGGTGTGGATGGCCCTTGCGGCCCGCCAGACAGTGGGTAAGATCTTTGCCATCTTCTTCCCCGTGATGGCTTTTGTGGCTCTCGGATTCGAACACTGCATCGCCAACATGTATTTCGTTCCGACGGCCATACTGTTCGTGCACAAAGGAGTGCTTGCGGAGATCGCGGGCATTGATCCGGCCACGCTGAGCTGGGCAGGCTTTTTGTGGAACAATCTCCTCCCGGTCACGATAGGAAATATCATCGGTGGAAGCGTTTTCGTCGGGATGGGATACTGGGGCGCTTATCTGCGGCCGTCCAGAGCATTGCCGCATACCGGTTGAAAGATGTACGGCCAAATTAATCGCGATGGAAAAGCCGGCTTTGCCTTATACTTGCAGCCGGATTGTCTTCCCGTATGACGGTTCCGGCGCAGAGACCGGAGCCTGAATCGGCTCGATATTCAAAAAGTCATTTCCCACAGGAGGATTCAAGGTGCACAAAATCGCAGTAATTCCCGGCGACGGAACCGGACCGGAGGTGACGGCGGAGGCCATCAAGGTCCTCCGGGCGGCGGCCGACAAATTCAACTTCAAAGTAGAACTGACGGAATTCGATTTCGGCGGCGAGCGATACAAGAGAACAGGGGAAACGCTCCCTGACAGTGCCATCGATGAGTTGCGGAAATTCGACGCAATCCTGCTTGGTGCAATAGGGCACCCGGACGTGGCTCCTGGAATCCTGGAGAAAGGGATATTGCTCAAGGCCCGCTTTGCGCTGGACCAGTACATCAACCTGCGTCCGGTGAAGCTGTTCCCCGGCGTCGAAACCCCGATCAAGGACAAAGGGCCGGAGCATATCGATTTCACGGTCGTGCGCGAGAACACCGGCGATCTCTACACCGGTACGGGCGGCGTGACGATGAAGGGGACTCCGCAGGAAGTGGCGGTTCAGTCGGCAGTCTACAGCAGGTTCCAGGTGGACCGCTGTCTCCGGTATGCGTTCAACTTCGCACGGAAGTACGGGAAGAAGGCGCGGGGCAAGGCGGCTACAAATACGCTCGCCCTGTGCGGAAAGACCAACGTCCTGACGTATGTCTACGACCTGTGGGAGAGAGCGTTTCACGAGATCGGCCAGAAGGAATTTTCGGACGTCGCCCGCGAGTACTACCACGTTGACGCCACCTGCATGTGGTTTGTGAAGAATCCTGAATGGTTCGATGTCATCGTGACGGGCAACATGTTCGGCGACATCATTACCGATCTCGGCGCCATGATACAGGGAGGCATGGGGATTGCCGCAGGCGGGAACATCAACCCTGAAGGCGTAAGCATGTTCGAGCCTATAGGCGGCAGCGCTCCGAAATACACCGGCCAGGGCGTAATCAATCCACTGGCAGCCATCTGTGCAATGCAGATGATGCTGGTGACCCTCGGCGAGGAGAAAGCGGCCACAGCCGTCGAGAATGCAGTCATGTACGTTACCGGGAACAAGCTCAAAACGCTTGCCGCGGGACGCATGGGCTATTCCACGTCACAGGTTGGAGATCTGGTTGCCACTCAGCTCGCCTGATAAATTCTGCACGGGAAGAAAACCGGGCGGGCCGGTTCGGCTGAAACCGACCCGCCTCTTCACCACGGGCCGCATCAGTAGTCAGCGGCACGAACCGGTCATTTTCAATTGTCACCTTCGACATGATTGAGTACCATCTGGGACCGTTGTGCAGTCTGCCGGAAAAAGGAACAGAAGAAAGGATTCCGCCTATGCTTTTTGCCGAACGTATCTTTTGCAGTCAGCTGACCACAAGTGATGTCGGCCGGAAGGTGCTCCTCGCCGGCTGGGTAGATGCGTTCCGGGACCATGGCGGATTGCTTTTCGTGCATCTGCGCGACAGAAGCGGCATCATCCAGATAGTCTTCAATCCCGAAGTCGCCTCCAGCGAAGTCTGCCTGCAGGCCGCCTCCCTGCGGCCGGAGTACTGTATCTCGGTCAGAGGAGAAGTGCGAAAGCGTCTCCCCGGCACCGAGAATCCGAATCTGAAGACCGGGGACATCGAACTGATCGTTAGCGAACTGACGCTGCTTTCCGAATCCGATGCTCTCCCGTTTGCGGTATCCGAAAAAGCTATGACGGCCGGGGCAGTGACGGCCGGCTCCGACAATGTCTCGGAAGAGCTGCGGCTGCAATACCGCTATCTTGACATCAGGCGTGCTTCGATACGGGACAACCTCATGGCCCGGCACAGGATTTTCCAGTGTGCACGGCAGTTTCTCGATTCTCGTGGCTTTGTAGAGATCGAGACGCCGGTTCTGACCATGAGTACCCCGGAAGGCGCCCGCGACTACCTGGTGCCGAGTCGCGTCCATCCGCAGAGTTTCTACGCCTTGCCGCAGTCGCCGCAGCTGTTCAAACAGCTGCTGATGATCGGCGGAATGGAACGCTACTTTCAGATGGCGCGCTGCTTCCGCGATGAGGACCTTCGCCCGAACCGGCAGCCGGAATTCACTCAGCTCGATATCGAGGCTTCTTTCATCGATGAGGAGTTCCTCTACGAACTGGTCGAAGAGCTTGCAGTGAGGATGTTCGAGATCGGCGGGATAACGCTGCCGCGGCCTTTCCCCCGTATGACCTACGCTGAAGCAATCGACACGACCGGCTCGGACCGGCCCGACCTGCGCTTCGGCCTTCGTTTCGTCGACGTCACGAACGTGTTCCCCAACACGAATTACTCGATCTTCCGGCAGATTCTTCAGCGTGGAGGCTGCATCAAAGGGATCAACATCAAGGGGCAGTCCGAAAAGCTGAGCAAGAATGTGCTGCAGAACGA
>JAAYAM010000182.1 GCA_012719355.1 Acidobacteriota bacterium
AACGCACTGGTGTTTCTGGCGCCGGACAAGACACGGCTTCAGGATCTGGATCAAGCGGCTCGCCGATATCTCGCCTGGAACTCGATCCTGGACGACAAGGAAGAGCTGAACCTCGATCCACAGCAGGTGAAGCAGGCGGAAACCCAGAGAACAAAGGCCGATGAGGATGTTGAGGCGCGCATACCGGAGACGTATCAATGGCTCCTTGTTCCGGTGCAGAGGAATCCCCAGGCCGCGATGGAATGGCACGTGATGAGAGTAACGGGGCAGGCTCCGCTGTCGGTTCGTGCGAGCAAAAAACTGCGCGATGACGAACTGCTGATCACGGGATTTGCGTCCACCCGTCTGCGGATGGAACTGGACCGCGTGCCGTTGTGGCGTGGCGATTCAGTATCGATCAGACAGCTCGTGGAAGATTTTGCGCGCTACACGTACCTGCCGCGACTGAAGAATTCTGCAGTGCTTTATGCTGCAATCCAGGACGGACTAAGCCAGTTGCTTTGGCAGCAGGATTCGTTCGCGTATGCGGAAAGTTATGATCAAGCGGCCGGCCGATACCGCGGATTGCGCTGCGGGAAGCTGGTTACGATATCGGAGGCGAATGATTCCGGTCTGATCGTGCGACCTGAGGTTGCACTTAAGCAATACCAGGCTGAGACGGAGAAGATCATGACAGCCGGGGGCGCGGCGGATGGCGTTGGAACTGCCGAAGGTGTATCCGACGGTAAGCTTCCTGCTGCGGACAGGGGAGAGGGAAAAGAGCCGGAACCGCGAAGAGTTTTAAAGCGGTTCCATGGCAGCGTGTCTCTGGATCCGGCGCGGGCCGGACGCGATGCGGGCCGCATTGCCGATGAGGTCATAGCGCATCTGATTAGTCTGGCCGGTTCGGATGTCAAGGTGACGCTGGAGATTTCGGCGGAGTTTCCGTCAGGTGCTCCCGACAACGTTGTTCGCACCGTGACCGAGAACGCCCGAACCCTGAAGTTCACCGACCACGGCTTCGAATCGGAATAGGCCGGGCCGATCCATTAGAAAAATCTCGACGAGCAGTCAAATCGGCCGATAATATGTTCATGTTTGCGGAACAAGATCTATTCCACTGAGCGAATGGGGCAAACCCGCATTCACCAAGGGGAAAGAGAATGAGCCCGGCAATCGACAAGGTTTCCGGGCTTTTTTGCTTGGTACCTCCTATTGGGGCTGGTATTTGGTTGGGTCGAAGTCGCGAACGTCGAACTCAAAGACGGGCGAACCTTCCTGGTAGATCTCCGCAGAAATGCGGACTGTCTGTGCCTGTTGCATATTGCGAAGAAAGCGCGAATAATCGTTCAGAAAGATAACATCCGTGCTGTTATCCGAAGGCCCACTGGCTGAATACGTTTGAGCATCTTGCTCGTCGAATCGCACCAAGACCGCGCAATCTTCATATGAAACAGCTGCCGGGCACACCTTGGCATCGCTGCTGATTAGCTGGCCGCATTCCTGGGCATGTTACAACTGCCATGATACGCGCCGCCTCCTCATCGCCCGGACTTCCGAGCCACTGCCTTCTTCAGATTGTTGACCAGACGCTCTGCGGTCTTTCTCTGTCCGCCACGCTTGAGCGAACCCCACCACCAGCTGCGATCTCCTGCCTCGGACGCCCAAATCATCCTCTTTTCTTTCGGATCGATCACCATGATATTTGCAACATTGTGGTCCTTTTCGGCGGACAGCCAGCCTTCATGCCAAGCGCGCTTCTCTTGGATGACGAGACTTCCGCTCATGATGTAGTCAGCATCCTCACTATTCAACACAACCTCGATTGGTACTTTCTTCTTCACGATCTCGGCGCGGATGAAGCCGTCCAGATCGCCTTCCATTTCTTCAATAACGATCTTGGCCCCGTATGGGATAGGTCTATCACCTGCAACTGTCACCGGTACCATTGCACAGATCAGAAGCACTGCAAATCCCACAGTTAATGCGTGTGCTGGTCTCATAAAAGTTCTCCTTTCAGGAAACCTATCGGACGGAAAATCGGGCTCGATTATGAAGTGTTGAGGTTGGTAGTGTGAAACGGACCCAAGTTAGAAAAAAGGCACTCAATGGGCGGTTACAAGAGTCGAATCCGCAGGAAGGCATCGAGGGCAGCGCCGAGCCGCAGATTTTTTCAGAAACGTCGGACCTTGTTGAATCCTGAGTAAGCATGTCCGCTCCTGCGGTCGATAAGAAAGAGTTGTACCCCGTTTCATCGCAGGGAGGTAAAGACAAATGGAGCAAGCGGCAGATGCCCGGAAGATACTGATCGTCGACGACAACCGCACCATGCGAAAAGCTCTGGAGTTGAAACTGTCGTCATATGGCTACAGGATTGTTACCGCGGGAGACGGCAAGGAAGGGCTTGAAATTGCTGCGAGGGAACTGCCCGACCTCATCATCAGTGATGTCGACATGCCCGTCATGGATGGTGGCGAAATGGTATCCAAACTCAGGGCATCCGGCCGCACAAGTGACATACCGGTCATCTTTCTTACCGGCCTGATCACAAAGGATGAAAACGCCACGGAATCAACCAGTCAAACCATATACCTCTCGAAGAAGAGCAGCATTCCCGAACTGCTCAACGCAGTGCGTGGACGCCTGGCTATGGCTGCAAAGTGATCTGATCTGTCAGATGCCGGCGAATTCCAGACGTGGCCGTCGCCCGGCTTTGGTACAGGACTTGATGGCGGAAATAACTGATTCGGACGGACCGCTCTTGGTCACGTACGCTGAGGCGCCGGCTTCACGCATCGCTTCCGCCTGCTCACCTTCCTGGAACATGGAGAGCCCGATGATGCGCACGGAAGGGAGTTCCGAATGTATGATGCGCGTCGCCTGGATGCCGTCCATTTTCGGCATTCCGATATCCATCAGGACTACATCCGGCTTCAGTTCGCGCACGAGTTTGACGGCAAGTTCACCGTCGGAAGCCTCTCCCACTATTTCGAGGTCCGGCTCCTCCCTGAGCAGCCCGGCGAGCCCCTGACGCATTACGATGTGGTCGTCGACGAGCACGATTCGCGTCTTCTTCCTGGCCGCGGCTGCCTCGGAGGCATTCCCGCCCGACGATGAGGCATCGTCGGCTTCAGCATCGTCATCTGAAGAGAACTCACTGCCGGATGTGAGCGGGGCGAAAAGGGAAATCCGGCTTCCGCTCCCCTGCGTCGTTTCAATCTCCATCCGTCCGCCGAGGACATTTATCCTCTCGTTGAGGCTGAAAAGCCCAAATCCTCCGGCGCTCCCACCCGAGACTCTGAGGCGTGACCGGTCAAAGCCCGTCCCTTCGTCTTCGACCGTGACCTTGATGAAACCGTCCGACTGGACTACCTCCAGCCGTGCCGACTCAACGTCGGAGTGTTTCACGACGTTGAAAAGAAGCTCGCGAACGGCCTGAAACAGGAAAACTGAAATATCTTGCGGGGGCAGGACAAGGTTGTCGCGGACGATCAGATCGACCGTCAGCCCATGTTTGTTGTGCATCCACTGGCGGAGCCATTCCAGGCCTGCCAGCAGCCCGCTCTGGTGCAGAATCGGCGGGCTCAGTTCGGCGGTCAAGGAGCGCGATGTCGCGATAGCTTCGTCGATAATGTCGGTGACTTCAGACGCAAGATGCCTTGAATGGGGTGTCCGCTCCAGGAGGGCCAGACGGTACTTGGCCCCTACGAGGATCTGTTGCAGGCCGTCGTGCAGTATCTGGGCAAGTTTCTGCCGTTCACGCTGTTCTGCCATCGTCAATTCCGAGGCAAGCAGTCTCAGCTGTCCGGATCGTTGTTCGAGCTCCGCGGTTCTTTCGGCTACGCGCCGTTCAAGCGATTCATTCAACGCCTGCAACTCTTCCTGGACCTGCATGCGTTTGAAAGCCAGCCCGAGCTGATCCGCCAGACCTTCGAAAAACTGAATCTTATCGAGCGAGAAGCATCCTTCGCGGCGGTCATTGAGCTGCAGCATACCGATGATCTCTTCTCCTGAACGAACCGGGATCAGGGCGAGAGACCGATACCCGCTGTCGACGCAGCTGCTGCGGAAATTGCGGTTCCCCTGGCTCTCGATGACTTCGGAGATCAAGTCTTTCGAGAAGGAGTTGGTCCAAAAGCTCCCTCCTTCAGTAAATAATTCTCCTTCCGTCGTTCCTGAAAGCACCAGTCCGCACAGGCAATCGAGAACGGGCTTGCCGCAGGAGACCTCGCAGCTGGAACAGAGAACGTTTTCCCTGCGAACGAATTCTTCGGAAAAGCCCTCCTGCTCGTAATAGGGGAAGTCGTCGTTCTTGCGAAGTCTCAGCCCCACTGCGTCGAAAGCCGTCAACTCGCGAATCAGCCGGACCACTTCGCGGATTGATTCCGATATCTCATTGCTGCTTCGATTCAAAACGCGCAGGACCTCGGTATAGAGCAGCTGCTCTTCTTGGTCCTCTTTCCGTTTTGTGATGTTGTGGATGGTCGTCATCCACACCGGGCGGTTCTTGTACGTGATCTTCTTGGTCCGCATCTCGACCGTCAGCCGGCGGCCATCTTTGCAAACGACCCGGTATTCGGTCGCTGATTCGCCGGAGAGATCCATGTTGAAGATCGCCTGTTGCCGGTCTTCCGGGGCGAAGAATGATGCGAAGTCCATCTCCACCATTTCTTCGCGGGAATATCCGAGCATGTGCGCCAGCTGATCGTTCACGTCTATAATCCGGCCGTCGTCTGAGATCGCCACTCCTTCGATCGTCGCTTCCGACAGGACCTGGCACCTGTTCTCACTCTCGCGCAACTCTTCCTCAGCCTTCTTGCGAGCTGTTATGTCGAGCACCATTCCCAGCGAGCGGACTATCTTGCCGTCCTGGTCGCGAAAATGCTGGCATCTTTCCTGCACCCAGCACACCTCTCCGGTTGATTTCCTGATCACCCGGTGCTCGATCTCGTAACTGTCAAGGTCCTGTGCGATGGAGCCCGTATATGCAGCGTCAACGGCAGCGCGGTCTTCCGGGTGGACTCTCTCCAGGAAGGCTTCATAGGAAGCGCCGAATTCCTGCGGCTCCAGACCGAAAATCCGATAGACCTCATCCGACCACGTCAGTTTGTTTGTGAGAAGATCAAGTTCCCAGCTTCCGAGATGGGCAATCTGTTGTGTCCGGGCCAGATGCTCCTTGCCCTTGCGCAGTTCACCCTCAACCAGTTTGCGGTGGCTGATATCGCGGATAACCGAAAGGTGCATGCCGGGCTGAACGTCGGGGATGGCATAGCACTCCGCCTCGATGGTGCTGCCGTCCGGACGCACCAGCGTGTATTCGCCCTGCAGAAAAGGCCTTTCCGGATCTCCCCCGGATCGAATGAACTCCCGGATCTTCTTACCTGTAAGTTGTTCAGGAGGAAGGCCGAAGATGGAGGCGGAGGCTGGGTTGACGTCGATGCAGACCCCACTGCCGTCGGTGAAGACAAGCGCATCGGGAGATGCCGCGAACAGCGCATCAAAGAGAGACCGTTCCGTCGTGGGTGACACCCGCACCGCACAGGGGAGATTCTTGCCGGAAGAAGCAGCCGAGTGCTTTTCTGAAGCCATTAGTGAAACTCGATATTTGCCCTGCCAAATTGCTACTTCTGACAGGATCCTTAGTAAAATACCTGCTAAAAGTGGAATTTGCAACTGCCAGTCGAAGAAGTGGAAGAAGGGCATGAGCCGATCACCCGGCTGCGTTATTTCACGCGGACTTTTGCCACGATCGAGGACAAGGCTACGCGTCCTACTTCGTTGGAAATAGTCTCGGTCATTTTGCGCAGCGAATTGCCCAGCTCGGGGAGCCGGTCTTTAGTAACCCGGAATGAAGGACCGACTATGGCAATCGAGGCGATCGGGGCTTGATTGGCATCGAAGATAGGGACCGCGACTGCGTTAATCGCCTCTTCATATTCCTGTTCAGAAATGGCGTAACCGCGCTCGGCGGCAGCCCGCAGTTCCTCGAGCATCTCTTCCATCGGCATTTTGGGGCGGGTGGGGTTTTCCGCAACGTTCTTCCTGATGATTTCCCTGACTTGGTCTTCGGGCATATACGCCAGCAGAGCCTTGCCGGAAGCCGTAAAGAAAGCCGGCAGGCGCTGCCCGATTGCCGCTGCGAGCTTGACCCGCTGCGGACTCTCAATCACTTCGAGATAGATCACGTCCGATCCGTCGAGTATGGCCAGATCGACGGTCTCTCCGTATTCAGTCGCCAGGCTTTCGAGGTAGGGACGGGACCAACGGTGAAGATCGACATCCTGGAGAACAATCGAGGACATTTCGACAAACCGGAAGCCGAGCCGGTACAAGCCGGTTACCTTGTCCCTGGTGATGAACCGTTTGTTCTCGAGCGTCGCCAGAAGACGGTGGACGGTCGTCTTCGACATGTGGATGGCTTCGGCTATCTGGGTAAGGGAGCGGGTGGGCTCTTCGTGGGTGAAGCAGAGTAAGATGTCCAGAGCTCTTTCAACGGCGCGTACTGACTGAGACAAAACAAACCTCCTTTGGATTCGAGGTCGCCCTGGATGAATGCGGAGGGCCGAAACTGCACCCTCCGCATTGCAAAGGCAGGATGAAACGCTTAGGGTGGATATGCGATCGTGTACAGGTGCTTCCCGCCATTCAAAGGACCCTTCAGCAGCGCCTCGATCTCCTGAGGATCTCTCATTGTAGTCTTCTCGGCCGGGGGTAATTTCCCTGCCGGGAAACGAGTCAGGATGTCATCCATCAGCTTGCACATGTAATCCAGCAGAACTTCGAGGCCCTTGAAGGCCTTTTCAGCTCTGGCAAGCGTCGGACTGCCGATCACTCCTTCGGGGTAGACCAGGACTTCGGTACCGCTGAGTCCCACGTGCTCGTGACCCTTGATAGGGAGGTGATAGACTTCTCCTCCTCCGTCCACGTGTCCGGGAGGAAGGAATCCTGACGGTTTGCTGTCGACAGCCAACTTCATGTCACAGAACTCTGGGAAAAGCGCCAGAGAGTAGGATGCTTCCGCTTCGTCCGCATGCTGGAAACGGGTCTCGAAGGGGCCTCCGTGGGCTTTGTCCTTCAGGTAGTCGTGAATGACAGTCGGCCAGTGCAACGAAATCAACATGCTTGGGACCTGATACTTCTTGGCCCATTGATGAAGTGCGAGAGGAATGACTTCCTCCTGTCCATGCCCGTTGAGGAAGATCTGCTTGCGGAACCCCATGTTCCACAGACCTGCGATGATGGCCCGCAGATTTGCCAGGAAGGTGTCTTCCGGCACTACGACCGTGCCCGGCATCCCCAGGTGATTGTAGGGATGCGAGCCGTACCACACGGGCATGGCGACCGTACAACCAGTCTTGAGCGCGACCTGTTCGGCCATGCGCGTTACAAGAAAGGTGTCTTCGCCAATCGGCTGAGCCGCCCCATGACATTCAGTGCTTCCTACCGGAATGATGATGATGTCATTCTTTTTGAGGCGCTCATTGATTTGCGTCATGTTCATGGTCTGGAGATACACGCCGGGGGTCTCCATGAGACCACCTTTCGGCGGCAGTTCCCAATTTCCCATGACTCCTCCTTAATGAATGATCAGGTGTTAGACGGCTGGGACGCACATATCAGCGGTCCGCTTTCCGGACTGTTTCAGCTCGGGCTGGAACCTGTTGATCATCTCGACGACGATCGTCGCCTGCTCAGCCATTCTCTTCCCTTCCGTGGCGCCGGTCATCTCGCCGTGGCCGCCGATGACGGAGTTTCCTGTCTTGCAATGGACCGGAGCCGCAACGCGGACGATTTCGGGAGCTTCGTATACGCGGATGAATCCGCCCGATCCCGGAGGGTTGTCGGTGTGAACGTCAAGCGGAGTGTCGACCGCCTGGCGGAGCGCTGCATGCATCGGGATCTGCAGGTCGCGGATCGGGTTGATGCTGTCGGCACCGAGCTGGGCCAGAAGCCTCACGGAAGCCGGGTTGCAGTGGCCAAGATGTGCCGAGCACTTGAAGACAATGTCTTTCGGGAGATCGCCGTTCTTGCGCATCTCGTTGACGGTCCACAGCATGCCTTCGTCATAAATTAAGAAGCCACGGCAGCCGAGTTCGTAACCGCGCTTGATGTCTTCAACTGCGCGAATGAGCTGTTCCATGCCGCGAAGACGATAGCTGACCCTTACACCCTGAGGAGACAGAACCGTGGCGCCGGTGTCATACGTGGCGCGGGGACCGGTGGAGAGGAGCAGTTCGCATCCATACTGGTTGCAGAGCCGGCAGTACTGCTTGATCTCAGCAGCCGTGTGGCGGAACATACCGAAAGTTTCAGTGATACGGTTGATCGTGACGCCGGTCTTGGTGGCAGTGTCCAGCAGGGCTGCCACGGTGTCCGCGGAATTGACTGTCGGGCATTCAATACGGAAAGCCGCTCCGTCGGGGAACCTCTTGGTTGATGACGGCAGATCGAAAGCGTCGCCTTCCGGCAGGCCCAGTTTCTTCATGGCCTTGCGAGTTGATTCAAAAATCATGACTGCTTATCTCCTATAGTTGTTGATTGATTAGCTGCAATGTGACGGCAGAGCGGGACTGTAACACCAGACGATCTTGAGCGGCTCATCACCGATGTTCTCGACCCGATGCTTCTTGCCCATCGGCGAATAAAACGCAGTCTCCGGACCGATTTCCCAC
Source organism: Acidobacteriota bacterium (assembly GCA_012719355.1). Lineage (GTDB taxonomy): Bacteria > Acidobacteriota > UBA6911 > UBA6911 > UBA6911 > UBA6911. Next base: position 8,652 of record JAAYAM010000182.1, read on the forward strand.
GAACCCTCTCCTTCAATGACGATCCGCGCCTTTCCGCTGATCAGGAAAAGAACCTCTTCGGATTCCTCGTGGACGTGGTCAGGGATCATGCTGCCAACCTCAGTGATGTTCATACCCATCGACACGCTGTTGACGCCCCCGAATTTGGGAGCGAGCAGAAGCTTCGAAGTACGGGGTGGAGTGCGAAATTCACCCTGCACATCCGCGGCTTTCACAAACGGCACCTTAGCCATATTCAGACCTCCAGTCTCTGTTCCATTATGCGGAAACCGGTTTCATGATAGGTTCTGTTTTCACTCTATGTCAAGCACTTTCATTAGCCGGAACAGAATATTTTAGTAGCTCCTCCACTGTAAAGCTTTTTAACGCCAATCCTGGACACCCACCGTTCTCCGCCGGCGGAAAAACTGGGACACCCACCAGTTTCAGTTCGTTTCTCACGGCACCGGCTGATTCCATGGGTGTCCAAAATTCTATTCTCCGGAGGGAACAGGTTCATGGGTGTCCAGGTTTATGTTCCAATTTCGTTGGAGGGCGGTGAACTGTTAAAGTTCTTAGCGGGGGCTTCTGTGGGTGTCCAAATCTTAAAGTCCAAATCTTAAAGGAGATTTGACAAGGGGAAGCAGGGCGATCTATTCTGCAGAACGGAACAAGCTTTCGTATCGCGAAACCAGAAGCGGAGGCGGCGCGATGTACGAGATCCCGTATGGGAAAGGAAAAATCGAGTTTTCGCTTCCCGCCGGAATGCGGGCTGACGTCGTTGTGTCCAAACCTGCAAAGCCTGTCCCGGACCGAAGCGAGGCTGTCGCGGAGGCGCTTTCGCACCCGATCGGCACTCCGCCGCTGCGGCAGATGGCGCATTCAGGCGACCGTGTCTGCATCGTCTTCACTGACGTGACGCGTTCGTGTCCGGACGAACTGCTCGTTCCAGCCATCCTATCGGAGCTTTCCCAGGCGGGCGTGCGCGATCAGGACATCACGCTGCTCTGCGGAGTCGGAATGCACCGGGCTTCGACTCATGAAGAGAAGGTAGAGAAACTCGGGGCCGGAGTAGTCGAACGCTACAGGGTGATCGACAGTGAGCCGCAGAATCCGTCGGTGCTGGTCGACCTCGGAGTAACCGACATCGGCATGCCCGTGTCGGTGCATCGGGCGGCGATTGAATCAGATCTCGTGATAGCCACCGGAATCGTGGAGCCGCACCAGTACGCCGGGTACTCCGGAGGAAGCAAGACTCTTGCGGTAGGGGCTGCCGGGGAGAACTTGATCGCGTTTTCGCATGGACCGGCAATCGTCGATCACCCGGGAACGCGCCTGGGGAAGATCGTCGGAAACCCCTTCCACGAAGCGGTCAGAGAAGCAGCGCGCCGAGGCGGCCTCAAGTTCATAGTCAATGTCGTGCTCGACGACGACAAACGCATTCTCAGAGTCGCTGCGGGTGATCCGGAGAAAGCCTTCATGGACCTTGTCTCCTTCGCCCGCACCATCTATGAGGTACCGGTTCCAAAGCAGTACGACGTAGCGATCGGGGGTGTCGGGTTCCCGAAAGACAGCAATCTGTACCAGGCAAGCCGAGCTGCGTCTTACCTGTTTTTCGCCCCGACCAGCGTCGTCAAACCGGGTGGATACCTGATCATACCTGCCCGTTGTGAGGAGGGGGCCGGCAGCGGTCCAGGTGAGCAGCGGTTTTTCACCGCCATGCGGGATATGCCCGACATCAGGTCGATCCTCGATGACGCGCGCCGAAACGGGTACCCTCCCGGCCAGCAGCGCGCCTTCGTCGTGGCCAAGGTGCTGGAACAGACTAATGTGATCATAGTCGGGAGTGAATGTCCTGAAATCGTGGCAGCCTGCAAAATGACTCCTGCCGGGACAATGGACGAAGCCTTGCGGACTGCAGCACGGGTACTGGGTACTTCCCTGGACGTGCTGATTGTGCCGCATGCGCTTCTGACGCTCCCTGTCGTTCAGGAGATCTGAAGAAATGTTGATGAAGGCGTGGCAGGTCGTGCGCCCGCGATCATTCGGGCGTGTGGACATACCGATTCCCGAAATTCCGCACGACAGCAAAGACCTCGTTCTGGTCCGGACCGATTGGGCTATGACGTGCGGCAGCGACATCCCTTTCTTTACAGGGAACAAGCGCTACCGGAACTATCCGCTGGCGCCAGGCGCCCCGATCCACGAGTGCGTCGGAGAAGTGGTAAAGAGTTCTTCCGACAGGTTTCGCCCCGGTCAACAGGTGCTTGCGATTCCGGACGGCGACCTCGGGCTTGCCGAATTCTTTCTGGCCCAGGCCTCCAAGACTATTCTTCTGAAGCCTGAGACAGGCGATCCCGCCGCTGCATGCATCATCCAGCCGCTTTCCACGGTCATCAACGCTATGGATCGCCTTGGCGACATCCGGGGAAAATCGGTGGCCGTCATGGGACTCGGTTCCATAGGGCAGATGTTCTGCTGGCTCGCAAAGACTAATGGGGCCGCCTCCGTCACAGGAATCGATCCGGTCGAACACCGGTGCCGTTTCGCCCGCAGCATGGGAGCGACGGAGACGGTATTACGGCGTGGCATAGAACTCGTGCACGACGTCCGCGCGGTACCGGATGAATGGAATCCCCCGGATATCATCATCGAAGCCGTGGGACACCAGATGAACACGATCAATGATTGCTTGGAATTGGTGCGTAAATACGGTACCGTGGTCGCTTTCGGCGTACCCGATAATCCGGTATACACGTTCGAGTACGAGATCTTCTTCCGCAAGAACATCCTGCTCCTCGGCACCGTCACACCGGACTGGTCGAAGTATCTGACAAAGGCGCAGGACCTTTATCTTGCACATCGGGAAGAGCTGTCACGCCTCGTCACCCATCGTCTGCCGATGCGTGAAACCGAAAGCGCATACGGCCTTTACGAGCGTCACGAAGACGGCATCATCAAGGCCGTGCTTGACGCCTCCGCGTGGTAGCGGATCTGGTGTGCAGGATGGAATCATATGGAAGAAAACAATCTGGTGAAGCCCGAAGAGGGTGCGTATCACAACTGTATCCGCTGCGGACTCTGCCTGGCAGCGTGTCCGACATACCGCGAGTACCTTAAGGAAACCGCTTCGCCGAGAGGCCGTGTGGCGCTTGCGCGCAAGGGATTGCAGGGAGAACTGGAACTCAGCCCGAACCTGATCGAGCAGATGTACGGGTGCTTTGCCTGTATGGCGTGCAACGATCTTTGCCCGGTGGGAATCAAGCCGGCTGACCTGGCGCTGTCGATGCGCCATGTTCAGGAACAGCTCCGCCCGGCGAAATGGAAAGAGTTTCT
>JAAYAM010000183.1 GCA_012719355.1 Acidobacteriota bacterium
CACACCACCGGACGTACGGTTCCGTATCCGGCGGTTCAGTTAATCTTCTGTTGGGCTATACGAACCGTTGCCAGCAGTGATAGCAGCCCCAGTTGATCAAAGAACCTCTTCGGAAAGGCCTCATTCAAGACGCTCCCGGATTCCACCAGCTGCCACGCCCGTTCGTAGCGGATTTCCAAGCCCTAACCTCATCGAGACCTCGGGCCTTCAGTCGCTTGAAGCGGGTCCAAACACGCTTCCACTGCCGCCAAAGCATGCAACGGAGCTTGAGCCATAGCCATTCGTCCAGTTCCTCAAACGTCCCCCGCGTCTCGGACAGATGAAAGTAGTTAGCCCATCCTCGAATGACGGGATTAAGCTACCAAGCTTTCGCACTCCCTTCCCATCCGGCTTTGGTATCTCGAGTCCGCCGGACTGGTTTCGGTTCGTAGCTGCCTGATAGCAGTCTCTCTTTGATTTCAGGCCATTGCTCCTTCAGATACGCTCTAAGATCCACAACGGTCATGCCATCGACTCCCGCCGCGCCCTTATTGCTCTCTACACGGTGCCGTCCGGCTGGCAGTTCCCCTGACCGGGTCTGCAGAGGACTTTCACCTCCAAGGTGTGCGCCCTGCCGGGCGCACCAAAGAAAAGAGCCGTGAACGCCTCGAGTCGTTCACGGCTCTCTCACCCCTTCTTTTGTCACATTTCAGGGGACCGGCGGCCTGGCGACCCGGGCATACACGGGGACGCGCCACCAACACCAAACATCAGCCTGAAATGTTCTGTTTATGTCCATTAAGAAATCCGTCCGGCAGAAACACTGTATTTCTAACACAAACCGGGCCGCGCCGAAACCAAAAAACCGCTGCGGCGCAAAATCTTCTCGAGTTCCACACTGTGTCGGATCTGCAACGAAATCGTTAGTCGAAATGCCGCACAGACTCGACCTGAAGGCGGCATACCTTTGATGGACAATGATTTAAGAGCTTTCTTCCCGAGTAAGGGAAAAATGGAACGAGATTTGCTAAGATGATGTCTTTTTGAGTCTCCAGGCAGATTTAATGCTCTTTTTCGTACAGGATTAGCTCATGTTTAAGTACCAAAGGACCTTGCGCAGGAAGATCAGCTTCGAAGGTATCGGCCTTCACACCGGCTATTCGGTAAGACTTACGCTTCAGCCGGCGCCGCCGGGAACGGGAATCAGGTTTCGCCGGATAGATCTGAAGAACTTTGAAATTGAAGCGATCCGCACTCATGTTGCCAAGGTCAGCTATGCTACAACCCTGATGAAGAAAGGAGTGATGATCTCGACAGTGGAGCATCTCCTTTCGGCCCTTTACGGCCTTGGAATCGACAACCTGTATCTGGACATAGACTCCATGGAAGTCCCGATTCTGGACGGCAGTGGAGTGCAGTATGTCGAGGCAATCGAAAAAACCGGCATAGTGGAGCAGGAGGCGCCGCGCGAATACATTGTCATCGAAGAGCCGATCGAAGTGCGTCATGGAGACAAAGTCGCCGGCGTCTATCCCTATCCTTCTCCCAAGGCAACCTACATCATAGATTTCGAACACCAGGCGATCGGCTATCAGAAGATCGAAATCGATCTCACGCCCGAATCGTATTGCAGCGAGATCGCGATAGCCCGTACTTTTGGTTTCACTTCCGATATCGAGTATCTGAAAAGCCTCGGCCTGATACGCGGGGGGTCACTGGAAAACGCCGTTGTGCTCGACTCCTCGGGCATCGTCAACGATCATCTCCGCTGTCCTGACGAGTTTGTGCGCCACAAGCTTCTCGATCTTCTGGGAGATATTTCGCTGGCGGGGCATCCGATCATCGGGCATCTGTACGCGGAACGCGCGGGACATGCGATTCACACGGCGCTCGCCGACAAGATAGCCAGGCTGAAGAGCCACTACCACATCTGCACGACGGAAGAGATGGAACCATCCTTCGCGGAGGCCGGATGAGCTGTCATCTCCACAGGACGGCGCGGACGGGCGAACCGTCTGATCCCGCGATTTTCAATGGGAGGCATGCCAGCCAGTAGTCCCCGGGAGAGATCAAGTCGAGCGCAAGCCCTTCCACAATCACGACTCCACTGCTCAACAGCGTCTTGTGCGCCAGAAGATCGGTGCTGTCGAAAGGATCGACGGAAGGGGTATCGATACCAACCAGCAGTATACCTTTTCCAACCAGGAACTCAGCAGCCTTCTGATCCAGGCACGTGTAGTTCTGATCGAATAAGCGGTCGGGGGAAGGATGATCGCACGTCTTGAACAAAACCCTGCGTACTCCCTGCCAGTCTATTCCCTCGAAATGCCCGGGCAGAATACACTTCCTCCCGACGAGATCCAGGACGCGAGCCGGCCCGACGAAATGACTGAGCGGAAGCAAGGCGACATCAGTGCCGGTCCTGATCAGATGCAGCGGAGCATCGACGTGGGTTCCCGTGTGACTCCCAAGCGCGATCAATGAGACGTTTGAAGCCGCGCCTTCTTCCATGGACAGGGACTGAGTCCGGGAAAACTCCGGATCGCCTGGCCAGACGGCCATCCCTTCAAAGAGCGTCCTGGATATGTCGAAAAACTCCATGAGCTGGTTTCCGGCACCTTACTTCGCAGGCAGCGGCTTGGAAAAGAAGCTGTCCTGCAGGTTGTTGTTGTATGTGATCTGGTTGGTGAAAATCTGGCGGTAGCGGCGTCCGTTGACAAAAACGTCGACCCTCAGGGGAGTCTTGACGCCCTGGATTACATGCCATTGGCTGAATTCGACGACGAAGCGCCGGCGCACTCCGCGGCTATCCACAGCCCTGTATTCAACCCTGGCGGGCAGCTTTGAGATACGATCAAAGTAGACGATTGTCTCATCATTTTCGGGATCCACGATCTTGACGACTTCGAGTGTGACATCGTGCCCTTCGCCGGGTCCGAGATAGAAAAGCTTGTTCTCAGGATCTTTGTACCGGAACCGGATGATGTTGTCGAGCGCATGCTTGACCGCTTCCTTGAAGCCCTTCATCTCATCCGGCTTGGCTTCCCGGACCGGTTTCTGTCCCTCGAGAATCCAGCCCTCATTCTTCTCGAGATTAAAGACCTCGATATCAAGCTCCTTCTTCCGGTTGCCGGACTCAAAGCGGCTCTTGTCGGGCAGCTTGGTGTAATCGGTAAACCGTATCATGGGAGAGTTCCGGCCCTCCTGGTCGAAGAGAAAATACTGTCCCGTAGATACCATATCGGCAACATTCAGGTAGGCCTCGCCGCCCATGGCTTCAATAGCATCCTGAAAGAGCTTGTTTATTGTTTCTTCATCCTGGCTCAACGAAAGCGGAGCCAGGCCGGCAAAGAGGCAGAGTGTCAGGAGTAGTCTTTTCATGATCCTTTCTGTCGTAAGTGCAACTATCCAGAACGTAAGGATATCACAAGAAGCAACAGGGAAAAGAGCCGTTGACTGCGTGCATGTTCAGGCGGGATAATGCCGCCCGATGTCGCCCGGAGACGATTTTCGCACCATAGTCGAATCCAGATACCCCGGCCTGATCGATCGCGTCCGCGATGTCATACAGGAATCCGAACGCAGCTTTGAAGGACGGGGGAATCACTCGGAGAGCTTCCTGTGGGAGCACACGCTGCATGCCGCTTCAATCGCACTGCAGCTGGCAAAAGCAGAGGGGGTCGATCCGTCTATTCCTGTGATCGCGGCGCTTTTCCATGACGCGGGCAAATTTGCCGGCGGACGTTATCACAGCGACGATACCGCCGAAGAAGAGGAGTCCGCTCGAATCGCCCGGGAGATCCTTGGGAAGTTCGGCATGAAACCTGCCGCAATCAGGCAGGTAATGGCAGGATTGAGAGCACTCTACAATGAAAAGGCCAGGAAGAACTCCGTAGCCGCGATCATCCACGACGCCGATTTTCTATCGAAGTTCGGCGCCCTCGGGGTTGCCTCCTTCTTTATCAAGTCGGCGCTTCGGAGGAGAACACTCCGGTCAGCCCTCCTCGGCTACCTCAGCAAGGAACTTACCTACGCTTCGTGCCTCCCGCTCAACATGCACACGTCGGCTGGACGGAAACTCGCGTCCAGGAAATCGTCGCAGTCGATAAAGTTCTTCCGTTCACTTCTGGCTGAACTGCGCGATTCGCAAATCGCGGATTTGAGCATTCGCCGGCTGCGCGTGCCCAACCCATCGGCCGGGAATGGTTTTCTGACCATACAAGTTGTCGTTTCACCCGCATGTCCGAGGTGCGGGACCCGATGGAAGCACGTCTGGACAACGGAAAAGGGTGTGAAGTGCCACAAGCTGATTGTCGAGTGGACATGCAGCCGATGCGCCGAACGTGTCGATACATCCTTCTGTCTGCCTGAAGTAACGGGTTGAACCCCTTCCCTGGGGTGCCCGGGCCCAAAGCCGCGACCGATATGCAATAATTACTCACAGGATTCTGCGGAGGGCAGACTTATGCAGAAATCGGTGGTGTTGACAATCACTGGGACAGACCGGACCGGCCTGGTCGAGTCCCTGGCCAAGCTCATAGCAGACAGCCGCGGCAGTTGGATGGAGAGTCGCATGTGCAGTCTCGGTGGGAAATTCGCCGGAATTCTGAGGATACTTGTTCCTGAACCCGGTGAAGAGACGCTGATCCGGTCTATCGAAAACCTGAAATCCGAGGGGCTGTCGGTCGTCATCTATCCTGACCGGACTTTGAAGGAAACAGCCTCTCAGCATACAAGAACCGTCTCACTCAGTCTGGTCGGACAGCACAGACCGGGCATCATCTACCAGATCTCTTCTGCGCTCGCACATCAGAAGGTGAATGTCCAGGAACTCGAGACCGAATGCACCAGCGCGCCGATGTCCGGAGAGATGATTTTCAGAGCATCGGTCACGCTGGAGATACCCGACACGTGCCGAATGAGCGAACTCCGCCGGGAACTGGAGGAAATCGGAAGCGAGCTGATGGTGGACATCTCCTTCAGCGAGTCATGACCGCGACCTTTTCTTTCCTGCTCAGGGTCAATTTCAGAAGCGGCGGCGTGATCAAAGTGGTCACAATGATCATGATCACGATGGCTGAGTAGGTGAAGTCATCCACGACCTTCAGACTCTTCCCGATGCTGGCGAAAATCAGGCCGACCTCTCCTCTTGGAATCATCCCTACCCCGATCGTGAGCCGATCGATGCTCTTTTCCCGCACCCCCAACCCGCATATCTGTTTTCCCAGTATGGCGGCAACGGTCAGACCGGCGGCGAGTCCGAGCACCGGCAGGTTCATAAAGGACTCCAGTCGCACCTGAATCCCCATCATCACGAAGAAAACCGGCACAAGGAATGACGAAACGGGCCTTATCAGGTCCTCGAGTTGTATCTCTTCACGAAAACCGCGGAAGTACACCTGCTCGAGCAGCAATCCTGCCGCGAAGGCTCCGACTATGGGCGCCAGCCCGGCGGCATCAGCTGCATAGGCCAGCAGGAATGCAAAAACAAGTGAGGAAACCAGTACCAGTCCGCTCACCTTAAGACGCGATATCTGCTTCAGAATGCGGGGAACGAGGAACACCCCAAGGACCAGCGTTCCACCCAGGAACAGAACCGCCCGCGCTGTCAAGGAGACGATCGAGACGAGCTCAAGGGGGAGCCCGGCTTGCGCCGCGCTGACGACGCCGGCGACGGACGCCAGCACAATCAATCCAAGAACGTCATCGATCACGGCGGCGCCCAGAATTATCTGCGCCTCATTCAGCTGCAGTTTTCCAAGATCCTTGAATACCCTTGCCGTTATCCCGACACTTGTGGCGCACAGGACGGCTCCGATGAACAGGTGGATGTAATTGAGGCTGAAGTCCTGCGGAACCTGTCCGTGCAATCCTGCCGGCAGTTCCCGTATGAAGAGCCAGCTCGCGCCGAACCCGAGGACGAAGGGGGCGATGACTCCGAGCACGGCCACCAGCATCGATGTCGATCCCAGCTTCATCATCCCTTTCACGGTCGACTCCAGCCCGACCTCAAACAGGAGAACGATAACGCCGATGCGGGCGAGGCTGTCGATGGCAACTGCCCAATCGGCCTCCAGCGGAGATATTCGCAGCGGCTCGAAAAAACTCCATGCCGGGTTGATCAGTACCAAATTGCCCAGCACGATGCCGCCGATCAGTTCTCCAAGGACAGAAGGCAGTTTCAGACGCTCGAAGATCTCACCGCCAAGCTTGGCAGCAATGAGAATTGCACTCAGGGCAAGGAGAGTGGGAGCGATAGGATCGCCATGAGATGCGACACCCTCGGCAAATGCGGCACGTTCCCCGCCCAACCAAATAAGAATTATCAGTATCCATTTCCACATAGCGCTTCCAAAATAATACCTTACAGTCTTAATATCCAGTATTTAGAGAGAAAAGTCCGCGTTTCGTTTTCTGTGGGAGACAGCGGCTGCGTGGTTGGTTATTATCTGTGGCAATCTGTCACATTTTAATGGGAGCCCGATACATGAAGGAAATGCTCACCACCAAAGAAGTAGCGGAATATCTCAGCATCAACGAGAAACAGGTTTACAGGCTGATCAAGGACAGGAAAATACCCGCCACCAGGATCACGGGGAAGTGGCTGTTCCCCAAGAATCTGATCGATGAATGGATCATGATGAGCGCCAGGGAGAGTGTTGCGGCAGCGCAGAATCCGCTGGAAAGCCAGATGGTTATAGCAGGGAGCAATGACATAGCCCTGGAGCTGCTCATCAAGAACGCCAATCTGCAGTATCCCAACTACACGATTTCAGTTTCGAACGTCGGGAGTCTTGCCGGCATCGTGGCTCTCACGCACGGCAACTGCCATGTTGCGGCAGCACATCTTCTCGACCAGGAAACGGGGGAATACAACAGCTCTTTCATCAAGAAGCATTTTCCTGAACTGAAGATAGTGCTCCTGAACGTCGCGCACCGCGAGCAGGGGCTTATCGTCAAGAAAGGGAATCCCCTCGGGATAAAAGGTTTGACTGATCTGGCAGGCGGGAAATGTACCTTCGTGAACCGGCAGGACGGATCAGGCACCAGGGTCCTGCTCGATTACCGCCTGAAAGAGAATGGGATTGACCCGGCCGGGATCAAGGGCTACGACAGAATCGCCAACACTCATATGGAAGTTGGACTGGAGGTCTTCAGCGGATCGGCGGACGTGGGACTCGGGATCATGACCGTGGCAAAGATGCTCGACCTCGATTTCATACCGCTGACCACCGAGAGGTTCGATTTGATCATACCCACCGAAACCTACTCATCAGGGGCGGTCAAGGCGCTGCGCGAGGTCCTGAGTTCAAAGGAATTCAAATCCCACATAATCAAAATGGGCGGATATGAAACGCGCGATACGGGCAAGATAGTCTACGAGCGTGCCTAAGAGCGCAAGGCGGGAGCTTGTACCTGGAGCCCCCGCCCTTTCTCTGCTTCGCTTCACTTCAGACCTGGTGGACGCTGTCGATCTCTTCGGCCGGCACATCGAAGACGAACTGACCGGGCCCGAATTTCTCTTCCGTAAAGAATTCAGGCAGGCGGTCATCTTTCTCTGTAAATCCGGCAGCCTTGTTGAATCTCCTCTCGATTTCCAGCACTGATCTGCCGAGTTCCGTAATGTAGTGTTCGCTGTATTGCTCGCCCGTAACCGCCGAGAGGGCTGCAATCATGTTCTGTTCGGTCTCGACGACCTGCCGCTGTTCCATCATGGTCATCCCAACCATCATACAGTACCCGAGTGTATCGACCGCAGCCATCCACTCCTGCATGAACCGCGATTCCGGAGCCTGGCCGGTCGAGTCGACCGGGCTGTACTTCGGATGGTGAGGTCCGGGCAATACGATTCCCGCAGTATGGTCGGCGCCCATGGGGGAAGTTGCAAATGTAACGCCGGTCCCCTTCAGGATGCGCGGATCGTAGGCCGAGAGAGCCTGCCCCTTCACATGAGGAACCCTCTTCACACCCAGTTTGTCACCTGTGAACTTCGCCCCGGATCCGATCATCCGGCCGTTTTCGGTCCCGGCGTTAATCTCCTCGACCAGCTTGAGGGCGCCCTCAGCATCTCCCCACGGCAGCAATCCGCCTTCCATCGCAACTGCCAGGGCGGAACCGACGTCCATGGTATCGACCCCGGCATCGTTGCAGGCCCGGTTGATGCGCGCAACCATGTCGAGATCACCGATGAGACAGTTCGACCCGATCAGCGCGATCGATTCATACTCAATGCTGGCCGTAACGAACTTGCCGTCATCGTCGGTGTACACATTGGAGCAGCTGATGATGCATCCCTTCATGCATGCATGAACCGTTGCGGAATTCGGACGCTTCCTGAGCAACTCCTCCATGTATTCGCCCGAGATCTTCTCGGCCTGATCGAACTGGCCCATGGAGAAGTTTTTGGTGGGCAATGCACCGGCCGTCTGGGTGATCATGACGATCTGCGGCGTCCCCATGTGCCTCAGCCCCTGGGCGAAGTGATCTCCCAGAATGACTTTGTTGATAACGCCACAGCTCTCTTTCAGTTTGGCGGGGTCCTTAACCTCAACAAGATTCGAGCCCGTATCGTCGACGATGACGGCTTTCATCTTCTTGGAACCCATAACCGCGCCCAGACCGCCGCGTGCGGCAACCCTGAGATGGAAATCCGGCGTGGTAAACATGACGGACGCGGCAAGCAATTCCATGTCGCCGGCGGGACCGATGCAGCTTATGCATGCGTTCTTCCCATATTTGTCCTTCAGCTTTTCGACGATTTCGTAGGAGCCGAGACCGGCGAGACCGGCGGCCGAAGTGAAACTGACTCCGTCTTTGGTGATCTCAACCGTGGTCGGTTCGTTCGCCTTTCCTTCAAAAATGACTGCTTTGAGACCGAGGCGGGCAAGTTTCTGGCCCATTGCGCCGCCGGTATTTGCTTCTTTAATCCCGTTTGTCATCGGGCTTTTAGCGCCCACTGAAAGTCTTCCGCTGCATGGAGCGACGGTTCCGCCCATCAGTCCGGGCGCCCAAACCAGCTTGTTCTCAGCACCCAGAGGATCGCAGGTGGGAGGCACTTCCTTCTCAATGATGCAGGAAGTCAGTCCCCGACCTCCGAACTTGTTGTAATCTTCGGGAACCTCCTCGACACTCGATGTGCGTGTGGACAGATTAATCCTTAAGAGTTTAGCCATTGGAATTCCTCGCACTGAATTATCATGTTCTTGACGTTGTCCACATACCTCTGCGACTGAAGAGCAGACATCGTCGCTCCCACTATAAACGCATCTTTTGTCTTTTGCCACTGAAACCACACAGCCGGAAACCGAACTATGGCTTGACGCTATGTCGACGTACGCGGGATAATGCCGGGTTTGTGGCTATAAGGAGAGCCTAGCTTTGACTGAATTCTTTCACGTTATCCCTCCTGATCAGTTCGTTGAGATGCTCGGCCGGTTTCCAAAGCTTCCGCCGGAGCCTGTCGGGTTGGACAAAGCCCTGAATAGAATTCTGGCTGAAGACATAATCGCTTCTGAAGATCTGCCCGAAGGAGCACGATCCACGGTAGACGGCTTTGCGGTTCGGGCCGAGGATACGTTCGGAGCTTCCGACTCCAACCCCGCCCTCCTGCGTGTCGTTGCTTCCATCCCGATGGGGATGATCCCCGATTTCACACTCGGTGCCGGAGAGGCGGCCCAGATACCGACGGGCGGCTTTCTCCCGTGCGGAGCGGACGCGGTCGTCATGGTGGAATATACAAACTCCACGGGTGCCGACGAGATCGAGGTGACGCGTCCCGTAACGATCAGAACGAACGTGCTTGAGCAGGGGGAAGACACCCGATCGGGAGAAATCCTGGTGGCTGCGGGAAAAAGGTTGAGACCACAGGAAATCGGCTTTCTTGCCGCCCTGGGGGTTACCGAAATCCGCTCCTGCAGGCGGCCGAGGGTCGCGGTCATTTCTTCCGGCGATGAAGTGGTACCCTTTGACCGCACACCCGGCCCAGGCCAGATACGGGACGCCAACGGCCACGCCATCTCAGCCCTCGTTTCCGCCTGGGGCGGAAGTCCGCTGCAATTTCCTATTGTCCCCGACAACGCACAGGAAATGACCGTAACGGTCAAGAGCGCTCTCGCGCAGGCGGACGTCGTCACCTTGTCGGGAGGAAGTTCCGTCGGAACACGCGATCTCATGGTGGATGTTATATCCGGCCTTCCGGGCGTAGAAGTGTTCGCCCACGGTATCGCGATCAGGCCGGGCAAACCAACGCTTCTGGCAGGCCAGGGAGACAAGCCGATTGTCGGCCTTCCGGGACATCCGGTCTCGGCCCTGGTCGTGGCGCAGGTGTTTCTTGCACCTCTCCTGCTGCACCTGCAGGGAGGGCAACTTCGTAAAGGACCGCCCGGCCGGCGCGGCAAGGCGGTGCTCGGAACCTCCGTTCATTCGACGATAGGGCTGGAAGAATATGTGCGGGTACGACTCGAGGAGGGCGCCGGCGAAGATCCGACTGCTTACCCTGTCTTCGGGAAATCAGGAATGCTTTCCACTCTTGTAAAAGCCGATGGAATTGTCACTATCCCGATGAATGTCGAGGGATTCTCAAAGGGAGAGTCGGTCGAGGTCATCTACATCTGATACTGAAATACGCTGTTCGGGCTACGGATTCACATGACTGCAAAACGAAAGACTTATCGTAAACTGAAACCGCTCAAGGAAGCGCAGGAGATCTTCTTCTCACGCTTCCGCGGCCTGACAATGGGTCCGGAAACCATTCCCGTGAGAAACGCGCTGGGTCGTCTGCTTGTGCACCCGGTGAAGGCCGCACGTTCGGTCCCGGCCTACAATGCCGCTGCGGTGGATGGAATGGCCGTGCGCGCTGCAAACACGTTCTCGGCTTTTCCCGAGACGCCCGTCTGGCTGACGTTGGGGACCGATGCGGTACAGGTCAATACCGGTGATCCTCTGCCCGGTTTCACCGACGCTGTCGTCATGATCGAGAAGGTCGAACTCTCGGAAGAGCGCTGCGAGATCCGAGAGTCCGTTTATCCCTGGCAGAACGTCCGCAAGACAGGAGAGGACATCGTCCGGGGAGAAATCCTCCTCCCGGCATACCATCGCATCCGTGCGTATGACCAGGGGGCGCTGATGGCGGCGGGAGTAATGACTGTAGAGGTGTTCCGGAAGCCGCGCGTCCTGATTATCCCCACAGGCGACGAAATCATCGCTCCCGAGGAAGCCGGCGAGTCGCTGCAGCCGGGCGTCATCCTGGAAGTCAACGGGCAGGTTCTCGCCTCGATGACCGCAGAATGCCATGCCGATGCCACGCTCGCGCCCACGGTGCCGGACGATCCGGAAAGGATCAAAGAAGCGATAACCTCCGGGCTGGAGGCAGGCTACGATGTGATCATGACTATCGCAGGCTCTTCCGCTGGTTCCGAGGACTTTACGCCGACGGTTCTTTCCGGGCTGGGAGAACTGCTCGTGCACGGCGTAACGGTTATGCCCGGAAAGCCGACGCTGCTTGCGGCGGTTCACGACCGTCCCATCATAGGCGTCCCGGGATATCCGGTATCCGCTTTCGTCTCCTTCCGCGAGTTCGTGCGTCCGCTGCTTCACCAGATCCAGGGCCTGCAGCCGCCGGAACCTGCAGAAGTCCGGGTTTATATGGGGAGGAAGCTTCCTTCGAAGCCGGGACTTGAAGAGCATGTCAGGGTCATCCTCGGCAAGGTGCGGGAACGGGTGATCGCGATTCCGCTTGCAGGCGGCGCAGGCATGATGACGTCAATGGTGCGGGCGGACGGCATTCTCCGTGTTCCGCCGCAAATCAGCGGTTACTCTGAAGGAGAGGAGGCCAGCGTCGAACTCCTCACTTCTCATGACGCGCTTGGCGGCAGACTGCTCGCAATCGGTTCGCACGACCTGACAGTCGACCTCCTTGCCAGCCTTATAAAAGAACGTTCGGGAGGGGAAGTGACTATCTCGTCGAGCAACATCGGAAGCATGGGAGGCCTGCTTGCAGTCGACAAGGGAATTGCGCACTTTGCCGGGTCTCATCTGCTGGACGTGAACACGGGTGAATACAACACTTCCTACATACGCCGCTACGTCACAAGCACGCCGGTCGCACTGGTGACTCTCGTCCACCGCTGGCAGGGGCTGATGATCGCAAGGGGGAATCCCAAGAAGATCACCGGTATCCCCGATCTGACACGCTCCGATGTCGCTTTCATCAATCGACAGCCCGGATCCGGCACCCGCATCCTTCTGGACTACGAACTCCAGAAAGCCGGCATTGATCCGAAGACCATAGGGGGCTACAGGAGCGAGGAGTACACCCACATGAGCGTCGCAATGGCCGTCACTTCCGGCCGCGCCGACGTCGGGCTCGGGATTCTCGCCGCCGCCAGGGCACTGGACCTGGACTTCATTCCGGTAGTACGGGAACGCTATGACCTTGTAATCCCCTCCGATCTGCTTGACGATCGACGGATCAGGCTTCTGCTCGATATAATCCGATCGCAGCAGTTCATTGACCAGGTTCTCGCGCTGGGCGGCTACGAGGTAGAGGAAACCGGCAAAATCCAGCCACAGTAATCACAGCATCAACGGTCACGCTCGCGAGTGATCAATGTCGGGTGCAAAACGGAAACGCCGCAATTCCAAACGGCGAAGGAAATCGGACAGAAGGGCTTTTATCATCAAGCTCCTGCTGCTGCTCCTTATTGTCCCCATAATTGCAGTCGCCGCCTTCCTGACGCATTACTACTACGTCTTTGACGGCAATATCGAGATGAAACTGGGGAGGAAGCGACCTCCGGAGACGAAGATCTACAGCGCCCCGACAGTCCTGTACCCCGGCAGGCCCGTAACCCTGCCTCAGCTGGAATCGAGCATACGCAAGCTCGGCTACAGGGAAGCACAAGGGCGGATGAAAGGCGCCCGGTACCGAGTCCTGGCGCCCAACCGCCTTCTTATCTGCAATGACGAGGCCCCGCCCCGCAAGGCCGACATCATCTTTTCCGGAGACACGATCCATTCAATCGAAGACCCGGACAGCGGACGCGAGCTGACGCGGTTTGCGCTGAAGCCGGAAGTGCTCAGCAACGCAATTGACAAGAACCGCGAGAAGCGCCGTCCCGTGTCATTTCACGAAATCCCTGAACACCTCGTCAATGCCGTCCTGGCTGTCGAAGACCGTCGCTTCTTTTCCCACAGTGGAATCGATCCCCTCCGCATCATTAAAGCGCTGATCGTCGATCTGCGCGAGGGCGAAACAGTCCAGGGGGCGAGCACACTGACTCAGCAGTTTGTGAAAAACTACTTCCTCACCCCTGAACGCACGTGGCGGCGGAAATTCGCCGACGCGTATATGTCTATCCTGTTGGAGAACAGGCTCTCGAAGAAGGAGATCTTTGAACTCTACAGCAATGAGGTCTATCTCGGACAGATCGGCACGTTCAGCATCGTGGGCTTCGGCGAAGCCGCAGATGCCTTCTTCGGCAAGAACATCAGGGATCTGAGCCTCGGAGAGGCGGCAACGCTCGCGGGAATCATCACAGCGCCCAACCGCCTCACGCCGCTGCGTTACAGCGACAAGGCGGCCTTGCGGCGCGATCGCGTGCTCGATGCCATGGCCGATTACCGCATGATCACGCCATCAGAGCGCGACAGGGCGAAATCGCAGCCTCTCCTGGTACGCCACACGTCGATTCTGAATTACTCGGATGCGCCCTATTTCGTGGACTATGTCCAGGAGCAGCTTATCCGCCGGCATGGAGACGGCGCCCTGGCGCGCTCGGAATACAGCATCTACACGACCCTCGACCCGGATCTTCAGCAGGCGGCCTATGAATCGATTCAGTCAGGCATGAAAGCAGTGGATGCCGAGGTCGGCAGAACCGGGAAAGCCCAGGTGGCCCTCATAGCGGTCGATCCCAGGAACGGCCACATCCTCGCCATGGTGGGAGGAAGAAACTACGGCAACAGCCAGTTCAACCGGATCACTCAGGCACGAAGGCAGCCGGGAAGCATATTCAAGCCCTTCGTCTATGCCGCCGCACTCGAAACAGCTTACAGCGGCGGAACCCGGCTCACGACCGCTTCGACAGTAATCGACCAGCCGACACGATTCACCGACGGCACCCGCGGCTACACCCCCAGGAATTTCAAGGACGTATACTACGGACAGGTGACGATGCGCCAGGCGATCACAAAATCGCTGAACGTCGCGACAATCAAGTTCGCGGAAAAGGCCGGCTTCGAACGGGTGGTGGCGCTTGCACGCAGGCTGGGACTCAACGAAAACATCAAGCCGTATCCTGCCATGGCTATAGGGAGTTTCGAAACCACGCCTTTTGAAATGGCGCAAGCCTACACTGCCTTTGCCAATGAGGGGCGGCTTTCGGAACTGACTCCGATAGTGAAGATCAGGGACCGGAACGGCCGACAGGTCTTCACCACAAAATCCGCACACCGGCAGGTGCTGACGCCGCAGGTCGCGTTTGTCGTCACCTCCCTGCTGCAGTCGGTCATGGATCACGGTACAGGTTCCAGTGCACGCTCACGCGGTTTCCTCCTGCCTGCGGCAGGCAAGACCGGCACCTCTCGAGACGGATGGTTTGCCGGCTATACGCCGGATCTCCTCTGCATCGTTTGGGTTGGATTCGACGACAACAGGGAACTCGGGTTGTCCGGCTCTGAATCGGCGCTCCCGATATGGACCGAATTCATGAAAAGGGCATCCCGGCTCCAGCCTTTGTCGAAGCGGAACTTCACCGTCCCTAAGGGCGTCCGGGCAGTCGAGATCGATCCCGAGACGGGCCTGCCTGCGACGAAAAACTCTTCGCGAATAGAGACGCACTATTTCATCGAAGGGACAGAGCCGACGGCAACCGCGACGGCACCGGTCCTTCCCTAAAGAGCCTGCCTCCATCAGCCGATAACGCTGATGCGACTCAATGCTGGTGCAATTAGGCCGGCGGTCAGGATTATGTGCTATGAGTGTCATCGACAGGTCGACGTTTCCTTCCGGTGATTTGCCATCGGCCTTTCCGGAGTGCCTCCCGATACCGCCGGAGGCCGAAGAAATTCTCTCGCTCATCCTCGAGCAGCTTGAAGGTTTTCCCAGTCCTCAAAGAGGCGCCCTTCTTCTTTCCCGCGATCCTTCGACGGACAGGTCGGAGCTGCTGCGCTATCTGGCGCGCCTCCTTGAAGATCCGGATTCGCCGCACTGGACACCTCTTCTCCGGCGTCTGAACATCAGCGGAGACATGCGTCCGAAGGGCCCGGTCCGAACCCTCTTCATCCAGGTTCCGTTGGATCCGTCGATAGATCTGAGAAGCTTCTTTCTGGAAAACCTGTGGCAGGAAATCCCGGCGGATCCCACTTCGAACGAAGATGTGCTGTTGAGCAGGATGCGGCACGTCTCATCGGTGCTTGTGCGGCAGTCGCTGGGGCTCGTCGTGCTCGAGAAGATCTCCGACCGGATCCGCGGCATCAATGATGCGGCAAGGGTGCAGCAGGAACTGCTCGTATACAGGCTCTTTTTCGAGGCGTTCTCGCGGAGCGGAATCCTTACGGTCTTCACAGGAGAAAAGGAACATCTGAATCCGGAACAGAGGCAGTATGGCCCGCTTGAAGGCGTCGATACGCTCGAGCGCTGCTATTCCTGGATCGACTGTAGCGCCCACCCGAGTCCGCTCAGAATGAATGCGTCGCGGCAGGAAGAGGAGTTTCAGGGACGGCTTCAGTTGCTCGTCTACGACTGGATTCACTCGCGCGTCCCGTCATGGAAACCTGAGCACAGCCCGATATATCAACACGCATCGCGGGCCCTGACAGCAACGCTTCCGGAAGGAGACCGGTCGGCAGCCGGCCTGGTCTATTTCAAAAGCGTTTCCGATCCGTACTGGTGTGAAGAAGACATCACAGGTTTGAAGCTCACAGCTCCTCCCTGGGTACTGATGATTCTGAGCCCCTGCGAGCGTGTGTACGAATTTCAGAAGAAGCTGAAGGAACTCGTATCACTCCTTCCGGTCCTGCTCGTCTGGAGGCCTGCCACGCCTTCCAAGACGGAACTCGACACGCTCCGCAGCCTGGTGCTGAGCCTGTCACACCACGGGATTGAGCGAGACGCTGCGGCGGAGGAGTGTATTGCCAGGATCCGCCTGATTCTCTTCGATCTCTATATCAAACGGGGTTCCCTGGTCGACTGCACTGGTAAGTATTCCATCGATCCCACCGTTAAAGGAAAAGGGATCGGCAAACAGCTCTCGGCACGCCTGTCAGAGTTGTCGCAGAAAAGGCCTCGCGGGTCACAGCCGGTCAAGTCTGAAAGGGCGGAGGAGAACCGGCTCTGCAGATGGGCGACCCTCTTGACGAACATCCATTGCGCAGACGAAAGCAGCATCGAGCGGACAGGAGAGGACACGCTGAAATGGCTGATCCAGTCGGCACGCGAGGTCGCGGAGAGAATCGCTGATCTGCCGGAGGACTTCAGGACGACACGCTTCTGGGGGCATATGAAGAGCATCATTGCCCCGTTGAGCCTGTTCGACAGCGCTTCACCAGCCATGACTGCGGGAAAGCTGTCTTTCGCAACAGCGGTCGATCACCTGGGACGCACCTTCAGCTGGCAGCCGGAGAGGCTGACGAACTGGAAGAGCGGACTGGCAAACCTGCTCGATCTGCTGCAATGGCTCCCATCCTTCGTCCTTGCGAGGGAGTACGTCACCGGCGCCTTCCCCCTGGGAGAGGATTGCGACCGGGCGCGCGAGGCGCTGCTGAAACGGATAGAGAATCCACAGGAGTTGCTGCAGACCGGGGAGCGAGCCCGTTTCGACGAGGAATTCCGTCAGTTCAGAGAAGCATACGCAACTTCCTATATCAGGCTTCATGAAAACACGCTCCGAATGGTGAGCGTGCTCAAGAAGGATGAGTGCAGAATCGATTTCGCAGCCTTGCGCAATCTGGAGCTTCTTTCAAAGCTTCAGTATATGGACAGAAGTTATCTGAACAAGGTCAAGCTCCTGGCGAAATGGATACAGCGAAACAATTGCGGCATGCCTGTACAGCAGATCCTTAAGCTCCAGCCGCGCTGCTACTGCAGCTTCAATCCCTGCGGCCCTCAGAAGCTCACCGGTTCGGCGGCCGGAATCAACCGGTTGATCAACGAGGGCATCGAGTGCCTGCGGGGAACGCTTCGCAGGAGCGAACACCTGATAATGCCGGAGTTCAGCGACACGGACGTCGAGGATGAGGTTCTGCGGCAGGTCTCGTCGCTGCTTGGCGACGGTCCGCTGGTTCCTTTGGAGGAAAAATCCATCACCGCGATCCAGAGAATCATCATGAAACACCCCGGCCGGTTCAGAAGACAGAGCCTGGCTGCGTCCTCAAATCGTATTTGAGCGGCTCGCATCGATCCACCCGCGATAGTCTCCCCCGTATCCGGCACGTCTCTGAAGATACTCAATTTTGGACAACAGCTCCGATACCCGTTGACGAGACGGCGGGGGCTGCAGTGAAAGCCGCCCGACGACCGCTGCCATCTTCCGCCTGGTTTCATCGGCGGCACCGGCAAAGACCTCTTCGTATCCGCTTGCGGCACCGGCAAGATACTGCTCGATCATGTACTGCGATACTGTCCTCCCGTGCCTGCGGGACACGAGGATGTTCCCTTTCCCGGTAACGGCATTTCCGATGACGAAGACTCGGTCCGATCCCTCCAGTTCCCCCGTTCTTTCGTCCTTCACCACGTACCGTTCTCCACTCATTGCGACACCGGGTATGGGTTCGGGGATACTGCCGATGGAACTGATGACCATCTGTGCCGGGACAGCATCTGCTGTCGATTCCGACACTACCGCACGTCCGTTTTCAATCCTGGTATGCGCCATTTTCAATCCGGTCAAATGACCTTTCTCTGCCATGAACCCGACCGGCGCCCGGAGGCTTTCGAACTTGAAGAGGTATTTGTCGGCGAAATTGTTGAGAAGCTTCCGCCGCGTAGCCTGCGCCTGCGCCTCTTTTTCGGGCGAAGCGTTGTCGGGCATTTCAGCGAGAGGCATGTCCTCGACACGGCGCCTGTAGTAGAGTGTGCAGCCCTTCAAACCCAGATCTTCCAGGGTGAGATTCATCCCCGTAAGAACCTTGCGACAACCATTCCGTTCGAGATCGAGAAGACTCACACGCTCCCCTCTCTTTTCCAGAGCGCGGCAGACGGTTTCGAGCATCAGGATCTTAACGACATCAAGTGAAGCCAGGCCGCCGCCCACGACAATCGCCTCATCTTCCGGAACGTAGCGGGGCCCGTTGTAGCCCGATTCGAGGTAGTGGTTGAACCAGTACACAAACGAGTTCTGGTATACGAACCCTTTCCCGAGATATTGGTCTATCCCGGCGAGAGGAAACGTCCGATCTCTCCAGGCGCCGTTTGCAAGGATTATGGCGCTTGGGTTCCAGCTTCGTATTTCATCGAGAGTCAGATCGCTTCCGAGCCGCGTACGGGGAATGAAGTGCACGCGCGGGTGGGTAAGCTTTTCATCAATCCTTTTTTCTTCCTGCAGCCGCAGGTCAACATGCCAGCGAGGCAGACCGTCTTCGATCTTGCCGTAGGGACGATCATGCTGTTCCATCACTGCACAGGTTACACCGCGGCTTGCAAGCTGGAAGGCGGCTTCAGAGCCCGCTACAGCTCCTCCAACGATGAACACGACATGGTCCGACCGGGCATCAGTCATGTCCACACTCCTTTCTCTTCCTGAGTTTATGATTCGGCTTACGGTGGTGCAAGATCCCTGGGGGCGGGGCAGCCGCAATTGAATTCTGTATAATATTTGCATGGATATCGTTACCCTGAACTCTTAACACGGAAAATCCCTGGGAGACATGGACGATGGCTATTAATGACGGAATCGATGCCGGAAAGATACTTGGTTTGGTGCAGGGCTTCATGGAGAGCAGAATCCTGCTTTCAGCAGCTGAGCTGAACATCTTCACCCTCCTGGAAACCGGGCCCATGACCGCCCCGGAAATTGCGCACAGGATCGGAGGCGACCTCAGGGGGGTGGCCGCCCTGCTCGATGCCGTCGCGGCCATGGGATTATTGGAAAAAGAAGGGGGTCGTTACCGGAATGACAGCTCCATTACCAGGCTGCTTTCCGAGAGTTCTCCGGAGTCCGTTCTCCCGATGGTTCTTCATATGGCCTCTCTCTGGACACGGTGGTCCCATCTTACCGAAATCGCCAGGAGGGGGGACGAGGCCAGACAGGAGTTTCACTTTACCCGCAATCCCGATGAATTGCGTGCCTTCATCGGAGCGATGCACGCAATAGGAGCTCCTTTGGCCAGAAAGATCGTTTCCGCCGTGAAGCCTGGAGAGGCGAAGGCCCTGCTCGACATTGGAGGCGGATCGGGGACATACACGATTGCGTTTCTGAATGCCGCGCCGCAGATGAAAGCGACGCTGTTCGATCTGCCGGAGGTCATCGAGATGGCCCGGGAGCGTCTCGAGAGTGAAGGGCTGCTCGACCGGGTGAGGCTCGTCTCGGGCAACTACAACGAAGACGAACTGCCCGGCGGACATGATCTCGTTCTGCTTTCCGCAATAATTCACTCGAACAGCCTCGATGAAAACCGGGAGCTCTACCGGAAGGCCTTCCGCGCGCTGAACCCGGGAGGCCGGATCCTGATCAGGGATCATGTCATGGATCCCGAAAGGATCCGCCCCGGAAGCGGTGCGATCTTCGCCGTCAACATGCTGGTGGGAACCTCCGGCGGCGGTTCATACACATACGAAGAGATCGCCGACGGCCTCTCCGGCGCAGGTTTTGACAAGACGAGGCTTCTCGTACAGGGGGACAACATGGACGCGGTTGTGGAGGCGTTCAAGCCCTGACTCCCTTGACCCGGTCCCGGTAAAACGCCGCGATGGAATCGACGACGTAGCGCCGCTGAGCGTCGTCAAGCTCAGGATAGATCGGCAGCGCCAGCGTCTCCTTCGATGCGGCATGCGATTCCGGCAGATTTTCCGCGGCATAGCCGAGATAACGGAAACATTCCTGCTCGTGCAGCGAGACGGGATAGTAGATTTCGGTGCCGATGCCCGCGTCTTTCAGCCACTGCTGGAGTTCGTCACGCTTCGCGCAACGAATCACATACTGATGAAAAATGTGGGACCGGTCCGGCAGAATCGAGGGGGGCGTGATGAAGGAAAGGAGGCCGGCCGCTTTGAAATCGTCATTGTATCGCGCGGCGTTCTCACCGCGTGATTTCGACCATTGCGCCAGATGCGGCAGTTTCACCCTGAGAACCGCGGCCTGCAGCTCATCGAGCCTGCTGTTGTATCCCACGATCGAATGGTAATACTTCGGATGCGATCCGTGAGTCCGCAGAAGCCTGACGCGTTCGGCTAGCCGGGAGTCGGAGGTGATGACCATCCCTCCGTCTCCTGCTCCGCCGAGGTTCTTTGAAGGGAAGAAGCTGAAACAGCCGAGATCTCCCAGGGCACCCGCGCATCTGCCTTTGTAAGTTGCACCGATCGCCTGACAGGCGTCTTCTACTACCGGGAGAGAAAAGCGGCGCGCAATCGCCAGTATCTCATCCATGTTCACGCACTGGCCGTAGAGGTGCACCGGCACAATAGCTTTCACAGTGGTGTCTGACGGTTTGTGAATTGTGCGCTGCGTCTTTTTGTCAAAGGCGCACTCGCGCTCAAAGAACGATGCAAGGCTTTCCGGATCCATCTCGAACCCAGCGCGTTCGATGTCGACGAACAGAGGCCTCGCTCCGAGATTCACGATCGTGCCGGCCGTGGCGAAAAACGTGAAAGGGACGGTCACGACCGAATCTCCCGGACCCACACCAAGCGCCTTCAGCGAAAGCAGCAGAGCATCGGTGCCTGAAGCAACCCCCACAGCATAAGGAGCATCACAGAGCTTCGCGATCTCTCCTTCCAATGCGGCAACGTGCGTTCCCAGTACAAACCTCTGGCTTTCGAACACGGAATCGACTGCGGCACGGACTTCATCTTTTATCGTTGCGTACTGAGCCTGCAAATCGAGCAGCGGCACCTTCATACCCATACCTCCAGCTTATGAATCATGACATGCGAATCGCGGCAGCCGCGCGGCTTTCGCTATTTCGTTTTTTCGAGTCTTGACCGGAAATATTCGATCGTACGACTCAGCCCCTCTTCCAGATCAATAGTGGGGGACCAGCCAAGCAGTTGTTTGGCGCGGGTGATGTCGGGACGGCGCATCTTCGGATCATCCGCAGGAAGCGGCTTAAAAACAATTCTGCTGTGGGAACCGGTCAGCTTGACAATCTTCTCTGCGATTTCGATGACCGTGACTTCGAAAGGATTGCCGATATTCACCGGAAGATGTACGTCTTCCGTTTCAGGCACCATCAGAAGCCTGACGATTCCTTCAATCTCGTCTTCAACGTAGCAGAAACTCCGGGTCTGGTTTCCCGTCCCGTACACCGTCAGAGGTTCTCCCCGAAGCGCCTGAACGATGAAATTTGAAACCACCCGGCCGTCATCAGGCCGCATTCTCGGTCCATAGGTATTGAATATGCGGGCGATGCGGGTGTCTACCCCATGATACCTGTGGTAGGCCATGACCAGCGCTTCTGCAAACCTCTTCGCCTCATCGTAGACTCCACGGATCCCGATAGGATTTACGTTTCCCCAGTAAGTCTCCGGCTGGGGATTGACCAGCGGGTCGCCATATGTTTCGGAGGTGCTTGCCATGAGGAATCGAGCCTTCTGATGTTTTGCCAGCCCTATCGTCTTGTGAGTTCCAAGGGCGCCCACCTTCAGGGTCTGGATGGGAAGCTCGAGGTAGTCACGCGGACTGGCGGGAGAAGCAAAATGAAGTACAGCATCGACAGCCTGGCCGATGTATACGTATTCAGTGACGTCATGTTTGTAGAAGCGGAAGCGCTCGTGTCCGAGAAGATGAGATATGTTGTCCACGCTTCCCGTCAGAAGGTTGTCGAGGCAGATCACTTCGTGTTCCGATTTCAGCAGATAATCACAAAGATGACTTCCAAGGAATCCCGCTCCACCCGTCACCACTATTCGCATCAGAACCCTCCGCGCAACGACAGAACCGCCTCTTGACAAAGAACGTCATTATAATCGGGTTCGGCCTCGTCGACGCGGGATATTTCACAGCACGTCTGTCTATTTCCCTTTCGCAATGGCTTTGTAATACTCCTCCACCAGCTTCCGGTATCCGGCGGGAGCTTCATTGTCCTCGGCGAAAAAGTACTTGTCTTTTCGGTTGAGCTGTTCGAGATCGCGCGCAAGATCGAACTCGACTCTACGCATGTGATCGATAGCCTTGCGGAGGCTCTCGATCTGGCCTGGATCTCCCGCATTCTGTGAATTGCCCGCTTTGCGCAGAGACTCGATTACCTTGTCCAGGTTCTGAACCTGGGTGGAATTGCGGTCCAGCAAACGCCGCAGTTCCTGTGCGTCTGCCGCGCGCTGCTGCAGTTCCCGGCTCAGCTGCCGCTCGTCTTCATTCCTGTGAGGACCGAATCCTGACGGGGCTCCGGTCGCATTCCCTGACAGGCTCCGGACATCGGCGTCGCTGCCCGGCCGGCCGCGCTGTTCGGGCTCCCCTGCCGACCCGCGCTCCGTGTTCTGCTCCTGACCCTGACGCGCGTTGCCGCGGTTCATACGCTGCTGCATCGATTCGAGTCCTTCGGCGAGCTGCCTGGCCCTGTTGGCCGCATCTTCCAGCTTCCCTTCTTTTCCCTGGGCAAGACTGCCCTGCGCAGACTGCAGCCTTCTGTTTACCTCCTCCAGTCCTTCCCGGATCGTGTTCTCATCTGCTTTCTGGCGTTCATAGTCGCCGCTTCGGATCTGCGCATTGCCGCCCTGGATGCGCTCGGGAAGCCGTTTGTCGCGAATGGCATCCGCGGCGCCGCCCAGCTCGCCTCCTGTTTCCTTTCGGCTGTTTCCCGCCTGACGGGAAAGATCCCTTGCCTGATTTTCCAGATTCCTCAGCCGGTCGGCCAGAAGAGACTTGCGTTCCATCAATTCCTCGCGCAACTCGCGGCCCGCCGCCTCCGATCCGGACTGTCCGCGTTCCCGTGCCAGCCTCTCAATTCCCTCTTCAATCCGCCCCTGTTCCTCCAGAATGCGTCCCGACTCCTCCGCCACCCGATCGAGTTCCTGGCGGAAATCCGTCTCCCGTCCGCGTTCAAGCCTGCGGGCAGCGTCTTCGATCTGCTGCAGTGCGCGCGTCCCCTGGGCACCGGCTTCGTTGTGATTCCCTTTCTGAGAGCCTTTGAGCGCCCTCTTCATCTCCTCGATTGCTTTCTCCAGCCGATTGCCGGCTTCATTCAGTTGACGCGAGCTGCGCTGCCGGGAGAGCCGCTGCAACTGGCGCTGCAGCTCCTCGGCCTCCTGGAGAAGCTGTTGCTGATTCTGAGTTCCTCCGCCGCCGCCGGAGGAGGAAGGCGTCCCCTGCTGGGCCATCATGCGGTTACGTTCGTTGAGCTGCTGCTGCCGTCGGGCCAGTTCTTTCAAACGTTCCAGGGCCTCATCGACCTTCTGGTCGCGCTCCCGCTGCTCTCCGCGCTGCACGGTCTCATACTGGTTCTTGAGCTTGTTCAGTTCCAGTTCGAACAGGTCGGCAAGATCTTCGGCGTTTGCCTGGGAGCCGCTCCCCCCCTGGTTCTGTGAAGAAAATGAAACCTGGATATCGCGGAAGAGGCTTTCGGCGCGCATCAGCTGCTGAAGAGCCTTCTGTTCAGAAGGCATCGCCTCCTCCGGTTTCCTGGCGCCAAGAGTCGCAGCGGCTGCACCCATTTCGACGACGGCTCCCTCGAGATACTCCGAAAGCTTCCGGAAAGTGTCGTCCACCTGCCCGGCTCCACGCCGTTGCAGTCTGTCGACCAGTCCCTGAGCCTGTCCCTGCAGGCGGCTCTGCACCAGCGCCAGCGCTTTCAACCCGTCCAGGAATTCCTTCTCGGGCATGCGCTTCTGTTCGCGAATCAGCCTGAATGTGGCTGCAATGATTTCCTTCTGCTGACGGCTCAGCGCTTCCTGGTTCTCCTCGTTCTGGCCTCCTCCGGGCATTCCTCCCTGCTCCTGTGTATAGTTCTGTTCGAAGGGACGCACCTGTATGAAGTATATGTCGGAATTCGCGACACCCGGCCCGGTGACGTTGTTGTTGTCCGATGCTTTCGCGTAGTAGGAAATCAGATCTCCCGGCTCGAGACCGAACTCCTCGAGGAAGAACGTGTGGGAACCTGATATTGACGTCTGGCCGGTCTTCCCACGGTGGAGGTTCACCCTTTTTTCTTCTCCCCCGTTCACGGAGTAGAAGAGTTCCAGCGTCCCCATCCCGATATCATCTTCGCCTTTGATTTCGGAGAATACTTCTTCAACGCTCGTCGCCCTCACGTCGCGCATCGGCCGCAGCACCGTCACCTTCGGCGGCTCATCCTCGATCGCTTCGATCCGGTATTCAGGTGAACCGGGACGGTTTCTTCTGCGGTTGTCAGAGACCTGGACTACGTATGAGCCCGAACGCCGGAGCGGGATGGTGCCGGTGAAATCCTGCGCCCCCGCGCGCGTCAGATCGAGAGTGGATTTATCATCGAAAAGAAGACGTGCGGATTCCGCGGGCCGGCTGAGATGGATCCTCAAATCGACCTTTGTTCCTTTCAGCGCGGAAATGTCCCCTTCATCTTCAACCACCTGTGGAGCCATGCCCGTATATGGCGGGAAGTTGTACGTCAGATCTATCTTCTCCACCCGGGGGAGATCGATTACTTTGATCGATCCGGTGCGCGACCGGACGCCGCGCGCTCCCACGTAGTAACGCAGGGACGATTTCAGGTCGACCAGGAGATAGCTGAATCCGCTGCCGCGCGGATCAGCTTCCATTTGAGATGAGTCCCACATTTCGGACGACTCAGGCCGGACATAGAGCCGGACATCGGGCGAATCAAACCCGATGAGTCTCGCTTCAACCTGCTGGTCTGAGCCTCTGGCAATCTCAATATCCGCGGGATAAATCTCAATCAGCATCGGCGCAATGCGCGATGCCTCGGTCCAGGGAACATAAAGCCGGCCGAACCCGTACGAGAAGAAAGACGGTCCCCAATTCAACAGTGCGAGCAGCACCAGCAGCGACGAGCAGCCGATCACCAGAAAAGACGCCAGCCGTCGGCGGTTCAGGAACATCGAGAAATCGACATGGCTCGTCTTGTCGAGCGCATCGCGAATGAGAAGCCCGATGATGCTGGAGGACGAGCCTTCTGTCTTGCCATACTCGACTGCCGCAACAAGACGGTCCTGCAGTTCAGGAGAACTCTCCTCGACGAATCTCGCAATCCGGACATCGGTGAGCCGGGCACGCAGGGGAACATAAAGGAAGTACCACGCGACAAAGACGAGCGCACTCCCGGTAAGGAGCCTCATGGCCCAGACCGCCGGAGGCCTGAACCCGAAGAGATCCGCGCCCCATATGCCGAGCACGAGCAGCGTCACGGCGCATACAAGGAAGAGTGAGATCCCCCTGGCCATGACTTGCAGTCGCCAGCGTCTGCGCACCAGCGAGATTTTCGCCAAAAGGCTCTCATAGGAATTCATTTGTCCCCCCTAAGGTACCGGCGTCGCCGGTCTGTTGTCTGTCGCTGCACGCGACAGGAGCATCTCTGACACCAGGAGCACGGCGCCCGCAATAAGGAATAGAATCCAGATTCTCTGGCGCTTCTCCTGCTCCTCGGGAGCCACCGGCCCCTCCTGCCGGAATTCGGCCGAACCGTGCGATACCCATCCGGCGGCCATTTCCTCTGCATCGCCGTGAGTCAGATCCGACTCCTTCGGCGGCGTGTTGGCAGCGACTGACGCGATCGAATTCATGGTCCGGATTTCGTAAAATCCTGATTTCTCGAGAAGGACGTGTTCCGCATCCCCTCCAGCTGTCAGCCGTTGTCCGGCAGGATCCAGTACGGCGATCGACTCGTCGCTCAGGCTGTTGCCGGCTGCATCCATAAGCAGCTTTCTCGGATCGATGGTTTCGCCGATTTCCCGCCAGTGCCGCCGCTCCCTGTACTTTTCGAGAAAACGGAGCATCTGCTGCCAGAAAGGGGCATAGACCGCCTTGAGCGGCAGGTCGTTCATCGAGTCGTCGGCCGACGAGGCAAACACGAGCACCCGTCCTTTGCCGGCATTGGCGGCGACGAGCGCCGGATCGCCGTTATCGAAACGGGCAGGAACTTCACTCCCTTCACTCACCGAAACCCTTACGTGACGGAAGAAACGCGCGCTGGAGAAGGATCCGGAGTGCGGCTGGCTGAAAGGGCGAAAGATCGGGTGATCTGTGCTTATGTCCGTCATCAGGACATAGTCTTCGACCGGCCGGCTTCCTGTCCGGTTGGCGGCAAAGGGAGGTTCGGCGACTTTCACCGGAAGCCACGAACCGAAACTGCGGTTAAACTCGCCGGCATTTGTCGATTCGCCGAGCACCAGGACGAGCCCGCCTCCGGCTTCAACGAAGTCGCGGATCTTTTGCTGCACCGCGGCCGTCCTTCCAGGAACATCGTTCCATATCAGCAGTCCTCCCGAGCGGATGATTTTCTCAGGAGCAGCCGGTTTCAGCGTGTACGGAGAGAGGACGTCGATATCGAGGGCTTTGGAGAGAAAGAAGCTTGAATGACGGCCTTTGGCGGGATTCTCGACCAGTTGCACCTGGGTCTTGCCACGTGCTTGAAGATTCAGATGGAAGCGGTTATCCCGCTGAAGGTTCGGATCATCCACCGTGAGAACCACGCGGCGGGTTCCGGGAACCAGCCCGGGAAGCCGGAAGTCGATACCCTGGGATGCACTGCCGGAAATATCGATTCTCCTGTCGGCGACCTCGCGCCCATCAACTGAAAGGCTGATTCGTATGTTCTTCCGATCCAGATTTCCGAAGTTGACCACCGAGGCGGTCAACTTCGTCTCGTTTCCGTTCGTTTCATCCGCCTCCGTGATCCGCACATCCCTGATGGTGATGTTGCTGAACTCGTCTGAGCCGACATCGATCGTTCGCAGTTCCACGCCGGCGGCCAGCCGGAAATCCTGATCATCCGAGGTCCACCCGTTCTTCTGAAAATCCGAAATGAGGTGAACTATGCGCTTTCCTGTCCCTGCATCGAGTGCCAGCTTCTCGGCCGCCCGCAGCGCCTGCCCATAGCGCGTCGGTCGGTCCGTCGGTTCGATTGCTTCGATACGGCTCAGCGCCTCCGAAGCGGTTGTGAGGCGGGCGGGGCCCAGGGCAGTGTCCGAAAACTCCACTACCGCGAATCTGTCACCGGGGTTTGAATTCCGCGTTATGGCGGACGCAGCTTTGCGTGCCTGCTCCCAGCGATCGCGGTAATCCATGCTCATCGAGTTATCGAGTGCGATTATGTGTGCGGTCGTGACGATTCCGGCGACCGGAGCCGCTTCTGTTGTCTCCCGGTAAGGACGCATGAATGCGAGTACTATGAAGAGAAGTGCAAACACGCGGAGCAGAAGAAGAAGAAGCCTGCGCAGCTTCCGATACCGGATCGTCTTCCTGCTGATCCGGCGGAGAAACATCAGGGTAGGAAATTCGATCTTCTTCGCATGCTCCCTCCTGACCAGGTGCAGCAGCACCGGAACTGCCGCGGCCAATCCTCCGATCAGAAACAATGGATTCAGGAAGCTCATGACATATCCCTCGGCTGCCGGCTAATAAAGCTGTTCCCGCCGCACGAGATAACTGAACAAAGCGCTGTCGAGCGGCGTCGAAGTGTCAATCAACGAAAAGTCGATCCGGTCTTTCCTGCACTCCCTTTCGTTTTCCTCGATCTGTTTTCCAAGCAGGATGCGATACTGGCTGCGCATGTATTCAGGGAGCACGTGCATCTCGGCCCGCGTTTCCATATCCACGAACTGTGCAGCCGCCGCAAAGTCGAACTGGAGTTCCGCGTGATCCAGGACCTGGAAGACGATGACGTCGTGGCCGCGGAAGGCGAGGTGGCGCAGTCCGTTCATCACGTGAGCCGGTTCGTCATAAAGATCAGAGATCACGACGACGATGCCGCGGCGCCGGAGTCTCTCCGACACCTTCACAAGCGATTTGATAAAATCGGTCTTCCGTCCCGCTTCGGCTCTTTCTATTGCATGAAGCACTGTATTGAGGTGTCCCGTGCTTCCACGGGCAGGGATGTATTCGAGCAGATCCTCGTCATAGCTGACGTACCCGATCGAGTCCCGCTGCTTGAAGGCGAAGTAGCCGAGAGAAGCCGCCAGGAACTGGCCGTATTCCAGCTTCGTTATGCCCTTGCTCCCGTACGACATCGACCGGCTGCAGTCGAGAAGAATATGGAGACTGGTATTGGTCTCCCCCTCATATTCCTTGACATAAAAGCGGCCCGTACGGCCGTAGACGTTCCAATCGATCTTCCTTATATCGTCGCCGGGATGATAGGCGCGGTGCTCCGCGAAATTGACGCTGAAGCCGAGATGAGGAGACCTGTGCAGTCCCGAGATAAAACCTTCCACGACGGTTCTGGCCACAAGCTCCAGTGACGCGATTCGTACGAGGGTTTCGGGATCGATGAAACGCCTCGAGTCTGACACTGCAGGCTGAAAATCGTTCATAGGTGGTTACCTTGCCAGTCCTGATCGGGGAACCGGGACCGCCTCCAGCAGCCTCTTGATTATCTCCTCAGTCGTGATCCGCTGCGACTCCGCGTGGAAGTTGGTGAGAATCCTGTGCCGCAGTACCGGAAACACGAGCGACTGCACGTCTTCGACAGAAACGTTGAACCGGCCGTGCAGCAACGCCCGCGCCTTGCCGGCGAGCATGAGATACTGCGCCGCCCGGGGGCTGGCGCCCCAGTTCACATATTCTTTGATGAAATCAAATCCCCCGTTGTTCGGACGGCTCGCCCTGACCAGCGACACTGCATACCGCGACACGGACTCCGGGACAGGCACTCGCCGCACCAGTTTCTGAAACTCGAGAATGTCGTCTCCCGTCACGGCACGATCGAGTTGTATGTCCTGCTGTGTTGTCGTTGAAGTCACGACCTGGTGCTCGTCGTCTTCTCCGAGATAATCGATGACTATATTGAACATGAACCGGTCCAGCTGTGCCTCAGGGAGCGGATATGTCCCCTCGAGTTCAATCGGGTTCTGGGTGGCGAGCACAAAGAAGGGACGCTCCATCGGATAAGTCACTCCCTGGACAGTCACCTGCAACTCCTCCATCGCTTCGAGGAGGGCGGCCTGGGTCTTCGGAGGGGTCCGGTTGATCTCGTCTGCAAGGAGGATGTTGGCAAAAACCGGACCCTTAACAAATACCAGTTCGCGTCTGCCGGTAGTCACATCTTCCTGTATGATATCGGTCCCTGTGATATCCGAAGGCATCAGATCGGGGGTGAACTGAATCCGTTTGAAGCTGAGGTCGAGTATCCGGGCCATTGTCTTGATCAGCAGGGTTTTGGCCAGCCCCGGAACGCCCGTGATCATGGAGTGCGCGCCGACCATGAGAGATACCATGACTTGGTCCACCACGTCATCCTGCGCGATGATGACCTTCCGGAGTTCCCTGAGGATGTTGTTTTGCCCGGCACGGAGCCGTTCAATCAGCTGATGATCGTCTGTCGTGGCCTGATGCACAGTTTCCATTGTTTTCTTCCCTTCGCGGCGGGTATCGGTCCCGCCGGTTCTAGTGAGTTAAGGCATAAATCACGTAGTTCACACCGTACTTGTATGCTTCATTCGACTGATCGATGGGCATGAGCGGATCGTTCGACCATTCCCAGTACTCGCTGATATCGTTGTTGTAGTCGACGACCATCATCAGGCGTCCCTTGTCGTCATTCATTCCAAGGTAGCGCGGACTCAGGAACGAGGAATAGGGTGGTGCAATCGAGAGGCTCGAAATGTCATAGAAACATGTCCAGATCGGGTGTGTCCGAGGAATTTCAAACAGCTCACGGCCGGGAAACACCTTGTGCATCTCCCGTCTGAAATGCGCTAATTCGCGTTCGCCGCGAAAATCGTCCACGATCAGGAAACCGCCGCGCATAAGGTATTCAGCCATCCTGCGCGCTTCCTCCTCCGACAGCTCCATGTATCCGGGTTCGCAGAGATACGCAATAGGATATTTGAAGCATTCGTCGTTCTGAAAAGATATGATGTGCCCTCCCGGGTTGACATCCACCTTCGTCACTTCGGCCATTATCTTCATGAAGTGCTCTTCGGAGCGCGGCCAGTCATGGCTCCATGGAGGACCGTTCCCATCGCCGACCATGCCGGGAAATCTCACCGACATCGGGGAATCGTAAAAGATCCTCCCAAAAGTGAAACGGCTCTCACGTCTCGGCGTCTCCCCCTCCCCCTGAGCTTTCAGGCTGAAGAAGCACGCCGCCAAAACGATACATAGCAGGGCTATCCTCCTCATCTGATTCTCTCTCCCGCCGCGGCCTCACTCAATTCCAGAAGCAGCTTCTGAGCCTGCGGATAAGAGGGGGCGATTTCGAGCGCACGCAGAACCTGGCGCTTTGCCTCCGGCTTTTTCCCTGTTGCCAGCAAGGCTCGTGCCAGGCTGTAATGCGCCCCCGCAGGGTCGACGGGGCCTGATTCCGCAAGCGAGCGGTAGGCGGTGACCGCTTCTCCCCACTTGCCTGCCTCCATTGCGGCGTCACCCAGTTTCTTGAGTACTTCCGGATCGTAGGGATTGATAAAGATTGAAAGCTTCAGGGCGTTGACGGCCGAATCCCAGTTCTTGCGGGTACGATGGATGTCCGCAGCCTTCAACAGTGGTTCGATCGCGGCCCCGTCGAAGCGGCTCCAGGCGGTGAATTCCGCCAGTGCCTCCTCTTCGCGCTTCAGCTCGAGATACATGTTTCCGAGTTGCTGATAGGGATTGTCCTGCTCCACGTACTCCGGAAAGAGTTTCTGCGCCTTCTTGAGATGCCGCTCAGCTTCCGCCTCTGCTCCTTCCTTCCGGAGCAGAGTTCCCAGCCGGAGGTTTGCAGAAAAGCTCTCAGGATTTCCTTTGAGTTCCTCGAGAAGTGATTCCTTGTCATCGGCAGAAGCCGCCGCATCGAGCCGCACGGCCAGTCCGGCAAACCGCTCACTGAGAAACCTGTCGTATTCGTCATCCAACTGTGACCGGCTCAAGCCCAGCGTTTGCTGAAAAACCTCGTCTGCCTGCCTGTTGGCGGCAAACAGCAGCAGCGCCTGCCGGATCTTCTCAAAACCGTACTTCTCTTCGATCATTTCGCAGAAGAGGCCTGCCTGGTAATAGGCGAACATGATCTGCTCCGGTGAGCGGGGCCGCACAAATCCTGAGTTCAGGTCACTCGCCTTCATGAGCGTTCCGCCTTTGTAGGCTGCGACGAACGCCTTCGTGAGAGTGTCGCCCCATCCCTGCCGGGCCCTATGCTCTTCGTAGACGGAGATCCCTTCCGAGAACCACCGTGGGATGTTGTAGTTGCTCATCTGAAGCGTCATCACGTGAGCGAATTCGTGCCACAGGGTCGCCCCCCAGTTGGACGCTCCGGCTTTCCGCGCACCCGGAGAATCCATGGCAATCACTTTGCCGAAGCAGACTCCGAGCGCTCCAGCAAGCCCGGGAAGGCCGAGTGTCCGGACTGCAAAACCTCCGTGATCGGGAAATACTTCGATGTGGAGCGGACCATCAGGAGTGAATTTGTAGCGCTTCGTAAGCGTATCGTAGGCCTCTTCGGCCAGATCCAGCAGATAAGGACCGAGAACCGGCTCGTCCTCCTTCGACATCCGGACAGCGAAATGAGCGCTCCGGTTCTGTGCGAACCCGTCCATCTGATCGAAAAGTTCGAGCGAGTTGTAGGCCCACACGTTGAAAGGATCGCCGTCGAACGCACGCTGTATCGCCTTGCGTCCCTCCTCCAGCTTTCCGATCCGGGTGAGATTCATGCCAAGGCACGTGTACGCAGGCCAGAGAGTGGAGTCGATCTCGACCGCCTTGCGGCTGAAGTCCACGGCCTCATGATACTTTCTGCGCGCGGCGAGGTTTTCCGCCAGCAGATGGTAGAACCGGCCGTAAGAACGGTTTATCGAGAAAACCCGCTTCTCCAGCTCTGAGAAGGCTGCCATGTCTCCCTGGAAATACCTGATGACGGCCTTCAGACTGAGCGAGTCGAGGCTTGAAGGATTAACCGCCAGCGCGGAATCAACCGCCTTGAGCGCCGACTCGTAATCCTCTGCTTCCATCGAGAGTTCGGCCAGCAGGTTCAGTGCGCCGGTGTGATTCGGATTTACCTTGAGCGCTGCCCTCGAGTAGGTCTCGACTTCTATATTGCTTTCGTATCTTTTGGCGAGAGCAATTCCAAGCAGTGCGTCGGGATGCGCTTTGTTGATCTTGAGGCAATCGCGGAAGACACCCAGCGCGTCGGTCACGCTGTACTTTTCAAGGAAGAGGTGTCCGAATGCAATCAGTGCGTCGAGCGACACCTCAGCCGGAGCGAACTCGGAAGCATCCATGAAGATGTCTCTTGCGTCATGGACGTATCCGCGTCGCCAGGCCGCAACCGCCGCATCGCCCAGCTGTCCGCTTCCCTTCACCTTCCCCTGCCGGTATTCGGCAATCAGGTTTTCCCACACGAGGCGGGCGTCGTCGCTGCGTCCGACCAATTCGAGGAGATCACCAAGCTCACGTGTCGAACGCAACCGGACATCCTGCTGAGAAGCCAGTTCGCGGGACCTGCGGAAGTGCTTCTCCGCCGCAGCATAGTCTCCGGTAGCTTTCGCAATTCTCCCGCGCTCCAGGTGAAGGAGCGCGGAGCCGCTAAGATTGCGCAGAAACTCGTCAGCCCTCGCAGCCGCTTCCCGGTAAGCTCCCGTTTCGCTGAGGGTTCGAACGAGGCCGGCCCGGCTTTCCTCCTGCCTCGATTTGCCGGCGAGGGCGGAGTCGAAATGCTGCCTTGCCTTTGCGTAGTCGCCCGACCTGAGCGCCTCTGCGGCCCGGGAATACTCCTCCCCCTCTGTTCTCGATGCGGAACAGTTTCCGAGAAGCATCAGCAGGCCGGCCGCACAGAGTATCAGACGAAACCCTTTCAGCCGAAAACCAACGGAATCATTTCTGCAGTCTCGCATTTATTTTCGCCAGTCGTATCAAAAGTTCCTCAAGTCTTCTTTCGTATTCGGCTTCCGACATACCCGCTTTTTCGTACTTCAGCGCTTCGATCTCGGCCTCCACTTCGCGTGCCTCGTTTGACAGGCGCTGTTGTTCGGCTGTCAGAGAACCCGCCGCATCCGAAGTACCCGCATCGAGGAATGTGGCCATGGCAAGAAGCCCCTCGCCGTTTTCCGGCGCAGGCCTGCTTTCAGCCTTGCCGTCACCGTTATCTTCCAAAACCGGATGCTCCGTCTGCAGTTTTCCTTCGGTCTTGTAGTGTTCTTCGACTTTCCGGTTCGCATACAGGAAGGCTTCTGCGACGGACAGCCGCCGGTTCCTGTCCGTATCAGCGGCGTCGTCCCCGAGCGCTTCGATAAAGTAGCGGCCGAAACTGGTCTGGTTCTTTTCCATGCCGCTCCTGGTAGCGGTGATGACGATGCTTCCCTTTTGTGACAGGTCGCCGAGACTCCCTCCGCTGCAGCTCGTGGTATTGACGATGACAAATCGTCCGGCAGGGATTGAGTACAGCATCGAAGCCAGTTCGGCGGCGGTCGGATCGGGTCCCACGAGGTTGAGTTTGTATGTCTCGCCGTCGTAGTTGCCGTGCCCGCCGATATAGACGAAAACGAGATCGTTCTGATTGACTGCCGCCGCCAGCCGCCGGCACACATCCTGAAGATCGGAACGGGTCGACTTGTGCTGTATCAGTGCCGAATCTCTGGCGGGATCGTCAAACAGGACAGTAATTCCGTCACGGGGAATGGCCATGCGCTCCTCCAGCACGGATCTCAGCTCGGTCAGTTCCTTCAGGTACATGTCCTGCAGCTGGGGATCGCCGCTCACCCCCGTGATCAGAATGGCCCATCGCGCGCCCGGTTCAGTCGCAGCCGCCAGGTGCGCCATCAGCAGAACGACTGCGGCCATCGTTGCTCCCCGGTTCCGTTTCATGCCAGCCCCCTGCGTTTTCTCAGGATCCATTCCGCCGATATCAGCCCCACCAGCAGCAGAAACAGAAACGGCATATCCCAGAGCTCTTTCTCTTCCAGATGCGAGGACGATCCTTTGTCGATGTAGGAAATGTCTTCGGCAATGGTGCCGGCATTGTCCGGCGTGTAGTAACGTCCTCCGCTTTCCGACGCCAGCCGTTTGAGAAGGGCGGAATTCATCGAGGCGTTGTGAAATTCCTTCGTGGATCCGGCGACAAGGAAATTTGATTTTGCTCTTCCCAGACTCCTGCTGCCCTGGAATGCCTCCGACGTGATTTCGTAAATCCCTTCTTCCTCAGGCTTGAATGCGGCTACATAGGATCCGTCCTTCTCGACATCCCATGAGAAATGGAGTGGCGTCGATCGGCCCGACGGCGATTTAACCTGGGCGGTCACCTGGGCGTTGTTAAGCGGGAGGAACGACTCATCGTTGACTTCCGCCCGTATGACGGCAGTCTCATCGGGAGCATAGTAACTCTCTTCTGTGCCCGTACCGACCGGGTCCGGAACATCGCTCACCAGCCAGCGCAGCATCTGTTTCCAGAATAGCTCCTGGAAGTTGTCGCTATGGACATTCCCCATTTTCCAGCGCCAGCTTGATGCTGTCGTGAATGCCACGGACTTGCCTCTCCCGAAGCGCTGGAAAGCCAGCAAAACGGGATCTGCGCCGCCCGCAGCGCGTGAGTCGGCCATGGCAAGAACGGTCGCACCCGGCTTCGGCCCGGCAACACGGTTGAACCCGACCAGAGCCGGGGCATCCGTCCACCGCTTCCGGTTCTGATCTTTCGCCAGTGAGATGCGGGTGATCGGGTGCTGGTAGCCGTAATCTGTCAGCCGCACTTTGAATTCGGTGTCTTCGAATCCCTGAGTATCTCGAGCGCCTGCACCGAGATTGACCGGAAGCATGTCCTGGATCGGCGTGTTGACATATCCTCCCTGGCCGAACGAGTTTCTGCCGCCGATCATCAGAAATCCTCCTCCACGCCGGCTGACGAAATCGGAAATTATCCGAAGCTGATCGAATGTGAAGAAACTCGCTTCCACGCTTCCAAGCAGTATCGCTTTGTATTTGAACAGCTCCGCCCTGTCAGTCGGGAAACCCTTTTCGAGTGTCGCCGGAGATTCGATCCCCTGGCGCAGGAACTTACCGTCGGCCTGACGCAGCAACGTTACGAGCCGCACGTTCCGGTCCTGCACCGCAGCACGCCTGAGGAACGCGTATTCCCATCGGGGTTCGCCCTCAACATAGAGGATTTCAGGATGCGCATCATCCACCTCCACCAGGACAGTCCGGTCATTGTTCTCCTTGATAATCTCGTCCTGGAACGGATCCACGCGGAACTTGAACTCCCTTGGGCCACCGGTCTGGCTGCTGAAATGTGTCCGGTAGACTTTTACTTCTCCATCGCTCCCCAGTGTGATCTCCTGGTTCTGCAGCAGGCGGTTCCGGTCCAGCACAAGGAGGCGGGCGCGCCTGCCCGCATACCCGTTTGACCGCACCGAGACCTCCGCCTCCATGACCGTATCCCTAAGTACTTTCCTCGCAGTCGTGACTCCCGTGATTTCGGTGTCGTGCAGAAAAGAGGTGGAACCGATGCCGACGGTGTAGATGGGAGTATTGCGCGCCCGCAACCGGGATGCGGTCCGGTCCAGGTCGCTCGAACGATTATCCGCGCCGTCGGTGATGAGGACGATTCCCGCAGCAGGAACGTTTGCCAGTTCGCCGGAAATCTGGTCGAGAGTCCTCTCGAGGTCTGTCACCTGGCCGTGGCGTGCGGTGTCTTCGAATGCCTGGACGCGCTCTGCCGAATGCGAGAACCGGAAGAAGCGTAGCTTGAACTTCTTCCCTAGTTCATCAAGCCATGGGTTGTCCGCGGACCGGAGAAGGTGACGTTCAACGTCGAGCCTGGACTGCCCCTCCGGGCCGTCCCTGATCTCCATGCTCTTGCTGGCGTCATAAGCGACAGCGACAAAGCTCTCCTGCGGCAGCACGGAGTGGATCCGCAAGACAGGCTGGAGAAGAATGAGAATGATGACGAGAAAAGCGGCGGCCCTGAGCGACGACAAGCCATAACGCCAGGACCACGGGAGCGCCGCTGCCGACGCCCGATAGATGAACCATGCGCCGGCCAGGGCGCCGGCCAGAAGAATCCATGTCACATACGGAGGCCAGTAGGGATCGAATGCGATCGTACCCCTCTCGTACAGCAGCGGCCGGTATTTGAAAAGCAGTTCGAAAATCGCGGTCATAGGCCCCCTGACCTGATTCTGAAGATGTGAACTACCCGGGCCCTCAGTGGCTCATAGCATAAACGATTGCATTTATGCCGATCTGGTAAGCGTAGGTTGAAAACCTGGCCGGAAATCCGGGCAAATCGGCCCATTCCCAGGCATCACCCAGATCAGTGTTCCAGTTGATTATTACGATAAGCCTCCCGCGTTCGTCAAAAATGCCGCGACAGTGAGGATGAAAGCCATCCTGCTCGTGGGTCTGATCGGAATACATCGCATTCCCGACGTTGGGGATCTGAACAATGCGGTTGATATTGTAATAAGAGTGGAATATGGGGTGGCTCATGGGAAGCTCGACTATTTTCGAGCCGGGAAGAATCCGGGAGATCTGCCGTTCGAAATTAGTCCACTCCCAGCTCCCCCAGAAATCGTCACAGAACAGGAACCCTCCCCTGTTGAGATATTCCCTCAGCGCAGTCACTTCCTGTTCGGTCAGGTTCCAGTGACCGCACTCAACCGAGTAGATGAAGGGATAATCGAACATCTCCGGATCGGTGGGGGCGATGGTCCGTGGCTCGGACGCCACCCGTATGTTGGTGAGCCTGCGGACGCCAAGGATGAACTGCCGGTCAGACTTCGGCCAATCTGTATACCAGGCTTTGTAGTACCCGGATGGTCCTAATCCCGTATACACCATTCTCACGAATGTAAACTCCGGAGTACCGTGATACTGAGTGAAGGGACCGTCGCTGGGGGGACCCAGGGGTCCCGGCGAATTCAATGGCTGGGCAAATGCCGCCATAAGGCCAAGAAAAGCAAGCAGGGCGGAGAGGATAATTCGATTGTTGGAAATGACATCTCTTTGTCTTTGCAATCCCATCTACCCAAGGCAATATCAGTATAGCAGATGGGAAAAGAGAAGCCAGACGGCAGAATCACTCCTGGCCGGCGACGGCGGCAGAATTTTTCGAGTCCCGATCATTAGCGATGGACTGGAGGGCCGGCTTCAGCAGCGCTGCCGGGCCGCGGACGAGGAGGATGCGCCCGCCGGGGAAAATCCACTGGTTGGCCGCCCGCCGGATGGCGTCTGCGTCGCACCGCATCACCTGCGCGGGAAAGATCGCAGCATAATTACTGCCGAGGTGATACAGCTCCGAGTCCAGTATGATCCTGCAGATGCCTTCGGTGGTTACAAGGTCCCGGTTGAATTCCTCTATGAAAAACGCCTTGGCCGTTTCCAGCTCCTCTGGAGACACCTCGCCTGTCTTGAGTTCCTCAGCGATTCGTTCGACGGTCTGGATCTGTTCGACCGCCTGCTCCACGGCTGCCTGACCCTGAACATAGAAAGGACTCGACATGCGCCGCCCATCAGTGGCGACCGTCACCAGCGATGTGGGCAACGCCTTCGTCAGACGCGCCTCGAAGATATGGGCCGCCAGCCGTGCATTCACGAAAGCCGATTCGTGACGAGCGGGAAAAAGGTTTCCTATGATGAACTGGGCCGCCGTCGAATCGGGATCATCTTCAAAGAAAACCTGCCTTCCCGCAGGATTGCGCGGCGGAAGGAAAGTGAAAGGCACGTCGTCTTTCCGAACCCAGACGCCCCAGATCCGCGATGCTCTCTGAAGCACCTGATCAGGGGAGACATTCCCGACAACCACCAGTGATGCCTGACCCGGGGAGAAGAACCTGCGGTAGAAAAGCCGCACGTCACCGAGTCCTATATTCGATGCTGTCACATACGTACCCTGGATGGGTCTCCCATACGTGGTGCCGCTGTAAAGCGTTTCGTGGAACCGGGCATGAATGTTCCGGCGCGGATCAGGAGTTTTCCGAATTTCCTCTATGAGCGATTCTTTCACCGAGTTGAAATCGGCTTCGTTGAACTGAGCCTCGGCAACCACCTGATAAAGCAGGAGGAGGGATCGTTCGACTTTTGAGCTTTCTCCCTTCAGGATGAAGCGGAAGCCGTCCCAGTCAGACTTTACCTCGAGCGTAGCGCCGATATAGGAGAGTTCATCCTGGATGCTCTGCATGGTCTTGTCGACTGTGGCCTTCCCAAACATCCTGGAAACCAGGTTGGCCAGTCCCCCCTTGCTTTCCGTATCGAAGGCGGAGCCATAGCGCACGACAAGCCCGATGGTCATGCTCTCGCCAAGGCGCTCTGTCGGCACGACCGTAATCTGCAGATCGTTGAGCAGGCGCTTCGTGTGCAGATCAGGCAGAGGGACGTTATTCCCACCCGATGCCATACATAACGGAACCAGTAAGACAAACATAAGTTGAGTAACTATGCTGTTTCGCATCATCATCCATCCCTGAAATCGAAAAGCTATCATATCAAGCGGCATTTATCACATGCTTTTGTTGCCCCGCTCCTTTCCCTTAGAAGCCCGTGGATCTGATATAATGACGCCTTTCATTTGTGCCAACAGGAGCCAAAGGTCATTACTATGCTGGAGTTTAAGTCTCAACCGCAAAAATCTTTCAGTCCTGTGATGTTATGGATCTCCGCAGGAGTGCTGGTGGTGCTGCTGGCTGCAGTCTACTTTTTCGTACGCTTCCAGGGGAGCTCGCCCCAGGCGGGAAGCTCCGGAATAGTGGTCGAAGGTCTGCTGCGGGCCGGCGATACCAATTTCGAGTACTACAAGACCAGGGTCAAAATAGAAAATGTCAAGGCGGTCCTCGGAATAAGCTTCAATAATGCCAGGATTGCAACGATCTCGGGAACGCTCGTGAATGACGGCGACCGGAAGCTGCACGCGGTGGAAATGCATGTGACTCTCTTTGATATGTGGGGCAAGGTTTCGAAAGAAAGAACGGCATTCGCACTCAGGCCCGGCAAGGGACTCACCAACAGGCCGATGCAGCCGCTGGAGCGAAGGGCGTTCACGATCGGAGTCGAGTCGGTCGAGTACTACTGGGATCCGAAACAGATATCGTACGAGATAACCGGCCTCAAATTCGAATGACCGCATGACAAAGAAGAGAACATCCGCTGTGGCACGAACCCGAAGACTTCTTCCTGTACTCCTGATCGCTATCCTTTTGCCATGTGTAGGGTGCGACCGATACAGAGCCAGACAGGAACTCGAACGGGCAGGCTATTTCGCCGAGATCCTCCGACGCGTCGATGCGTCCCGGATCGGACACGACGGTTTCTTTGAGAGGAACCTCCTCTCTAATCCTTATCCGGAAGTGCGCCGATGGTGCGCGACGGGGTTGGCG
The DNA here is from genome assembly GCA_012719355.1 of Acidobacteriota bacterium. Classification (GTDB taxonomy): domain Bacteria; phylum Acidobacteriota; class UBA6911; order UBA6911; family UBA6911; genus UBA6911. The sequence goes on from JAAYAM010000183.1 coordinate 39,551, forward strand.
CGCATCGGTTCTCCCGAGGCGCTCACTCTCCTCTACCGCTGCTGCAGAGAAGGAGATGCTGCGGTCAGGGCGGCATCGGCATTCGCGATAGGCGAGATCCAGGATCGTGACGCGCTGCGCTTCAGGCGGCTGGAACCGGATCCCAGGGCAAGGTTTGAACTGGGCCGGCTTCTCGACGACACGTCTCCGGCCGTGAGAATCCGTGCAATTGAAGCTCTCGGGAAAATCGGCTTCGAGAGCGATGCCGCCCGCATTCACCGGCACATACACGAACTCCGGGGCGCGACTCCCGAAGAACGCTCGCTCGTGGGATTTGCCGTCACTGCGCTCGTGCGGCTGGGTTATCATGACGCGGTGCCCTGTTTCGAAAAACTGGCCGGCGGACATGATCCTGAACTGACAGCACGGGCGATAGACGCCGTGTGCCGGCTCAGGGAAAAACCCGTCTGTGATCAGGAGCCACCGCCCACGCAATCTCCCGCCGTCTCGGGAATTCCGATGACTGAAGCGGTCGCGCGCACCCTCGCCTTCAGCCGCAACAACCGAACCATTGCCGTGATCCATACCACCAGGGGAACGCTGGAGGTCGAACTCTTTCGCGAGGATGCGCCTGCCACTGTCGCGTTCTTCGTCTCGAGCGCGATGCGCGGGGGATACGATGGAACAAGATTCGACAGGGTTTTTCCGTCAGAGATGGTTGCAGTCGAGGATTTCCGGGACAAAGCGGGGTTCGGCGGCTCGTTGAGAAATGAGATCAACATGCGGCCGTTCGAAAGAGGGAGCATCGGGATGACGCTGACCGGCCACGATACCCACTCCGGCGGCTTCTTCATAGCGCTTGCACCGCTTCCTTACCGCGACGGACTCAACACCTGCTTTGGAAGAGTGGTCAGTGGCATCCAGGTTATGGAAAGGATAGTTCCGGGAGACCGCATTCTTGCGATAGGAATAAAAGAGACCGTCCGGGTTTCCGACCGCATCAGGTTCGACAGTTAACAGTTAGAAGCTGTAGATGGCTGATGTTGCATCCAGGGCAACGGCATGACGGAAGGTATGGATCTCCTGATAGCAGGATTGGCGGCTGTCTTCGCAGGTGCGGTCAATGCCCTCGCGGGAGGAGGGACGCTGATCACCTTCCCGGTGCTGCTGTTGATCGGAGTTCCCCCACTTTCGGCGAATATCACAAACACTGTGGCGCTGTGTCCGGGGTACCTGGGCGCCACGCTCGCCCAGACAGGGGATCTCGGCGGGCAGAAGAAACGGCTCTTTCTGATGCTGCCTGTGGGATTGACCGGGGGAGCCGTGGGCGCGACACTGCTGCTGATGACAACCGAAGAGCTCTTCCAGGCTCTCGTGCCGTATCTCATCCTGACAGCATCCCTGCTGGTCGCAATCCAGGAACCGGTCCGAAAAAGGCTGGCGCGGCGGCCCGAAGCTGAGACGCGGGCGCCAGGGATCTGGAGCATGGTACCGATCGGGCTGGCGGCCGTGTACGGAGGCTATTTCGGCGCGGGTCTCAGCGTGATTGTCCTTGCCGCCCTGGCGCTGACTCTCGACGATTCTCTGACGCGGCTCAACGCGTCGAAACAGGCGATAGCTTTGAGCGCGAACATTGCGGCTGCGGTTTATTTTCTGTTTTCAGGCAGGGTACTGTGGCTCACGGCGCTGATCATGGCTGCAGGCGCTCTCGCCGGCGGTTTCCTGGGAGGACGGCTCGCCGGCAGCATCAAAGCCTCCACCTTGCGCCGGATCGTGGTAGCGATCGGAATAACAGTCGCGGTAATCTACTTCAGGACGTGAATCCAAGCGAGGAAGACTCAATGCATGCTGAATTCGACGTAACTCTCCGGCCTTACACGCTCAACGACTGCACCGACGTGTATGAGGCGGTGCGTGAGTCCCTTGCGGAACTTATTCCCTGGATGCCGTGGTGCCACCCGGAGTATTCGATCGACGAAACCCGAACCTGGCTCGAGACACAGGTAGATGCTTTTCACCAGGGGAGCGAATTCGAATTTGCCATGGTGTCGAAAACAGGTCGTTATCTGGGAGGCTGTGGATTGAACAGGATCGACCGGATCAACCGCGTGGCCAACCTAGGGTATTGGGTGAGATCCGGCGCCACGTCCCGTGGAGTCGCGACCGCGGCCGTCAGGAAACTATACGGCTGGGGCCTCAGGCACACCGACCTGGTCCGTTTCGAGATCCTCATTGCGGTGGAGAACCGCGCCAGCCGCCGCGTTGCCGAGAAAGCCGGAGCCCACCCGGAAGGAATCCTTCGCAACCGGGTGCTGCTTCAGAGCCTGCCGCATGACGCCGCCGTTTATTCGCTGATCCGCTGATCAGTGAACGCGCTGGACTTTCCTGCGCATGTAGTCCATCAGGATATACTTGCCGAGGGAATGGGGAGTGGTGAAATATGCCTTGCCCCGGCAGACCTCGGTCACCTTACGCACGAAAGCAACCAGGTCGGCATCGTGCGCCAGCATGAACGTATTGATCAGGATATTGGATCGGCGGCACTGGCTGACTTCCTTGAATGTAGCCCCGACCACATAGGGATCGAGGCCGAAGGCATTCCTGTATATGGTGCCGTCAGGTTCGGTGACCGCAGACGGTTTGCCGTCGGTAATCATTATGATCTGCCGCATGTCTTTGCTTTCCCTCGCCAGGATGCGCTGAGCCAGCCTCAGTCCTTCACAGGTGTTGGTGTAGAAGGGCCCCACCCGGACCCGCGCAAGCCGCCCCAGCGGGATTTCCTCTGCGGAATCATGAAACAGAACAACATGGAGCGTGTCGCCAGGGTACTGGGTCCTGATCAGGTGGGAAAGAGCAAGTGCGACCTTCTTCGCCGGGGTGAACCGGTCTTCGCCGTACAGAATCATGCTGTGGCTGCAGTCGAGCATCATCACCGTGGCGCACGACGACTGGTATTCACTCTGGTGAATTTCGAGATCGGGATAATCGATCTCGACCGGGTTCTTCAATCCTGCGCGCCTGATGGAGTTCAGGATGGTACCGCTGGCATCGAGGTTCAAAGTGTCGCCGAATTGGTAGGGTTTGGTTGCACCTGTCAACTCGACTCCTGTGGACAGATCGCGCGTGTCGTGGCGCCCGAAACTCGATTTTCCGAGCGAACCGAGCAGGTTCTTCAGCGTCTTGTATCCGAGGAAGTCGATGGTCTTGTCAGTCAGCTCGAAACGCACCGCTCCTTCCTTAAGTTGCGAGCGGGCCCCCATTCCGGCCGCCGGTTTCTCTCCTCTCCTGGTGCGTATGTAACCTTCCTTTTCGAGCTTCCGGACAAGGTGACGGATGAGCTGGGCGACCTCGGAGTCATCCTGAAATTCGTCCGTCTCCATCTCCCCCTGAGTGAGCGCCTGCAGAATAGCCTGGTGGAGATCCTGAAGATCCCGGTCAGAGTCGCGGAACTCCTCCAGGTAGGGATCATCGAACCCGGATTGCAGGAGAAAATCCGACAGCTTGTGAAGGAGTTCCTCGAGACTGAGCGAATCCCAGTCTTCGCCGACGTATCTGGAGTAGTTGACGGACTTCATGAAAAACCAGGCAGGAGCTTCAGTTCCATTTCTTGCTTTTCCGGGTTTCGATGAAATCCGTGAAATATGGCTCCCGCTCCTGCACTCTTTCCAGGACGCTGAAAACGCGCTCTTCGTTTCGACTGATCTTTTTCTGTGCGTACAGGCCTTCAAGAATGAACTCTGCCGCAGCCACACGCTGCTCCGAAGGATGCTGCCCGGGTCCGAGGATCTCGTCCGACGTCTCGAGCAGCCCCTGAATTCCGCGGAAGTGATTCATGCACTCCATGGTGGACGCATCGGCGCCGATGTGGAGCGTGCCGCCGAGCTCAAACCAGTCTATGATGCGCCTGAAGTCCCGGCCGTCGGAGTGTTTCTGGAAACACTCACCAACGGCAGTCCGGATGAGCTCACGCGCAATCGTGTCTGCTCCGCACAGCTCCCCTTCGTATTCGAGTTCAAATTTTCCTGTGATGGAGGGAATGGCGGCATAAATATCTCCAACCCTGGGAACCACACGCTTCTCGCGGTGTATACAGGTCCGCCGCTCGGCATTGGACACCGTGTTTTCGAGGCATGTGATGGAGAGGCGCTGGCTCACCCCGCTCCGCCGATCGATGCGCGCATCCTTGCGGGCCGCAAACGCTATCCCTTCGACGATTTCCGCGATGAAGGCCGGAATATGCAGAGCCACAGAACTCCGGTTCAACCATGCCTCCTGCCTGGTGATCGACATTCCCTCCTGCAGACTCGCCGGATAGTGGGTGCGGATTTCCGATCCGATCCTGTCTTTCAACGGAGTGATGATCTTGCCACGGGCGGTGTAGTCCTCAGGATTGGCGGAGAAGACCATGCACACATCCAGCTTCATGCGCACGGCATAGCCTTTAATCTGTACGTCGCCTTCCTGGAGAATGTCAAACAACCCGACCTGGATTTTTCCGGCCAGATCCGGCAGTTCGTTGAGTGCGAAGATCCCTCTGTTGGCGCGCGGCAGAAGACCGTAATGGATAGTCATCTCATCGGAAAGGTGCAGGCCTGCTTTGGCCGCCCTTATCGGATCGACGTCGCCTATGACATCTGCAATCGTTACATCGGGGGTAGCAAGTTTTTCGAAGTAACGATTCTCCCGCGGCACGAATTCGATCGGCAGATCGTCGCCCATTTCCTCGAGCATCACGCGGCAGCGGCGGCAGACCGGCGCATAAGGGGAGTCATGGATCTCGCAGCCGGCCACGGCAGGAATCCATCCATCCAGAAAGCGCACCAGTGACCGCAGGATGCGGCTCTTCGCCTGGCCGCGCAACCCCAGCAGGATCATGTCGTGCCTGCTCAGTATCGCGTTGATGATCTGGGGAAGCACCGAGTCATCGTAGCCGATGATTCCTGGGAAAAGCGGTTCGCGCCGCTGCAGCGCCGCCTGCAGATTCATCCGCATCTCATCTTTGACGCTCCGATTGCCGCCGTGGATTTCGTGATACGAACTTTTTTTCAGTTCGCCAAGTCTGGTGGGAAAGTTATGATGCATCGACCTCACCCGGTTACCTAAACGTTAGCCCAACGGGTGAGGCGAGTCAAATAAGGCCATTCGGAAGTTCAGAAGAGATGTATTGGTCCGGCTGTCTTCTTTCTGATAGAGTCACGGCATGCGAGACAATGCGATTCGTCGGATTCATCTGATCGGAATATGCGGAACGGGGATGGCTTCGCTGGCGGCCATGCTCAAAGAGTCCGGATACGTCGTCACCGGCTCGGACGAGGGTGTGTATCCGCCGATGAGTGATTTTCTGGCGGCAAAAGGAATTCAGGTCGCCCAGGAATTCGACGTGAAGAACCTTCATCCCGAACCGGATCTCGTCGTGGTGGGGAATGCCCTGTCGAGGGGAAATCCTGAAGTGGAGTCAGCTCTCGACGCGAGGCTTCACATGACATCGTTTCCGGAAGCGCTTAAGAACTTCTTTCTGCGAAAGAAAACCCCGGTCGTCGTCACCGGAACGCACGGCAAGACCACGACAACCGCAATGATCTCCTGGGGACTGCATGCCGCAGGACGGACGCCGGATTTTCTCATAGGAGGTATCGCGGAGAACTTTCAATCCAGTTTCGGTCTCGGGGGTGGTGAGCACTTTGTGATCGAGGGGGACGAATACGATTCGGCCTTTTTCGACAAAGGCCCGAAATTCCTGCACTATCTCCCCTATCACGCGGTGATCGGCAACGTCGAATTCGATCATGCCGACATTTATCCTGATCTCGATGCCATCAAGCTGCAGTTCCGGCGCTTCGTCAATCTCATTCCAGGGAAAGGTTTCCTCGTGGTGGGAGCCGACAGCCCGGCCGCTCTCGAGGTCAGCGATAGATGCCTGTGTGCAAGAGAGACGTTCGGGTCGAACGCGGAGAGCGACTGGAGTGCGGGTCGCCCGGAATGGGACGGCGAGCGATACTGCTTCGATGTGCTGCACAGGAAGAAGGTCTTCGAGCGTTTCCGTATGACTGTCTACGGTAATTACAATGTCCGCAATGCGCTGGCCGCTACGGCGATTCTCAATCGCCTTGGGATTCCGGCGAACCTTATCAGGGGAGCGATGGAGTCTTTCGCGGGCGTCAGACGCCGGCTGCAGCGCATAGCGAGTGTAGGTGGAATCGATGTCTATGAGGACTTTGCACACCATCCCACAGCGGTGAAGGAGACACTGCACACGGTGAGAGAGATATTCCGTCCTGCACGTATCTGGGCGGTATATGAGCCTCGGTCCGCAACCAGCCGGCGCAGCGTGTTTCAGAACGAAATTGCCGAGGCACTGAGTCTGGCGGACTGCGTTGCTCTCCCCGCGCTGTTCAGGCCGGAAAGAGTGCCTGCCGCAGAAAGACTCGATGAAGAACAGCTGGTGAAGGATCTGCGGCACCGTGGATGCGCCGCGTGGAATCTTGGAACTGTCGACGGTATAATCCGTAAAATTGACGAAGAGGCGCGCGAAGGCGACCTGATCGTGATAATGTCCAATGGAGGATTCGGGGGAATCTATGACAGACTCCCTGCCGTACTGGAGAGGAGAAAATCCCTGAATCGCTCCGGATCTTGAGTTAGCCTGAGATGTCCCAACAAAGAATTTGGACTCGCCTGTTCCTGATTCTGCTCCTCGCATTGACAGCAGCCGTTTTGCCGGGACAGCAGGGACCCGGACCCGCCGAAGACCAGGGATTCAAAATCGGCGTCGAAGTGAACATGGTCACGGTGCCGGTGACGGTGCGGAAGCAGGAAGGCGGCTTTTTCAAAGGACTCGAGAAGGACGCGTTCCGCGTCTACGAGGACGGGGAACCGCAGGAAATCGTCTTTTTCGCACAGGAAGGACTCCCTGCCCGGATTGCGATCGTCCTGGACTCCAGTGGTAGTGTCCGCACCGAGTGGGGCACGATTAAGTACGCCACCAAAAGATTCATCGAGAACCTTAAGCCCGAAGACGAATTCGCGCTTATCAGCTTCGACAGCGAGATCAGGTTGAAAATGGACTGGGGACGCAGGACGGAAAGGGTCGATCCGGTCCTGACTTCGATCTACTGCAAGGGCGCGACAAAACTCTGGGATGCCATCTGGCTCGTTTCAACTGACTTATTCAAGGGAATCAGGGAAAAGAAGGCAATAATCATAATGAGCGACGGCCTCGACACTAACAGCGCGGTGAGCTACAAGGAAGCGCTCGATGCAGCAGTGAGATCCGAGGCCGCCATGTACGTGGTCAGCAAGACGGAAGCAATCAAGCAGTTGGCTATAAAGGAGTATGAGGACGTCCCGCACGAGGTGTTTGTCAATGCCGACCTCGCACTGAGGAAACTGTCATTTGAAACCGGCGGACGCGTTCTGTACCCGAACACTTTCGGCCAGCTGGGCGATATTTATGCGCAGGTGGACGAGGAGTTGCGCAACCAGTACACGATCGGATATGTTTCTTCGAATCCGAATAAGGATGGCACTTACCGCGAGATAAGGGTCAGGGTCAATGCCCCCGGAGCGACGGTATCGGCGAGGCCCGGCTACTACGCCCCGGATGAGCTGTCACGATACATAGTTCCTTAGTTCGGATCACAAACCCCTTGACAGACGCCGGGGCTCGGCTTAGTTTGATAATCGCCTCAGCGATCCCTCAATTCAAATCGCAATTGGAATTTGGATTGGAGGGCTGCTGTGCACAACATCTCCTGTTATCCTCTCGAATATCAATTTTCCTTTCTCATCGGCGAGAGTTCCGCTTTGGAGAAAGAGCCCCGCGAGATCTGCTCAGAGCGGGCCGAGTGGAGCGACGAAGAGATCAGGGCTATAAGAACGGTACTGCAGAGACTCACCACGATCCGGATCCTCAACGCCACTGATGCAGAGGACATTGTCCAGGACACGCTCCTCACCATGATCGCCAAGCGTCCCGGTCTTGAACTGCAGAAGGGCCTCCTGGTTTGGACCGTCGGGATACTGCGAAAGAAGCTGGGAAACTATTACCGCAAGACCCAGCGGTTTGCCCCGCTCAGCGAACAGGACCTGACCGCCAAACCGGAATCGGTTCCGGCATCTTCTCCCGAACTGAGTGCATCGTTTGGCGAACTGCAGAAGATTGTCGAACAATCGTTGGAGCTTCTTTCACCCGGACAGCGTCAGGCGGTCGAACTGCTGTTGGAAGGGCTGGATTCGGGGGAGATAGTGAAGGAACTCCACCCTGAGCGTTATCAGAATGTCATCAATCGGATTCATCGCGGACGAAAGAGGCTGGCCAGGGAACTGGCTAAATACGGCTACGGTCCCGACGCTGTTTCGAAAATCACCAGGATGAAGAGAGCCACGGGGAGAAAGCCCTCATCCGGGCCCACTGCAAGGGAGGGGGGCCCCGGCGGTACTATGTTGAGTCTGTCGAAAGGAGGTTAGTGGGATACCCGCCCGCCGGGGGTGCTGTCTTGATCGTAATGTTTCGGAAAGGACGATTTTATTTCACAAAATCTTCCGCAAACGTTCCTCAGGACTGAAGGACGACACTCGCGGTACAGTGCGACAGGACGCGCTCGGTCGTGCTGCCGAACAATACCTCCCTGATAGGACTGTGGCCGTACGCGCCCATCACCAGGAGGTCAACTCCCTCTGATGCCGCCAGTCCGCAGATCACTTCCGAAGGCTTTGAACTTACGATCACTTGCCTGCGAGGAACGATGTTGTGATGCAACAGAAACGCCTCCGCGGGAACAAGGATCTCCTCCCCGGTTTCCTCTGACTGCGCCACCGTGAGGAGCGTGCAACTGACCCCGGGGCGGCCCGCCAGTTCCGCCGCCACAAGCAGGGCCCGTGCCGCATGATTGCTTCCGTCATAGGCGACAAGCACATTGCGCACATCGTTTCCTTCGCGGAACTCCGATCCTGCGATGAGAACGGGACGTGCGGAGTTGCGGATCGCCGGTGCCGCCACCGGATCGATGGATGAGATCGCGCCGCTCCTGCTGTATCCGGCGCGAGACATCACCACGATGTCATGGGCGACGGCGCTCCTGCCGATGACTTCACCCGGAATCCCGGTCTTGACCTCCATCGAAACGGGAATTCCCCTTGATGAGCATTGCTCCGCGAAATGCGACAGGCGTTCCCTGGCAGATTCAAGCAGGTCGTTCATCAATGACCTGCTCTCTTTCAAGGGAGGCGCGACCACCGGAGGCATGAAGCCGTCCGGGGTGCCGAGTACGGGAACTTCGAAGGCGGAAATATCGACCACGGCAAGCAGGTGAATGGAACTGCCGATTTTGCGGGCGAGCCATAAGCCATAGTTCCTGGCTCCCGCATCATGAGGAGATTCGGCCAGAGCGAGCATAATGGAGCGGATCATAGGTCCCCCCTTCGTTTTCTCTCAGGCTGTGCCAAGATCCGACTTGATCTTGAAGAAATTCATGATGTCGTGCCGCGAAACAATCCCGAGGAGCCGCCCGTCTTCCACAACCGGCATCCGGCCGATATCTCCTGAAACCATACGGGAGAGAGCCTCCGTTGCGTCGTCACTCGGCTTGAGACAGGGCACCAGCTCGACGGGAGTCATTATGTCACGGACCTGCTTGAAGATCCGCAGATCCTTTGCGATCTTCTTCACCTCTTCAAGCGAAACCATCCCGATGAACTCATCGCGGTTGAATACGGGGAAATCCGTGAACTGGTGCTTGTAGACATATTTCTGAATCAAATCCTCGATCGAGATCAGCCAGTCCACTTTCACCACGTCCTCGGTCATGATCTGCCGTATCTGAACCCCCGAAAGCGCTCGGCGCAGCATGACAGCCTGGTAGCTCCCGAGGGCCGATTGCTTCATGAACAGGCCGATGAAGACGAGCCACAACCCGGACAGGAGACTCTGGGCCAGCAGGATCTGCAGTATGCCGAACAGAATCAGAAAGAGAGCGAATCCGTTTCCGACCTGGCTGACTACTCTTGTAGCCTTCCCCATGTCGTTCCAGCGGTCCCAGAGGAACGCACGGAGGATTCTGCCGCCATCGAGCGGAAATCCCGGAATTATGTTGAAGAGTGCAAGAAGGATGTTTGCAAAGGCGAGCCATCCTGCAACGCTGGCCACTGGCGTGACCATTCCAGCTATGTTGAAGTATGAATAGACCACGAGGAAGAACACCCCGAGAGCCATGCTCGTCGCCGGGCCCGCAACGGCGATGAGAAACTCATCCCGCCCGTTCTGAGGTTCCGACGAGGCCTGGGAGAGGCCACCGAAAACAAGCAGCCGGACGCTGGTGATTCTCACGCCCAGCTTTATGGCAACGAACGAATGAGCGAGTTCATGGAGCAGTATGGACATGAAAAGCAGAACGGCGGCCGCGGTCCCCATGATCCAGTACTGCTGCACGGAGTAGTCCTGATGGGCTTGCGGGAAATAGCTTTCGGCCATCGTGTAGATGACGAGAAAGAAGATGATAAACCAGGAGTAGTCGATGACTATATCGATTCCGCCGATGCGAAAAAGTGTGATTCCGCTTAGCTTCATATGTCTAAATTTATATCACGAACGGCCGTTCCGGGAAAACCGGGGCAGAAGATCCGACTCTTCCAGCCTGGGTTCAGAGAAGACTTCAGCTTCAAAGGTATGAATGACGCTCTGAGAGTCCTGCCATGCGGAATCGGGCAGTCCGGCCTTGCGGCACGTATGTCTCAGGAAGGCGATCCGGTCCCACCCATATTGCGTCGCCACCTGCGGCAGCAGAAGACCACGCGACAATCCTCGCGTGATGTACAGCCCGTGCTTACCGACCTCTATCACGTCAATCTTCTTCTCTATACGGCGGAACGGCGTCAGCACCGAAATCTCTATGTTCAGGTCCTGGAGTTCCTCCTTCGCAACCGGGAGGAACCGCGTATCTTCCAGCGCCGCGCTGACGGCGCAGTACTGGACGATCCTGTAGAGTTCACGATCAGGAAAGAGCTGCCCGATGCAACCGCGCAATTCTTCACCCGAATGCAGCGAGACGAATGCGCCCTTCGATTCGAGGAGAGCTTTGTGCGCGATTCTGCACTGAGGAATGCTCCGGCCATCGAGGCAGGATTCCAGTGCGCTGCGGGCGAGCTTCAGCAGCACAGTCTTCTCGTTGTCACTGAGCATGACGAATCTCCGGAAGTTGTCAGGGCGAAGGCGGCCCCACCCTGGCCTCCTGCTTGCGCAGCTTCTCCAGCTTTCGCAAACGTGTGAGCTCACGACGTTGGGCGGCCCACTGCTTGCGCCTCCTGAGGATCTTGAGGCGCCTGCGCTCGCGATGTTTGATGTTGGTGCCAAGCTTTGACCAGAATTCCCGGAAGTACTGGACCATGGACACCAGGGCAAAAAAGACGACAGCCCACAAAAGGACATTTGCGGTCGCCTGCACCCAGCCCGCATATTTGTGCCCCAGAATCAGGCCGACAACCGCTGCCACCTGGGTGACCATCTTCCCTTTTCCAAGGCTGGAAACATCGATGGAAAATCCTTCGTGGGCGGCTATGCCGCGCAGGCCGCTGACAGCGAATTCGCGTCCGATGATAATCGCGACCATCCAGGCAGGAGCGATTTTGAGTTGGACAAGGGCAACCAGCGCCGAAGAAATCAGCAGCTTGTCGGCAATCGGATCGAGAAGCCGTCCCAGTGTCGTGACCTGCTTTCGCCTGCGTGCCAGGTACCCGTCCAGAAGGTCGGTCAGCGCAGCAGCCAGAAAAAGGCTTGCCCCCAGAAACGCCCAGGTCCTGATCTCCACGGTCAACAGCAGCGCCACGACGATCGGGACAAGGAAAATCCGGGCTAAGGTCAAGGCATTCGGCAGATTCATAGGTCAGATAAATCTATCACAAAATTGAGAAAACGGGATACAGTATGGATCATCATGATGCGCAGACCGGGATCGAGGTCCGGCACATGTGTGCTGTGGTATTATAAAACGTCTTGCGGAGGCATAAGAAGTGATCAAGGCACTTATACTCGCGGGAGGGAAAGGCGCGCGACTGCGCCCGCTGGCGCTTCACATTCCGAAACCGATAGTTCCGCTGGCCAATATACCTTTTCTTTTTTTCCAGATAGATCGGATAAAGCGGGCCGGCATAACCGAGATTATCCTCAGTCTCTCCTATCAGCCGCGCAAGATCACCGACATCTTCGGCGATGGGATCAAATACGGCGTCACGATGCGGTATACGCACGAAGACCTGCCGAGGGGGACGGCCGGAGCTTTCAAGGCGGCAGAAAACCTGATAGACGACACGAGCATCGTCATGAACGGCGACGTCCTCAGTGATACGGATCTGCTTGAAGTCCTGGAATATCACAGATCCAGGAAAGCGGACGCCACCATCGTCGTCGCGCGCGTGATGAACCCGGTGGGCTATGGACTTGTCGAATCAGACTCCGATGGAAGGGTCCTGCGCTTCACCGAAAAGCCGCCCGAGGACGAAGTCACCGGTGACACCGTCAATGCGGGCATTTACATACTTGAACGCTCCATTCTCGAACGCATCCCGGCGGAAGGAGCGCAGAGCTTCGAACGCGAACTCTTCCCGGCCATGGTGCAGGATGGCGCGAGGGTGTACTCGTATCTGACTCACGGCTACTGGCAGGATATCGGCAGCCCGCAGAAGTACCTGGAAGCGACCTTCGGCGTCATATCTGGAAGAACCAAACTGCCTGTTTATCCTCAGAAAGCCTGTACACCGAATCATTGGGAAAAGCAGCAGGTGTCGATCGACAGTTTTTCCATTCTTGACGGCAAGTGCGTGATCAAACAGGGGGTCGCGATCGAAAACTCAGTTCTTGGAGAAGGGTGCCGCGTTGAGGCGGGGGCTCTGATCAAGGATTCGGTAATCTGGAGCGGCTCACGAATTCTGCCCAACGCCCGCATCGAGAGGGCTATAGTGGGCAGGCAGTGCCATATCGGCGAAGGGGCCCGCCTGCGTCCCGGAACCGTTCTGGGAGACAAATCGATAGTCTCCGATTTCAGCGTCATCTGACAGGGCAACTGAAAGCCCGGAACCTGGAAAGCGCCGGGCTCTTGACTATTTTCTCACCACCATGTCGCCCGGGGAAATCTCTGAAAGGCTGTTGATCACCTTTGCAGTAGAAGCGCCCGCACCGACTTCCACGACCACGATATCTCCAAGGATTATGGGAGGAAGTGCGCGGCTCCGCAGCGCCGTAGTCATCTTCTCCTGATACCCGTTCCGCTCCCGGGAAGAATAGGTCAGAAAGGCGCCGGCTCCGCCTGACGACATATCGTTCGGGTTGAACTCCGGATGCGGTCTGTAGATCGTGAACCTGTCCCCCAGTTTCACACCATCGCGGCTGCCCAGCCCTATGAAGCAGAACTGGCCCTGCCCAATCATCCGGGAGTCATCCTTGCCCAGCAGAATCGATCCGGTCAGACCGGTACCGATCGGAGTCAGGGAATTCGAAAGATCTCCCTTGAACTCGATGGCGGGTTTTTCGATGTAAGGAATCACCAGATCGCCCTTGATTATCCCCTGGCATGCGGACAGAACACGCGCCACGGCGTTCCCTTTCCCGACCTTTTCGATCCGGATTTTGCCGATATCTTTGAAGTAGGTTCCCAGCACAACGTGCGTCGAAGGATCGTCAATGGTACCTTCGAGCCTGACCACCTTGTGCACAGTCCCAGGTTTCAGATCGGTCAGATGCGGCCCGTTCAGATAGAGAATCTGTCCGGGACTTGCCAGCGTCGTGGTGCCTTCGTTGTCCACCCCGGCCACATAAACGTCGGCTGATATTGCCTCTTCCCGGATCGAACCCACGCAACTGAGTTCACCGGGAATCACTACCTGCATAGCAAGAAGTAAAAATAGTGTGAGCATACGGAGTACATCGGCAGAATGTGAGGAAATATTTAAGGAAAGTTTTGCCTCAACAGCAGGAATTCCGTTCAATGTCGGTCGTCCCTCCGGGACGACCGACCGGGGTACGGGCTTCGTACCGGGCTGAAGGTTTTATTCAGGATTCCTGACTCCGGGTAAAATGTTCGATGATCTGTGATGCGGCCTTGGGACCGACGTAGGGGGCAAGTTCGTCAAAGCCCGCCTTCTTGACGCGCTCGAGACTGCCGAAGGCACGCAGCAGAACCTTCTTCCTCACTTCGCCGATGCCCGGGATGTCCATCAGTTCCGAATCAAAGTCACGAAGTTCGCGGCGCTTCCGGTGATAGGAAACTGCAAACCTGTGCGCTTCGTCACGCATCATCTGGATCAGGTGCAACACGGGAGACTCTTTCGGCAGCCCCACCGGACTGTCTTCCCTCCCCTTCACAAAGAGAATCTCCTCTTTCTTGGCAATCGCCGCCACAAGCTGGTTCTCCAGCCCGAGATCATCAAGCGCCGAAACAGCCGCCGACAGCTGACCCTTGCCGCCGTCGATAAGGACGAGGTCGGGAAGATTCCCTTCATCGTCTTCGAGCGTATTCTCGTAATGCCGGTGAATCACCTCCCGCATCGCGGCGAAATCGTCCGGTCCTTTCACACTTTCTATTTTGAATTTCCGGTAGCCGCTTCGTTTCATCTCCCCGTTCACGCACAGCACCATGCTGGCGACAGTCTCGCTCCCCTGCACGTGGGAAATATCGAAGGTCTCGATGCGGCGCGGCAGGCTGTCTGTCTCCAGAATCTCCTGGAGCGGCTTCAGCAGTTCCTCGCCCTTGGCCTTGAGAATGCGAAAACGCGTATCGAACGACATGCGGGCGTTGCGCATGACAAGGTCGAGCATCTCCGATTTAAGACCCTGCCGCGGCGACCTTATATACACCCTGCTCCCCTTCCGCTCGGAAAGCCAGGCTTCCAGCACTTCGCTGTCTTCGATGTCTGCAGGAATATAGATTTCCTTCGGAGTGAATGAGTCCTGCAAATAGTACTGATTCAGCGCCTGGGAGAAGAACTCGCCGGGATCGAACGACAGCAGATCCTCCCAGAAGAATTCGCGCCGTCCGACCACGCGTCCGCCGCGCATCGCAAATACTTCCAGTGCGAGCTGCGAACCCTCCTGATGGTAGCCGAACAGGTCGCAGTCATCCTGCCCTTCCAGAATCATCTTCTGGCGTTCGGAGATGTCTTTGACCATCGCGATCCAGTCGCGGTACATGGCGGCGGCCTCATAGAGCATTTCATCCGAGGCCCTGTTCATGCGCTGCTCAAGCTGCCGTATCAGTTCGTCCGTCCTGCCTGACAGGAGAAGCTTCACGTCTTCGACCGCCCGCCCATACTCTTCCCTGGTGCAGAGTCCCGCGACGCACGGCCCAAGGCAGCGCTTCATCTGGTAATCGAGGCAGGGACGAGACATCTTGCCGTTGATCTCGAGGTTGCAGGTGCGAAGTCTGAAATACTTGTTCACCAGCTTGATCGTCCGGCGCGCATACGACGCCGGCAGAAAGGGACCGAAATACAGAGCACCGTCTTTTCTGATCCGGCGGGTGATGAAGATCCTCGGAAACGGTTCGTTGACGGTCAACTTGAGATAAGGGAAACTCTTGTCGTCCTTCAGGTTTACGTTGTAGCGGGGCTGGTGCTTTTTGACCAGGGTCGATTCGAGGATTAAGGCTTCGACTTCGCTGTCTGTAACTATGTACTCGAGATCGGCGATTTCCGAGACCAGGCGCTGAGTCTTGGTATCGAGCGGCCGGCTCTCCTGGAAGTACGAACGCACCCGGTGGCGCAGCGAGCGGGCCTTCCCTACGTAGATAATCTTCCCCTGGGCGTTCTTGTAAACGTAAACGCCGGGTTCAACCGGTAGATGGTCCAGTTTCTGCTGAAGCACTTATTAACAGTAACACAAACAGGAGGTTGACAGATCCAGCCTGCTCTTACCGGGTCAGTCTCGCCTTCACCACTTCGCTGACTTTCGCGCCATCCACCGGACGCCCGGAAAAGCTCTCCCTGCAGGCCTTCATGATCTTTCCCATGTCCTTGATCGAGACGGTTCCCGCCTCCGCAATGACATCCCGGACAACCTGCTCGATCTCTTCGTCGCCCACCGCCTGCGGCAGGTATTCCTCAATCACCTTGATCTCGGCGCTCTCCCGGTCGGCAAGATCGAGCCGCCCCCCGCGGGTAAACTGCTCGACCGAATCCTTGCGCTGCCTGACCAGGCTGAGCAGCACCTGCACCGCCTGGGCGTCATCCAGTTCCTTGCGCAGATCGATCTCTTTGTTCTTCACTGCGGTCTTCATCATGCGCAGCACGGCAAGGCGCTCCGCGTCCCTCGCTTTCATGGCCGCGGTCAGATCATCATTGATTCTGTCACGCAATCGCATACAAACCTCCCATGATCAGCGGCGGCTGACATTTTCCAGAACGGCCAGCATCTCCTCGTGAATCCGGCCATTCGACGCGACCGTCTCGGCTTCATAGATAGATCCACGGCCGCCCGAGAAATTCGTAACAGTGCCGCCGGCTTCCCTCACAATCAGGTATCCCGCTGCACAGTCCCAAGGATTCAGCTTGAGTTCCCAGAATCCGTCCAGACGGCCCGCGGCAACGTCGCACAGATCGAGCGCGGCCGAGCCGCTGCGCCTCAGTCCCTGGGTCCGCAGCGCGAAAGCGCAGAAGTTCTCGAGATTGGTCTGACTGCTGGTCCGGATATCGTAAGGAAATCCGGTAGCAAGCAGGCTCGCTCCGAGAGACGGGACATCCGAAACCTTTATGGAAACGCCATTGCAGGCCGCGCCCGCACCACGCCTGGCGGTATACATGTCGTCATGCGTCGGGTCGAATACGACGCCCCATTCGACTTCCCCTTCGATCTCCAGTCCGATTGAAACGGAAAATGCCCGGTAGCCGTGGGCATAGTTGGTTGTGCCGTCAAGTGGATCGATTATCCACTTTA
>JAAYAM010000184.1 GCA_012719355.1 Acidobacteriota bacterium
TACAGTCTTTCTGAGGAACGACACCAGATCTTCTTCATCCTCCAGGAAGTGCGGATTCGTGATATTCTCAGCCGCACTGGATGGAGTTCTCACCAACTGTTCAGGAGGAAAGAAATGGATTCTCCGGATAAGGCCTTCGAACTGACGCGCCGCCATTTGCTTCAAATGTGCGGAGCGGCTGCAGCGGGATGGAGCATCCCCTCTTTCGCCATGCAAAAGAACAAAACCCCACTTCTGTTGGAGGAGGCTATTGCCAGACTGGAGTACCTGACGCCGCTTGACCGGGCATTTATTTTGGATAAGGGCCAGACCGGCGTCCCAAAACTCCCGCCCGAGAAGCTTCGAGAGATCGGGCTCACTCCCAAAACATGGTCCTTGGATATTGTCCCGGATCCTGACAGCAACAGCGTTGTAGAACAGCCCTTCTCAAAAGCGCTTGGCACGGCCTTCACCTGGGACCGGTTGATGCAATTGGCGGAAAAGCATGCAATCCGCTTTATGCACGTCACCAACTGCACCAATGGCGCGGACCCCTTTCACATGAGCTTGTGGGAAGGCGTTCCTCTGCGCGAGATCATCGAACTCGCAAGGCCCAAGGACAACGTCCGCCGGGTTTATTATCAAAGCTACCACAAGGAAAACGCCGCCCCTTTTCAGAGCTCGCTTGCGCTGGCACAGATTCTTGAAACTCCGCCGGGGGATATGCCGGTGATTCTTGCGTACAAAATGAACGGTCAGACTATTCCAGCTTCTCACGGGGGGCCCGTTCGTGTGATTGTTCCGGGCGCCTATGGCAGCAAGTCTATCAAATGGGTGCAACGCATCGTTTTCACCAATGACTTCAAGGCGAATGATTCCGACGCAGATTTGAACAATGATCCTGAAAATGCTCAGAAGACTCGTGCCAGGTTTGTCAACCCGCCGCAGGAGATTCAAGCGTCAGCTCCTGCCGCTGTCACCGGAATGGCTCAAGTTGGAGTATCAGGACTGGCCAAGGTCCAATACTGCCTGCGTTCTCAAAAGGAGCCACCACCTGCGGACGATCCTTACTGGACCAAAGCCGACTGGAAAGACGCCGCCATCCTTCCCCCGCCAACCAGTTGGGGAGGAGGATTGCCGGGAGGAAAACTTCCAACAACAGCTCAATGTGATTCAAAAGGCACGCCTTTACAATGGCCTTTGCGCTACACGATTGTCCATTGGGCGGCGTTGCTCCCCGACCTCCCGGCAGGCACTTATGATCTGTGCTGCCGCACTATCGACGGCAACGGAATAGCTCAACCTTTGCCTCGCACCTTGCCTCGGACGGGCTTCAATGCTCTCCACGTGGTTGCTCTGAAGGTGAAGCCGTGACTGTTTTGGCGGCCGGCCAGCCAACCCTGGGAAGGCGCAGGAAGAACCGTCAACCCTGGAAGGGTTGCGCATTTCAGGGTTGTTGGCTTTGAAAAAGTCTTCGACAAGGATTGGGTCATTCTACATGAAGATAGTCCCTGGGTCGGAGCACAGGCAGGATGGGAACCTGTTTGAAAATGGGATCAAACTCGAAAGCTGATTTGCTGAGCCGGAAGAGCGCGACCTCGCTAATTACCAAGCCCCGGAACTTGCCTTTGTCTTTGTGCCCCCAAACGTAGCACAACGCATTCAGCCGCGCACCAATTTTGCCTTCAATTTTTATGGATTCGGGGCTCAAGGCAGGTATTATCCTTAGCTCCACTGGATGGTCCAGTCCAAGAGAATCTGAAGAAGGAGTCATGATGATGAGCAGAACGATCGCCGCATGGTTGATGCTGCTGCTGGCCGCCTCTGTCGCCGAAGCTGCGAACGAAACGGTTGCCGGTGAGTTGACTGTCGATCCTCCCACCCTCATGGCCCTTGGATTTGCCTGGGCTATCGAGGGCGATGACAATCGCAATGCACAGGTGTCCATTGCCTACCGTGAGAAGGGGAAAACGGAATGGCGGCGGGGTCTTGACCTGCTGCGCCTTCAGAAGGAGGAGGTGTATATGCGCGGCGCGCTCGACTACACCGCCCCCAACATGTTCGCCGGCAGCCTTTTCGATCTGCGGGAAGACACGGAGTATGAAGTGCGGCTGCGGCTTCAGGATCCCGACGGAGTGAAGGGAGAAGCGGAGAAGAATGTGACGGTGCGGACGCGCGCCGAACCCCGGCCGGCTGCCGGCGGACGCATCTTTCATGTCTATCCGCCGGGATTCAAGGGAGAGCGGGAGGAACCGGCGTTTTCCGGTCTGCTCGAGGCCTATTACATGGCATCACTCGGAGGAGACTGGAGCCGCGCCCCGCAACCCAGGGTCCGTGCGGGCGACATCATCAAAGTTCATGCAGGCCTTTATCTCAGCAAGCGCGATCACTACTCGCACGAGATCAACTCCGGGTTCACCACATGCTGCGGGACACCGTGGGACGGCACGTACTACCTCACCCAGGACGGCACCCCGGAACGCCCTATTGCCATCGTCGCGGGCGGGGACGGTGAAGTGATTTTCGACGGTGACGGCAACACGGTGCTCTTCAACCTGATGGGCGGCGATTATCATTACTTCGAGGGCATCACGATCCGCAACACAGGCACCGCGATCGAGGCGGGGATCAAGGATATCGCCGGGGCGAAGGGCCTCACGGTCAAGCGGTCGCGATTCGAAAATGTCGGCACGGCGGTGCATTCGGACTGGTCCGGGTCGAGCAATTTCTACATCGCCGACAACGACATGCTGGGCCGCGAGGACCTGGGCTACGTCTTCACGTGGTATGCCATAGAACCCTGGTCCGCGCGGCCTGATTTCAGCGAGCGCGCAAAGATGAAGTCGTTCTATGCCGTTGCGGTATACGGTCAGGGGCACGTGATCGCCTACAACCGCGTCCGCGGATTTCACGACGGGATCGACCACGCAACCTACGGCATGCCGGACAACTACCCGGACACACCGCCCGACAGGCTGCCCGTATCGATCGACATCTACAATAACGATATTTCGGTCGTCCACGACAACTGCATCGAGGCGGACGGCGCCGTGCGCAACGTGCGCATCATGCGCAACCGATGCTTCAACGCGCCGCTTGGCGCGATGAGCCCTCAGCCCATCTTCGGCGGACCGGCATACTTCATCCGCAATGTCGTTTACAACGCGTGGTGGGGGCCCGTGAAGGTTCACGGAGATCCTTCCGGCGTTTATTACCTGAACAACACGTTTGTCGGAGAGTTCAAACAGCTCACCCCGATGTCGAACGTACACCTGCGCAACAACCTGCTGCTCGGTCAGGGTACGGAGTCGCGCGTGCTGTCACTGGATACTTTTACCAACTACAGTTCCTCCGACTATAACGGATTCCGCCCCAATCCGGAGGCCAAAGAAGCCTTCGCGTGGAACTCTCCACCGTTTGACGAAGTCCGGAATTACTATCCCGACCGCAGAACTCAGGCGACTGCGCCGCCCGCCCTGACCCGCCGGGTCTTTGCGACTCTCCCGGAATACGCTCGCGCGACCGGACAGGATCGCCACAGCCGGCTCGTGGACTACGACGTCTTTGTCAACGCTCCAAAACCGGATTACTCCGACATCACGCGCGTCGTCGCCGTGGAATCTGTCGACCTGCGGCTGCGCAAGGGTGCCGCAGCCATCGATGCCGGAATTGAACTGCCGAACATCACCGATGGCTTCACAGGAAGCGCGCCTGACCTCGGGGCGTACGAATTCGGAGTTCCGATCCCGCACTACGGCCCGCGTCCTGAAGCAAAACCGTAGCGTCGATCGGAGGGCGCTGCAGACAAACGATGCGCTGCCGCGGCAGAATGGTCGCGACAATCCAGTCGCTGTAACAGCTGTGACAAATCCGGAATGGAGGACCGTTATGAAACGTTCGCTGTTCTTTCTGTTTGTTCTTGTCACTGTCCCGTCCGCCCTCAGCGCCGAATGGTACCAGCTCCTTCCCCCAGGCATCTTCCGCACCGAGGTTCTGCAAATCGCAGGAAAACCCTCATCCACCAGGCAGGCAGAAAGGTCTTTCAGTGAAACGCCATACGTGGCGCGAATCGACAGATACGAGCTGAAGGAGGGGTATGTTGAGCTCGCATACGATGGTGAAGTATTGACAGACTGTACTGAGTATTCACAAGCTGGTGGACATCGGAGCACTCACTACTCCTATTTTCCAGCTCTGCTCTCACCGGATGAAATCGAGAAACGCAGGAGCTATCTCGATGCGGGGCAGTTCGCATCCATGCCGGACTTTCGTTACCGTGAGTTCATCAGGACAAAGAAATACCCGGGCAGCGAATGCTACCCTATCGATCACTCTTTTCTGATTATTTCGCCGCTCCTTGATGGTGAGGGATTCTTTGCCGGCAAAACCGCCAGAGTCATCCTTCTCGATGACGCCCGAAAAGAGACGGTTCTCTATCGCGCTATCGATAATTGGAAGGCTTTGAGACCGCCGGGTGTTGATGACAACAAATTGAAAGAGCGAGCCAGGCTGGTAAAAGAACTACCGATGAAATATCCGGACAGGAAATTCAATATTGTTAATGTTCTGGGGCCGCCTGATTCTACCTTCGGTTCAGGCATACCTTACGTAGCTTATTACCTGGAAGACGGCCTTGTGGTCGGTGTCAATATGGAACCACAATTGCGAGACATCACCATACGTCGTCCCGGGGATTCGCCTTGACAGACCGCTGACTGCCCACGGTTGGCCGGCAGCCAACCCCTGAGCTTTGTTATCGATGCCCTTGCAGAACACACTCGGGTTCGTAAACGCAACTTCAGTCGGACGCCGGTTCGGTGGGCACTGTCAATTCGTTGAACAAGTCGGAGATCTCCGCGGTCAAGCCGGTAAACAGCATTGATTGGATCGTGGATCCTTTTTCGTAGGTCTTGTACTTGTCGATCTCACAGTCGTTGAAGCTGTAGACTGCGATGCTTTCCTGCTTTGGATCAACGATCCAATACTCCTGCACGCCGGATAGTCGGTAAGTATTCAGCTTGTCGATCAGGTCCTTGCTCCGCGTGCCTTCCGAAATGATCTCCAATACCAGCGAGGGAGTGCCCATGTAGCGCCCCTTTTCCGTGACGTTATTTGCCAGATCGCATATCACGACCAAATCCGGCTGCATCACGTCGGGCTCCTTGATATCCCGCTTGCGGAAATGCACATCCAAAGGAGCGAAGTACACCCGGCATGCCTTGCCCTGAAAATACCGGTTGAAGATCAGGTGTAGCCTGCCAAGAATTTCCTGATGCTGAAGTCCGGGCGAAGCCAGCAGGTAGATCTCTCCGTTGATAAACTCCATCCGTAAGGTGCTTTTCTCATAGATCTGCATGAATTCTTCGTAGGAAACCTTCTTCCCGCCGTACTGGTAATCCAGCGCCCTTTCCTTCACGAGCAGATACTGTTCGATATCCGTCACGTACGGAGTCAGCCTGGCGATCTTGTTGCCGTTCTTCGTAATCACCACGTCATTCAGCTGTTCCACCATGTCCAGGTATTTCCCGAGATTCTGCTTCAGCTCGGTCGCGCTGATTACGACGCCTTGCCGATAGTCCATCGCTGCCATACGATCACCTCGTCCGAATGCTGACAGATTTTCGTACGGCTGTCCAGTTAAGTTCGTACGGATCTGGAGTGCGGCAGTACGGCCGCCGGCACCGACGTTGGCCCGGCGCTTCACATACGAAGCTTCAATTGAATCAGGATCTTCGCGTCTTCGAGGTCACGGTTGCCGCCATATTGAACGGTGATTCCTCTGATTTTGCTGCCGGGCTTCGCATTCCGAAACTGCTCTTTCAACGCTTCGGTCAGGCCGCTTGCCATGAGAGCCTCTTCGGCTTTGCCGGCAAAGTAGAAGGTCGTCCGGAAGGATCCCTCCTCAATAGAACTCCAGAAGATCGTCTTCTTCTTGTGGGTGACCTTGAGCAGCCAGCTCTTCGCGTCGCGATAGTATCGCCACTCCGCAGTCACATCCGGATGATGCGCGTGTATGTAGCCGAACAGCGAATCCCAGAGCGGCTTCGCCCTTCCCAGGTGCGAAAAGATAATCTCTTCCGACGGGAATTGATCCGGGTCCGACAGAATTGCTTTGTCCATGATCGGATATAATATCCTATATCCATGGTTCGGACCTACGACAATGCATTTGCGGCAATGGACAAGGGTTCCGGCGAAAGTGGGCAAAGACACAATGGGTGGTCAGCGGAAGGAAGGAATGTCGACGGTCGTGCTCCTATGCCAGGAAGACGAGCCAAAGGCAGAAAGAGACGCAGCCAAGGCCGGCAAGAGCTGCAGCAAAGGAGTCAATCCACAGCAGCGAGGACTCTGTGCGACGGGCCTGTTCAAGCCGTTTCTCGAGCTGTGCCTGAATCCACAATGTACTTGACGGTTGCAATGGCTCGCCGCAATCGGGGCCGCTACTCAACTTAGACATCCATCGCCGTGCCGTTTGCTCGTTCATACCGGATCCTCAGGATTTATACCATATTCCTCCAGCCTTGCCGCGAGCCGCTTCCGGGCCCGATACAGCAGGACTTTCACGCTCCCGACGCCTACATCCATGACTATAGATATCTCCGAGTGGTTCATCTCTTCCACATAAGCGAGCCAGAGCAGCGTACGTTCTTTCGAATTCAACCTGCCAAAAGCACGCTCCACGTCAGTTGTTTCACGCGGGAATCCATGTTGCTCGGGCGTTCGGAACAGATGGAACCGCCGCGTCCGCCTCTCTCTTCGGAAATGATCCACAATTACCGAATAAGCTGTCCGGTACAGATACGCTGCAAGCTCCCGTTCGCCGCGGACCTGGAAGCGGAGACGCAGTAAACGCAGGCAGGTTTCCTGCAACAGATCTGCCGCCAGATCCGGATCGTGAACCTGGTGGCGGATATACTGTCGGAGCCGCACCCCAAACCGGTCATAGATCGCCTCGAAGTCAGCCTGAGTCAGTACGGCTTCTTTCATCAAGCGCAGACTCCCGCGGTCTTATAGTTTACTTTGCTGCGTATCCATTTTCTTCGAGATCCGCCACGTCAGCAGCGCTGCAATCCCCAACCCAAGGCCTGTTGCAAGGCAGATGATTCCCGGGATCATGAAGATACCTCTCAGGAGGGAGAAGCCTGCGCCGATGAAGATCAGAACTGCCGCACCGGTCACTTCATCGACAGCGGTTTTCCGCGGATCGACCGGCCTTCGGACGGGCTGCAAACCGTCAATAAACTTCTTGCCCTCTTCAGTTGCCATAAAGCGTACGATTTCATCTCCGGAACTGAATTTCTGGAGAAACGCCAGCCGGACCTCTTTCTGTGCCTGGACTCTGGCGTGCTGCACCCGTCGATTGAACCAGATGATCGCTATCACCATCACTATTGCCGCAAGCGGCACTACCATA
>JAAYAM010000185.1 GCA_012719355.1 Acidobacteriota bacterium
TGAAGGAGCTTCCTTATTCTTCTTTATGAATCTATCGGGTTATACCCACAGATTTTGCGGAAGACCCCTTTTTTTAACTTGGGTGGGTCCCTTTTGCTTTATCACGGCGGGTCCCTTTTACGTTGACACTACCATACTTTGCCCAGCAGGTGGAAGATAGGTATCCAGATCATGAATCAAATTATCGCCCAAATATCTTGACAACATAGGTTAGGCAATCTATGCTTGTGATCCAACAACGATATTGGATCGAGAGCAATGGGCTATTTTGGATCAAAGGCAACATCGGGTTTATGTCAGGCCATTATCGCCATAATGCCGCCGCATGATACCTATATTGAGTCGCACTTGGGCGGCGGCGCAATTATGAAACGTAAACCGCCGGCGCTGCGCAATATCGGCATTGACCTCGACCCGCAAGCTATCGCCGAATTTGAATGCAGCTATCCGGTACAACTGATAAACGGCTGCGCACACCGGTTTCTGTCCGATTATGATTATCAGGGATCGGAGCTGATATACAGCGATCCGCCGTATTTGCTGCACACCCGCACTTCGGGACGCAAATACCGTTTCGACTATGATGAAGAGGATCATGTCGAGCTGATAAAACTGCTCAAACGGTTGCCCTGTCGGGTCATGCTGTCGGGCTACCCTTCGGCCCTGTATGACGAACAGCTCAAGGGGTGGCGCAGCCTGGAATTGCAGGTCATGAATCAGGGCGGGGTACGCACCGAGAAGCTCTGGTTCAACTTCACCGTGGACCGCCTGCATTGGGCCAGCTATGCGGGCAAGAACTTTACCCACCGGCAAAGCGTCAAGCGGAAGGCCGCCAGCTGGGGAAGACGCTACCAGGCGCTGCCCCGGGCAGAACGGCTGGCAGTGCTGGCTGCCATGATGGCTGTTGAAGTCGAGGAGACGCTCGAATGCTGTCCCACTTCTCATCAGGCGGCTGAATAGATCATGCCCAGCGTCAACAAACAATCGCTTCGGGAAGAGTTCGACACGATAAAGGCGCAGTTCGAACACCTTTGCACCGAAGGCAAGATGGGCTCCGATAGCCGCGCCCTGTTTCAGGCCATGTTGATGCTGTTCGAGTTGCTGATGGCCGTATTCATGGAAAGACACACAACCAAGGACAGCAAGAACTCCAGTAAGCCTTCTTCCCAGACATCCAAGGATGAAACCGCGGCGGTCCAGCTTGGCAGCAAAGGCAAGGGCAAAGTGCAGAGCAATGCACGCTCGGTCAACAGCCGAACGGTGGAGACTGTTCAGGTCGCCAAGGTCCGTGCCTGTGAAATCTGTGGTGAGGATCTCAGCAAAACTCCGTGTGTCGGGCATGAGAGACGCACGAAGATCGATATCATCTTCGAAAAAGTGTTCAGCCACGTCGATGCTGAAATCAAACAGTGTCCCACATGTCAGGCCCGGACCAAGGGATCTTTCCCGGCAGATATGCCCGGTCCCCTGCAATATGGGGCGGGCATCAAATCTTATATCGTCAATCTGCTCATCTCCCAGATGATTTCTCTGAAGCGGGTTCAACAATCGATCAAGACCCTCATCGGACAAATGATCTCCGAAGCAACCCTTCTGAAATACGTGTTGCAGTTGCACTATAGCCTGGAGCGCTGGGAAAAATCGGCCATTGAACAGATTCTGGCCACGCCTGCGATGCACGTCGACGAAACCTCCTTGCGAGTGGACAAGAAGAATTACTGGATCCATGTTTGTTCCGCAGGCGAGATCACGATGAAATTCCTGCATTCCAAGCGGGGGCGCGAGGCGATTGAGGCCATCGGCGTGATTCCTCGCTATGGCGGAGTTGTAATCCATGACTGCTGGGCCTCTTATCTCGCCTACGATCATTGCAGCCACGGACTGTGTGGTTCCCACCTGCTCCGTGAACTGACATTCATTGTGGATGCCAATGACTATGCCTGGGCGACAAATATGAAACGGCTGCTCCGGGAAACCTGCGTCGTCGTCGCAAAGCGTGAAAGCAAGAAGCTGACTCCGAAAGAATACGCGAATCTGCAAAGACGCTACCGCAATATCCTTACCCGGGGAGAAAAAGAGCTCCCTCCCATCCCAGCGAGACAGAATGGCAGGCGAGGCCGCATCGCCAAGACGGATGCCCACAACCTGTGGGAACGTCTCAAAGAGTATGAAACTGCGGTGTTGTTGTTTGCCAAGCTGCCTCATGTCTCCTTCACCAACAACCGTGCAGAACGTGATTTGAGAATGAGCAAAGTCAAACAGAAGGTCTCCGGCTGCTTTAGAACCGTGCTATTGGCCCAGGCTTATTGTCGGATCTCCAGTTATCTTCAGACTATGGCCAATAAGGGACACAACCCTCTCATTGCTATTCAGATGGCACTTTCCGGTCAGATTTATGACCAACTGGGTGAGTAGTTACCACAATTCAAACGAAAAATACGAGATTACAAGCTGATCGTCACCTACAATGGCAAGTGCTTCGATATTCCTTTTATCGAATACTATTTCGGAATCAAGCTGGATTGTGCCCAGATCGATCTTCGGTATGTTCTGTCCAGTCTTGGGATCAAGGGCGGCCTGAAGGGATGTGAGAAGAGACTTGGAATTCAGAGGCCGCCAGGAATGGAGGAACTTGACGGATTCTTTGCA
>JAAYAM010000186.1 GCA_012719355.1 Acidobacteriota bacterium
CATAGCTGTGCGAAGTGCCGTGAAAGCCGTACTTGCGGATGTGTTTCTTCTCGTAAAGCTCGTAAGGAAGCCCATAGAGGTAGGCGTAGGGAGGAAGTGTATGGTGAAAGGCAGTATCGAATACGGCCACGTGATGCGCCGACGGGAAGGCCTTCTGGGCTGCGCGAATTCCCAGGAGGTTGATAGGATTGTGCAGCGGGGCGAGGTGGGACGCCGCTTCAATACCGGCCAGCACGGTCTCGTGTATGACCACGGAATCGGTAAACCGGTCGCCACCGTGAACGACCCTGTGACCGATGCAGTTGATCTCGTCGGGCGAGTGGATGATACCGTGCTCGCTGCCCATGAGCAGTGCAAGCATGTCGTCGATCGCCTCCGCGATATTCTTCGCGGCGGAGGGGCGCTCGTTCTTCCCGCCCCGGATGACGAACTTGTGCTTTCCATCCGGCAACCCTATGTTGTCGATGGTCCCGTTTGCCGCGACCGTGTCGTTTGCAGTGTCAAAGAGCGAATACTTCAGCGATGATGAACCGCAATTGACGACGAGAATCTTCAGCGGCTTTTCGGTATGGAGCTTGAAACCATAGGGATCCGCGCTGTGGCTTTCGGCCGAACTGGTAAGATCCTCGGTGGACCCGTATGCCGTATAAGCCGGAATCCTGGTGGTGATGCTGCGGCTGAGGCAGCGAAGTGCCGGCGGATGGGCGGCGATTACTGACGTGAAAAGATGATCCGGGACGACAAGCACGGTGCACCGCGTCTTTGCTATGATGTTTACGATCGTTCTGTCGCCGGTCATGAGTGAAATTTCGCCGAAGAAATCTCCGGATGCCAGCTGAGCCAGACCGTGTTTCTCTCCTCGGTCGTCGGTGACTGCGACTTCAGCTTCGCCGTCGATAATCACGAAAAAAAAGCGGTTTTCCTCTCCGAATTCGAGCATCGCCTCGTTCGGCTCGTAGATCGCGATCCGTGATCCATTAACCATTGACTGCAGTTTGTCGGGCGGAAAGTTTGCGAAGAGTTCAACGTTCTTCAGGAGGAAATCGGATGTATCAATATTGTCCATAATGCTTCTCTGTTTCAGTCGTGTGAATTCATCTGATCATTGCTGGTAAACGGCCGGGCCGGCGGCAGAGATACTCCAGCGTTCAGGTTTGTGATTTCTGATACCCTCTCATCTGTAATCCCGGTGAGATGTCCCTGCGGAATAACTGCGCATTGTACCCTCTTTGCAGGTTCCAAGTCTATCGTCTGTGATCTGATAAAATCAGAGCCCGTTAGGGGCCGCCTCTATCAATGTTGCGCGGATTGGAGTGCAATTGGAACAGCCGCCCGGGACCGAAATAGCCATTGAAATCTGGATGGAGGATGCTATTGTCTGTGTTTTTCTCGGATTTTGATGGGAACAGAAGGGAGAATCCATGGCAGAGAAGGATCTTGTATACCGCGGAAAATCGAAGGATGTGTACCGCATCACCGACGGGCCTTATGCCGGAAAGTATCGATTCGTGTTTACGGACAGGGCCACCGGCTATGTCGAAAACGGGAAGACGGTTTTTGATCCCGGATACGATTCCGTTGTGGGGGAGATCTCCGGAAAAGGGGCGATCGCCTGC
>JAAYAM010000187.1 GCA_012719355.1 Acidobacteriota bacterium
GCTGTTGTGCCTCTCTGGTGTATTGGGCATTGGGCTTCTTGGGAGCGGTGCTGGTCGATACGCCTGGCGAAACCGATGGATAGGAGGGTTGATACGAATGCCCCAACTGTCTGGCTTCGCGAATGGCTTCCGAGACAATCTGGCTTCTGTAGGCTTCCACATCACGTTCAGCTCGAGACTGGGAACCTTGGCGATATCGGTAGCTCCCGCAGCGGCTGTTGTAATCGTTGACGATCCGGTTGAACTCATCGATTCCCGCGTTGTTATCGATGACGTCCCGCATCGCTTCAATGCGAATGCCTTCCCGGATACACCAGCGGATTTCCGGCACGGACAGCACGTTGTTGGTGCCGACCG
Organism: Acidobacteriota bacterium; assembly: GCA_012719355.1. Lineage (GTDB taxonomy): Bacteria > Acidobacteriota > UBA6911 > UBA6911 > UBA6911 > UBA6911. The sequence goes on from JAAYAM010000187.1 coordinate 358, forward strand.
AAGGCTTTGTGTATTGCAGTCCGGCGCTTTGGGTCGTGCTTGGCGTTTGAACTGCCGGAGCCGGGGTGCTCTGCGGATAGCTGTAGCTTTGCGACGACGATGGCGGAGTGTACGAGGGCTTCTTGTTGCTCTGCCCGGCGTCATTAATCAGCCAGATCACAAAGATGACGCCGATAATGCCAAGAATCCATTTGCCGCCTGAACCACCGCCGCTTTTGCCAGAGCTCACTGTTTCGATAGGCGGAGGAGAGCTTGTGGTTTTCCGCTCGGGTTCGGAAGGGGCTGCTTCCCGTTGAGGCTGGGGTGGTTGCTTAGGCTTTGAGGGCTTAGCCTCCGCTTTTGGCTCCGGCTTTATAGGCTCATCGATACCACTGACCTCGGATGCCAAGTCAGAAAGCCCGGAGAAGCCCTTTTTGTTCTTGTCGTTATCACCAGCCATGGGCATCGACCCCGTCCGTTTCGCACATAAATTTCATGCCGAGCTCCCTCATATGAACGTCAGCCCCCAAGCGCCCAAGCCGCCAATACCAATGCACAAAAGAATCACCGGGGCGCATCCAGAGTTTTTCTTTTTTGCGGGCAGTCCCGTTTCCGGATGTCCGTGCGCCTGCGCCAGGTCACCGATCATCTTTGGCTGGCCACTTACTCCCAACTGTCGAGCCAGTATCTCGAAAAACCTCCGCTTGACCGCCTGCGAGCTTGTGTCGCCTTCATAATCACCAAGGTTCAAGCGTGTCTCGCCGGTGAAGAGACCAATCATCAGCGGTCCCATTTTGCTGCCACCCTCGGCTTGAAGGAGCCCGCCAGCTTCGCCGCCGAGCATTTTGGCCAACATGCCCATATCGGCCTGCTCGAGGGCAATGGTCATGATCGGCCGGTGCGATGGTCCGTGAGGATTCCTATCGATACGGTAGAAAACCGACATGGCGTAGTGATAGGTCATCCCCCGGTACTCGGCCTTCTTCCCCTGCATTTCCATGGTGAGGTCAAGAACGGTCTTCGGCTTCTTCTGAAAAGTCAGGAAGAAATCACCCCAGACCCAGGTTTCGCCAGCATCGACGCTCGACCATGGAGCCGGAAGAGTCGGCCATTTGGTCAGCTCCAGCAAGGCGAACACCGGCTTTTGTGGTGCTGATGGCAGTGGACTGGTTTGATGAGGCTGAGACTGTGGGAGAGTCCCGGTATCCGATGTCAGATCACTGAGACCTGAGAATCCGCGTTTGTTGTCTTTGTTATCCATGCGCTCTTATTCTCCCAGAAGGCAGCTCAGCCTATCGCCACCCCGTTTCCAAAACATCCGGATAGCGGCCTCGAGAACGTGAATGTTGTCCTCCTCCTGGTAGGAAAAGGTCGCAGCCAACTTTTTGTCTTCCTTTTTCCCGATGCAGAAAACGCCAGCGCCATTCCAGATCACCAACTCACCCCAGCGGCAAAAGACCCGTTCGTTGCTGCCAAAGAGTTTTTTGCGCTCCAACTCCATGCCGTGATCACTCATAACAGCGGAGCCGAAACGGTATTTTTTTCCATCACGAAGACCTTCCAGGTACTCCGTCAGCAAGCGAACCCCAACAGCCCTCCACAAGCGATCAATAAAGTTGCTGTAGATTGCCTCTTTCTTTAACTCGATAGACGCATAATTGGAGCCGTTACCGAAAATAATGCTGTAGGTTGTTCCGGTGGGAATACCGTTAACCGAATGCCGGGTTCCTCCCCAGCGAACCCGCGAAATTGAATCAAGATCCCAGCGGCGGCCCTTCCACTCGATACCTTCAGGAGAAATGCGAAGCTTATCTTTGAATATCGCTCCGACATCTGCCTCATAGGTTATTTCTCTTCGCCATTCTTCAGCTTTGTTCTTTGCGTCCTCTATCAAACGGACCCGCTGTTCCGCTATCTCGCCAAGTGCATCAGCGTCCTCAGCGGTGCGTTCGGCAACCTCACCAACCTCCGCGAATACTTCCTGCAGCATGTTCGTGAGTTGCTGCGAGAAATCGAGCTTGCCGTGCTCGTTGAACATATGAATCGCCAGGCCACGAACCAGACCGGCAACGCGGTGACTGGCATCGTGATCGAGCCCTCGACTTTTCGTGCTGACCTGAATCGGCTGAGCGACGGTATCCCAGTTCTTCACAACCTGGATTAACTGGTTCACCATGGGGGCCAATGTGGAATCGGGCCGTTCTGCATCGACGACTGCCCGCAGTTTCTCGACAAGGGCTCTTATGTTCCCTTCTTCCTTGTCAAGAAATCCCTGCGCCTCCACCTCATACGAATCAATGAGGTCAGCTATCAGAATAGGGCCGTGCTCTTCCCCATTGTCAGTTGCGGATTCAACGGCAACGGTGACTGCCTCCACGAGTTCTTTTGGGGAAAGGTTGTCGAGGGCCGACTTGATGACCTGGCGATAGTGCCTCCGCCGTTCCTGGATTTCAGCTTCGACGGCCGAGAGGTCCGATACTTCCGGGAACCCGGAGACAACCCGTTCCTCGTTGATGATCACGCTCAGTTCTTCAGGGTCGAGATCCTCAAATGCCCATGAAATTTCGAGAATCCATTCCGCAACGTCATCGGCATTATGATCTGGCAAACGAGCGAGGCCTGATGCAAGCAAGTTGGCTCGAGCAATTGACGACAGGTTATCGACCGCAAGCAAATCCGTCGGCGAGGACTTGAGGAGCGACAACACCTCTCCCACACGTTTTGGTCCAATGCCTGGCAGCCATGCGACTTCAGCGGAGAGCCTTTTCCGGGGGTTAGTCAAATCCGACCGCGCATCCATGCACTCACTTGAGTCGAGCAAAAGGCTACGTTCATCGGCCAATTCCATGATCCGACGACGATTATCGCGAGGGCTGGCATTCAGAATGTGAAACGGATTTTGTAAAAGGTCCATGCTCCCCTCCGGTTACTTGTCATCCCAGACGAATCCGATGCGTCTGTTTTTTTTCTCTTGGTCTTTAGGAAGGCTGTTCAATGCTGCCTCAATGCTGGTTTGATCAAGCTCTGTCTTCCCGGCCTTGGCAGCGAGCCGTGCGGCCTCGCGTATGACAAACGCCGAGTCGGAGAGAGCTTTGCCGGTAAGCGCATCGAGGATCTTGTTCACGTTAAGATCATCAGCTTTCGGCAGCTTGCTCAATAGTGAGTCCACCAGCGAAGCCACTTCTTCCCTCGACGGCATGCCAACCTCGACGATGTGGTCAAACCGGCCGCGACGCAGAATGGCCGGATCGATCATCTCGATCAGGTTCGTCATGGCGACAATCAGCACCTTGTTCTTGATGGCTTCCGGAATCCGCCGAAGGAACTCGGCTACTTCCTCGACGTGATGCAAGCCGGACGAACTGCCAGAGCGCCTGTCTGACAGGAAAGATTCCATCTCATCTATGACGATAACGGACGGAGCGCCATCAATCGCCTTGTCAAAAACCTCGGAGATCTTCTTGCTTGTTTCGTGAATGTAGGGGCTGCCCACACTGTTGGAATCAATCGAGTAGCTGGGCCAATCGATAAACTCGACAAGCCGCTCCACAGCGAAGGTCTTTCCACAGCCCGGCGGCCCATGCAGGACGATGGCGGAAGGAAAATCGATGCCCATAGCCTGGTATTTTTCGGCGTTGAAAATGATGTCGATGACGTGTTCGTTAAAAAACTCTTCGAGCTGTGGACGCCCAGGAAGCCTGAATACTTTAGCCTCGGCCGGTTCTTCTGGGGATTGCGGCTGTTCAGGTTTGACAGCCTCCCTGGCAATGGCGGTCTTTGCTTCAGTCTTGGCTTGAGAGGCGGGTTTGCGCTTAGCCAGTAGACCCGCATCTGCAGGTACGCTAAACCCGGCGGCCTTTACGATTTCAGCCAGATCGCCAGCAGGCATCCACCCTGTCAAGTTGGTCAAACGCCTGAAGGACTCTGTGGAGATGACGACCCCTCCGGTTATCCAAGTACCCAAAACCACTTCATCATCGACGTGGGGTGTCAGCGTCCAGGCCGGGAGCAGTCTGGAGTACTGCTCCACATAAACAGCATCATGAAAGGAGGCATCCTCCGATAGCTTCCGAGACTCTCTGAGGGCGAAAGCGAAGGCCAGTGCATCAACCTTGCTTTCGGGCGACTTGCCATTTTCAACTGGAGTCAGGGAGTACTTCTTATGGCTGCTCAGGCTGCGGAATGATTCAGTTCCAGACGAAACCTCTGTGAACAAGGATTCGTCGAGATAACCGCAATCATTCCACTTTCGCATCAGCTCCGGGTGCGTGACCAGAATATTGTTGGAGCCATTGGTATCAAAAATCTGCCACTCGTCGCCGGAATAGAGGAGCGACCGGATTTTCGAACCATCCGGCAACTCATACCCTTTAGGCAGCCATAAATCCTTCGCCATAAATCATCCCCTGATAATGTTGGCTACATCGAACATCTCGTTGTCTGGGCCGCCGCCGATCTGAATCATCGAGAGCTGGGCGACAACGGCGCGAAGTTTTTCAATGTCGTCGGAGCGCATGAGTTGCGTGCCGATCTGGGCCAGTTCCTCGAAACGGTGTTTGTCGGCAAACAGATGGGGCGAGCTGACCATCCATTTGAAACGCTCGACCACGAACCAATCCTGCCGCCAGAGGATCTCGAAATTTTTGCCTTTCAGCTCATCAAGGTGGTGCTCGAAGTCTTTGTCATTTCGGTCGATTGAGCGTTGAGCCGTCTTCGCCAGATTGTCAAAGGCCGACGCCTCGGACGGGCGGGCATGTTGGCGGATATGCTCATCAAAAAAGGACACGACGCCGTCGAGGTCAATCTGCCGGATTTCCTTCAGATGCTCCTTTCGGACCTGGGCAAGAAGTTTCCGTGCCTCGAGAACCTTCTCCATGGCCTCTTGGGACTTCTCTGTTTCCGCTTCATCTGGATCGAGCGAGACTGCAGATTCAAGTTTCTGCCGTGCTTGGTCCAGTTTCGGGTTGTCCACCACCTCGTTGATCTCGTCGATGCGATTCAGCGTTCTTTCGCCTTCCTCGACAACCATGACGGCCGCTGCGGTGTAGTCGAGCTGTCCCTCCTGGCGGGAATAGAAGTTCTTACCGGAGTGGAAGGTTCCGCCGATGCAGGGCACGGAGACCTCAATGTTGATGTTGCCGGAGTCCAGGATCTCGTATTCACATTCCAGATCGGCACCGGCGGGAATCACGCCGTCATCGAAATCTGAGCCGGAAATCTTCAATACCCCGATGGGGCGGTTGTCGGTAATGGGGTCTTCAATTTCACCTTCCCAAAGTTTCAGGTTGAGCGATCCCGAGGCACCGGATTTGAGCGACTCAGCGGCCTTGAATACCTTTTTCCCCTTCTTGGGCAGCGAGTCACCCGAGCGAACCAGATAGTCGAGTACGGGTCGGCCGCCAAGTTTCTCCAATACCTCAATGCCAACCGAGTGAGAGGCTGGAATGGCATCCACTGAGGCAGCGGTTCGGGTAATGACGATCTTGTCCTGTTCCAGGGCAATGGGTCCGCCTACGGAATCGAAAACAAATACCTTGAAGGTGTTGTCACCAGTTTTTGTCAGGGTGACGTCGATGGTTGCGCCATGCTTGAGAGGCAGGCGGCCGGAGGTCCAACCAGTATCGACGCAGTCAACCTGAAACTCTGAGCCTGACGCAGCTTGGCCAGCCAATTGAACAGCGATCTTGGCCTTAACATCCGGTGTACGGGCAATGTAATTGAAAGACAGGGCCAGCCCACCGCCAGAGGAAATCTGTCCACGGGTGTTTTTGCGTGACCGGTTCTGGGATCTCCAATCGATGGATTCCGCAAACAGGCTCGCTCCTTCGGCCACGGCCGTCATGGGATTTACATCGGTGTTCCCCGGAATCCCCAGCTCAAAGGCAACTTTGTCGCGCAGGGGTTTGTAATTGGTCGGTCCGCCGACGAACACAATCCGCTCCAGGTCGTGCGGAGAGAGACCAGCCTTATTGAGCGTTTCCCGGGCAGACTCGATTGATTCACCAACGCGTTCGGCAATGAGCTTGTCGTAGGTGTCACGCTGCAGAGGAATATCGAGATAGACTTCATTGCCGTTGAGGTCCCTTACCCGGGCCTCGGTTTCCGAGAGGCTGATGACCGAATCCTCGCGGGCCGAGAGTTCGATCTTGGCGCGTTCGGTGGCCCAGATGGCCAGACGAAGCAGCGACTTGAAGCTCGGATTCACAGAAAAATCTTCTGGGAGGTCGAAGTTTTCCAGCAACCAGGGGCGGACAACGTTATCGACAAGGACGCGGTCGAAATCCCGGCCGCCACACATGGCGATACCTCCGTGGGCGAGGAGGTTAACCCGCCCACCAATGCTTTCGGCAATGGCGATATCCAGTGTGCCGCCACCCAGGTCATAGATCAGGAACATGCCATCGGTATTGCGGGCACGCATCACGCTCATGACCGCTGCGACCGGCTCCTGCATAAGCGCGACCTTGCCTAGACCTGCCATGCTGGCGGCCTGCATGGTGGCGTCCTTCTGCATCTGGTTAAACGCCGCAGGAACGGTGATGACGGTTCCGGTATCTGGATCATTCCTGATTTCTTCCGGCATGTAGCCGAACAGGACCTTCAACACCTCTGCAGAGCATTCCTCGGGAGTCTTGGTGAGGTTTACCGCAGAAAGCTGAACGGGCGTACTCGTTCCCATGAGCCGTTTGAACAACAGCGCGGAATTATCCGGGCTGTGCGGAGCCGAATCGTAGGCACGCTTGCCTACGTATTTGTTGCCGCGTCGGTCGATATAGATCGCCGATGGCGTCACGTCATTCTGTTCAGGGCTCTTCCAGATGCGGGTTTCGGAACCGTCATAGGAACAGATCGCGCTGTTTGTTGTACCCAGGTCAATGCCGACGAAATTTTTCATAGTTCCACCTTCCTCAAAGTGACGGTTCCGGTCTTAACCAAACCTTCTTTCCCCATAATGATCGGCTCGAGCATCTGATCGACCATCAAGGCATCCTTCGCATCGAACTCTTCGATATTCAGCGGAGTGGCGGCCATGCCGGGATCGAA
>JAAYAM010000188.1 GCA_012719355.1 Acidobacteriota bacterium
AGACCGGGATCTCCGGCAGCGTGGATATCGTCGAATCAGAGGTGGGCGGGTTTGCGCTTATGGAGCTGATGGCGGGCTGGGACAAAGTCATTCTGCTTGATTCGATCCAGTTCGACAATCTGCAGCCGGGCACGGTCATCCGTATCGAACCGGAGAGTCTGCGCACGTCGCTCCGGATTCGTTCAGTCCACGATATCGATCTGCCCACCGTTGTTGCACTCGGCCGGAAGCTGGGGCTGCGGATGCCCGCCAGGCTGGCCATCTTCGGCATACAGGCCGAAGATCCATTTACTTTCGGAGAGTCTCCGAGCGAGGCGGCACAACGCGGGATACATGAGGCCGCAGCTCTCGTCGTTAAGGCATTGATTGAAGACTCTGCCGACTCCGGGGAAGGAAGCGATTGAACAAGAAGACCCGATCCAGCATCAGGGCACGCCTCATCAAGAGCTTTACGGCCGCGATCCTGATTCCTCTCGTCACGGCGGCGGCCGGCGTGCTGATGATCCGCGAACAGATCTACGAGCAGGCGCAGATCAGGGTGACTTCGGATCTGGAGTCGGCCAAGGAGATCTACAACAACTACCTCGAAAGGCTGAAGGATTCGCTTCGCATCCACGCCACCCGCATGGTCGTTTACGGCGCACTGGAAAAGCGCAGCCCTGACGGGCTTGCCGCCGAGATGGAGCGGATCCGGGCCGCCGAACGCCTGGACATCCTGACATTGACGGATGACAGGGGAAACGTGTTCTACCGGACTTCCAACCCATCCCTGGCGCGCGACGACCAGAGCCACGACATGTTTGTGCGCCACGTACTGCAGCACCGCTCGCCCGTGTCGAGCACCGATATCATACGAGAGGAAGAACTGGCTAAAGAGTCGCACGAGCTTGCCGTCAAGGCATCGATGGAGATCACTCCCACCAGAAGGGCCGGCCCGACAGGAAAAACCAAAATACTTTCCGGGATGATGTTAAAGGGAGCGGCTCCCGTGTTCACCGACACCGGGAGGTTCGTAGGAGTTTTGATCGGTGGAGTTCTGCTGAACCGCAATTATGAAATCGTCGACAAGATCAGGACGACTGTCTTTAAAGGAGAAACCTACAAAGGGCAGCAGGTGGGAACCGCAACCATATTCCAGGATGACGTGCGGATCTCCACCAACGTCCGTAACGCGGACGGAACCCGCGCGATCAGGACACGTGTGTCGGCGGAAGTCGCCGAAGCGGTCCTGCGCCGTGGAGACACGTGGCGAAGCCGCGCATTCGTAGTCAACGACTGGTACATTTCGGCTTACACCCCAATCCGCAACCTTGCGGGCGATACCATCGGAATGCTGTACGTAGGGAGCCTCGAGAGGCCGTACCATGACATCCTCTGGCGCAACCTGTATGCCCTTCTTGGAATCACGCTGCTCACGATGGTTGTAGTCAGCATTGTGGCAATAAAGGTTTCCAGCCAGATTTCGAATCCGATTCGCGCCATGGCTACCGCAGCACAGAAGATCACCGAAGGGGATTACTCGCAGAAGGTGGATGTAACGTCTGAAGACGAGATCGGCTTTCTGGCCGACAAATTCAATGCCATGGTGTCGGAACTGATAAGAGCGCACCAGGAA
>JAAYAM010000189.1 GCA_012719355.1 Acidobacteriota bacterium
AATCGGAATCGACTGGAGTGGGAGGTTGAAGGCCTTTGATATTCTGAACGTCCTGGAACTGCTGGTTAGTGGGCCCTGGTCCATTATCAAATGCGTAAGGATATGCAGCTTCGAGGTATACCAGTCCCGCCACGCGATCCGGGTATGAGGTGGCTATGGAGCTTAGTTCCGCGTCGGCGATCGAGTGTCCCACCAACACCGGCCTGTCGAGTTTGAGGGCGTCCATAACGGCAAGCACATCGTCGCAAAGGCGATCAGAACCATTTCCGGAAGCGGCGAAACCGGACGATCCGAAACCACGCCGCGTGATTCCGTAAACATGATGGTGGGCCGTTAGTTTCGGTGCGAACTCGTCGAACACATGTGCCGTGTTCCCAGCTCCTGCCGGCAAGATGATAGGGTTGCCAGAACCGCCCCAATCGAGCACCTCCAGTCGAACGTCTTTGTCGACTGCTATAAACAGTACCTTGTGCGGAGATGGGTCCCGCCAGGAAGAGGCCGACTGCGAGGAACAGGGCGGGGCGTGAAATGCAAGAAGCAGAATGGTGACACCTACGTATAATCGAAGCGCCATTGGGGCTCCTCCTTGTTAATACGTTAATACTCCGTTAATACGCAGCAAGAGTCTCTCATGTTCAGCAAAATCAACGAACTCGCCTCTGTCGAAGTCTCTGTTTGCAGCCCAGCCAGGCGAACAGTGATGTGATAGTCGAGGGAACGAGGCTTCTCTGTTCCAGGAACCACACTTGAACCACACTTGAACGTAGCCGCTCCGCGGCGGACGCTTCGCGTATTTAGGACCAAGAGAGGTGGAGAAAATGACGATGCGTGAGTCATACAAGGAGAATAACTATGACTCACTTAAGAAAAATTACGATCGAAGAACTCGTGCGACGGAACTATTCCGACGCCACGCGTGAATGCTACATCCGAGGCATCGAGGATTTTGCATTATATTTCAAATGCCCTCCAGACAAATTAGGCCTGGAGCATATCCGCCACTACCAAGCTCATCTGTTCACTGACAAGAAACTGTCTCCTAACACCGTCAACCAGCGGCTTGCTGCGTTGCGCTTCTTCTTCGTGAAGACCCTGCATCGGCCGTGGAACACGGCAGAAACTCCTTATCCCAAAAGAGTGATTATTTTGCCGCACATATTGAGCCCTGAAGAAGTCGGTCTACTGATCGAATCCGCTGATCTCCCGTTTCACCGCGTAATACTGATGACGCTGTATGCCACCGGAGTGCGGCGTGCTGAGCTGGCAAATATGCGTGTCAGCGACATTGACGGCAAAAGAATGGTTATCAGAGTCCGCGGCAAAGGACTGAAAGATCGTGAGGTGATGCTCAGCAAGGTGTTGTACCAAGCGCTCCGGGAACATTGGAAACAACACCGACCAAAGGAGTGGCTGTTTCCGGGAGGAAAACATCATACAGCATCAACCCCGATCACGACTAAAGTCCCATATGGCAGGCGTGTCTGCGAGCCGCGAAACGATGCGGGCTTGTAAAGCGGGTCCACCCGCATGTGATGAGGCATTGTTTCGCTACTCATTTGCTCGACGCCGGTACGGATTTACGTACGATCCAGAAATTGCTGGGGCACAGCAGCCTTGAACAAACGGCGCGCTATCTTCATGTATCAAAACTGCATTTGAGCGCAGCCGTTAGTCCGCTCGATGCTTTGTATCAAAATAAAACAAGCAATCCGAACGAATAAATGGACCGGCCGCCGATCGAGGTGGCCGATATTGTCCGCGCCGTTGGAAAAAGCTTCGTCGAAAGTAGCCGCGACTGGATTACAGGGCAGCATCTGAAAGTCCTGAGAGCGATCGAGCGCTGTCGTACAGCCGATCTCGGCTATCACTTGGATGAATGCACCAATGCGGACTGCGGATATTCCGGCTACTCGTACAACTCGTGTCTTAATAGACACTGCCCAAAATGCCAGGCCAACGCCCGCCATCGTTGGATCAACGGACGGAAGAAAGAACTTCTTCCGGTTCCATATGCGCATGCTGTCTTTACAGTGCCCCCTCTTTTGGCGCAACTCGCACTGCAGAACAAGAAGCTCATCTACACAATGCTGCTTCGGCTCAGCGCTGAAACGCTGATTGAGGTCGCCCGCAATTCCAAATTCCTGGGAGCCGAGATTGGCTTCTTCAGTGTGCTTCATAGTTGGACTCAGCAATTGACGCATCATCCGCATGTTCACTGTGTAATTCCTGCCGGTGGATTATCGTTTGATCATCAGCGCTGGGTGCCGGCGGATCCACGCTACCGGTTCTTTCTGCCGAAGGGGGCACTGCGGAAGGTCTTTCGTGGAAAGGTTAGGGAGGCCCTCGAAGAAGCTTTTGCTAAAGGTGAAATCGGCTTTTACGGAAAGCTGAAGCATCTTGCGGATCCGGAGACGTTTCATGCCTTCATCCGCGACCTCCACCGGAACCATTGGGTCGTTTACTGTAAACGCCCATTTGGCGGACCGGAACAGGTTCTCAAATATCTCGGCCGCTACACTCATCGAGTGGCCATTTCCAACCATCGCCTAG
>JAAYAM010000190.1 GCA_012719355.1 Acidobacteriota bacterium
CCGGGGACTTATTCAATCAAGGTTGAGGCAATCAACCATTCCGGAATCATGCCTTTCGTCGGCAGTTCCTCAGTTGGTCCGGTGGGAGCTGAGCGAGGCTTTCAGTTCGCGATGCCCGGAAGATGCGCCGAACAGTATCTGCAACAACCTTCGAGCCCCGAACTCCCCTGCGATGCCGTGACTACGGTTCTGATCGAGGAGGGAACATTCATCAGGAATGCTGACATCATCATGCTGGGCACGCCTCCACAATTTGACACTCTCGAATCGGAAGAAGAATGAAGCTGCGTGATCCGAAAGCCCCGGCCGGCTGCCGGGCACTGATGATGCTGATCGCTTTCCTGCCGCTCTTGCCAGGCTGCGGAGGAGGTTCTTCATCTGCGCCCCCTTCCGGCACGGCACAGAATCCTGTACCGATTCTCAATTCACTGAACCCGAGCAGCGTTCCGGCGGGAAGCCGCCGCGTACTTCTGGATGTGTTCGGTTCGAATTTCCTTCAGAGTTCGCTGATTTATTGGGAAGGCGCAGCACGGGCCACGACTTTCATGGCCAGCGGACATCTGAGGACGATTCTCAATCCCGCCGAAATAGCCGCCCCCGGTACAAGAACAGTAGCGGTGCTGAATCCCGCACCCGGCGGAGGGATGTCCACTACGCAGAATTTCACAATAACGACCGTCGCGGCGCTGGCAATCGAACCGGCTCAGCTGCCGGATGCATATCATGGAAAACCGTATAGCTACACATTTCAGGCCAGCGGAGGAATCCCGCCGTACACATGGTTGGTTGAAGAAAGCACTCCGCTTCCTCGTGGTCTGCATCTCTCTGCCGGAGGAACTCTGATGGGGGCCGCCCCCCATGTACCCGCTGACGAGATCTATGATTTGACAGTCCTGGTGCGCGACAGCGCGGAGAATCCCCAGAGCGTCTCGGTACCGGTGACAATCAGGGTGGTTGCGGGCAGCAGCAGGCGCAATGACAGTTGCGAAACCGCCACTCCAATTTCGAACGGTTTAATCCGTGCGTCCATCAGCCCCTATGGCGACGTCGACGTCTATTCGTTTCGTGGAACGGCCGGCGCCCCGATCCAAATCGAGACCATCGCACAGCGTCTTGACGTCAACAACCACCTCGACACTTTTCTGGAACTTCTCGACGCACGGTGTCAACGTCTCCACAGCAACGATGATCTGGAAACGGGAGACAGCCTGGATTCCTTCATATCAACTTTCCTGCCGGCAGACGGTGCATATTACATCAGAGTCAGCGATTCCAGCGGCGGCGGCCGTCCCGATTTCCCTTACCAGCTGCGTCTTTCGGGAGCCGACTAATCCTGGTATTTTCCGGGCAAGTGGTGTGGCGGACATTACGATTTCAGGAAAAAGGGACACAATCGCGCGGCATATGCCGATATGGATTAAGTAAAGGTTGGAAGTTCAGTGTATCCCTTGGGACGTCTCCGGATAAACCGGAATTAGGAGAGTGGACCAGAAATGCTTCCCAAAGCGTCTACTGCAGAACACCATGGCGTCAGCATCGCCCCCGACATCCCGGCGAGTCTGTTGACGGCTTTGAATTCGTGTCGCACGCTCCCCAGCATTCCCGGTGTGGTGTTGGAGGTACTGGATCTCTCCCAGGATCCCGATATCGGGACTGCAAAGGTGGCAAAGGCGATATCGAGGGATCCAGCCCTTGTGGCCAAGATCCTCAAGGTGGCCAACTCGCCATGGTGTGGAGTAAGACGAGACGTCACTACACTGAACCAGGCTGTCAGTTTGCTTGGTGTCAACGGTACCATGAGTCTGGCATTGAGTTTTTCGCTCATTCGCGGCCTGCAAAAAGCCGCAGACTCGCATTTCGATCATCAGAAGTACTGGCGCCGCTCTGTGATTTCGGCTACCGCTGCTCAGTCCATAGGTATGTGCCTGAAATCACCGAATCAGGATGAGTGCTTTCTCACAGGTCTTCTCCAGGACATTGGAATGCTTGTCATGAACGAGGCAGTCCCCCGCTACGGTCAACTGGTCGCCTCGTCAGGAGCCACGCACCGTACCCTGATTGAGACTGAACGCAGAGAGCTGGGAACGGACCATGCGCAGGTGGGTACATGGTTTCTGAAGAAATGCGGACTTCCTGCACGCCTGACCGAAGCGGTTTCAGAAAGCCATCGAAAAGAGAGGACAAGCGAAAATGCGCTGGGACGCTTTGCCTTACTGGGAAGCCTGATCGCTGAGATATGGACCTGTCCCAACACGGCCGAAGCAACAAAGAAGGCGGCAGAAGCGGCATGGAAGCAGTTCCAGCTCTCTTCGGATCAGTTCAGCCTGGTTTTGGCAAAAACAGCCGCCGACCTGCCACAGATAACGAAAAACCTTGATATCCCGGTCGGTGATGAAGTCTTCATAAACGGGCTGCTCGATCAGGCCCGCGAGGCTGTGGCGGAACTCAACCTACGCGCCCTGCAGGAAGCACGTCATTTTGCGGTGCAGGCGCAGTGTGATGCGCTGACCTCTCTCTACAACCGCACATATCTTAACCAGGTCCTGAATGATCAATTCGACGTGAGCAGGAGCATGGCCCAGCCTCTCACGGTGGTCTTCATCGATATCGACCGTTTCAAGGACATCAATGACTCACACGGCCACAGTGCAGGAGACGCGGTACTTGTTTCAGTGTCAGAGGCGATCAAGTCGGCGGTAAGGGGTCAGGACACCGTGGCCCGCTTCGGAGGCGACGAATTTGTGGTGCTCCTGACAGACACCGGCGAAGACACCGGGGCCATGATTGCCGAACGCATACGTCAGATGGTGGAGAATTTTCCGCATCTGACCGGCAATGGAAAAAAGGTCGATGTAACGGTCTCGGTGGGCTGGGCGACACTCTCGTCGGGTTCGGAGTACTCGAACTCAACCGAATTGCTTGGAGCCGCCGACCGGAGTCTCTATGCCGCCAAGAGCCATGGGCGCAACCGTGTAGCAAGGGATGTGTCAAGGGCAGGCTAGGCATGGGAAAAATGCCCCCGACATCCTTCCTTTTTCTCGAACGTTGCCCGTGATCTCACGTTATCTCTCTTAGCCATATCTATTGTTCAGCCATAGATTGAGCACTCCTCATTCGCAGGTACGGATGTTGCGTTAATCAGGCAAACAGTCCCGCAGGCTCTCCCGCCTGCGTACCCCGTAATGAAATCTGGAGGTTCAATTTGAGTCTCGATTTAAGAAAAGAAAAAGGTATCAGTCTCTCCGACCAGAAATTCGACTGGAAAGACCTGGTGAGACTTCCGATC
>JAAYAM010000016.1 GCA_012719355.1 Acidobacteriota bacterium
CCGGAGAGTCCGGGAGCGCCCAAAAGGTGCGCGAGCAATCAAAGCGGCTCAAAATCGACTATCCTGTTGGAGCGCCGTCGCGCGCAGAGTTCAAGACGATCGGAAAAATTCGTGCTTATCCCACCACATGGATAATTGCCCCCTCAGGCGAAATTGTGAAAGAGTTCGTCGGCATGGTTCCTGGAAAGCACAGCGCCATACGTGAGATAGTTGATCGTCTTCTGAGGGAAAGTTCAGCGTCATTCACACGCTAGTCCAGTTTGTCGCGAAACGCTGTTGGCGGCGGGGACAGGATCAAAGAATCCGGTCGATGTGGGGCATGAAGCGCCGGCTCTGACCGTATGCTCGAGAGGAAATGCGGATGACCAGGTAGTACAGAGCGCAGAGAGAGACGCCGGCGATGCTTCCCCAGAGTTCAGCGTTCGTCGCAAAGACCGCTGCGCAGAGCGCGATCCCGGCAAGCAGCAGGACGAGCGGAATGCCGTACAAGTATACCGCTGCAAGGAGAACATTCTTTCCGGGAGCAGAAACCCTGACGCGGTCTCCCGGCTTTACCCCCAGCAGATCAACGGCCGTTACCTGCGGCGCGTCGCTTTTGGAGTTTCCGCACAGGCTTCGGGCAGCGCACTCATCACACGATCCACTCCGGATCACCGCTACGGTCGCGGTTCCATCGCCTGTTTCAATCACAACCCCCTGTTCAAGGATCTCTTCCGGCATACTGATCAACTCTCGACGGTGGCTTCTTCCGGCTCCGTGGCAGCAGGCGCGCGGCCGGGCAGATATCCTATTGCGCCGGTCCGGCATTTATCGAATGGAATGACCGCCGGATCGAGTTTCTCCTGATCGATCACGGGGAGGTTGTTGACCATTGTGATGGATCCCCCGGATTTCCGGGCGCAGATCCCGCAGCCGATGCAGGCGACGCTGCAGAATGAGCTTGCCTCCTTGGGCCCGTCATGGCTCCGGCAGAAGACGAACACTTCACGATCCGTCGGATGAATCTCGATTATGTTTCTCGGACAGGCTGCTGCGCACAGGCCGCATCCGGTGCAAAACTCTTCGATGACAACCGGCAGCCCGTTCTCCCCCATGAAGAGAGCATTGAACCTGCATGCCTCGACGCAGTCGCCTCCTCCCAGGCAGCCGTATTCGCACATTTTGGAGCCGCCCGAGACGATAGCCTGAACGGAACAGCTCTGCGGGCCGGCATAGGGAATCTCTTTCTGCTTCGCCTCTTTGTTTCCTCCCCTGCAGAGAATCCTCGCGACCAGCCTGGCGCTCGATGAGCTTTCCTGCCCGAGGAGCGAGGCCACCTCGTCTGCGGTCTCCTGTCCGCCCACAGGACAGCCGTTGCACTTTGCATTTCCTTCAACAACCTGCACTGCGAAGTCATAGCAGCCGGCATATCCGCACGCACCGCAGTTGGCGCCCGGCATGACTTCGCTGACCTGTGCAATCAGGGGATTCTCTTCGACCCGGAGTTTCCTGTCCGCAACGGCCAGCGCGGCTGCGAAGAGCAATCCCAATCCTCCCATAATAGCTATCGCGAGATAAAACTCAGGATTCAAGGGCGCCTCCGTAGATAGTCATTGAAATTATGTGAATACAGTATCTTTTCAGATCTGTCTATGATCATCGCTTCCATCCTGGGCGTCCGGTTGACCAGTTCCATCCCGCGCTCAGGACCAAGCACAAACACTCCGGTTGCGTAGGCGTCGGCCTCGATGCAGGTCGGCGCAATTATCGTGACGCTGCGGCAAAGCGTTGTGGGATACCCGGTAGCCGGATCGAGTATGTGGTGATAGCGCTTCCCCTTCTCGTCGTGGTGTTGCACGTAATCGCCGGAAGTCGCAACCGCCATTCCGGGCAGGGCGACTCGCTGGACCAGTTCCTCACGAATGCTGGGATGCTGAATCCCCACGGTCCAGCCGTCACCAAGGGTACGTATTTCTCCTCCGGCATTCACAAGGGCGTTGTCTATACCGTGTTCTTTCAGCTTCTCCGTCATCCTGTCGACTGCATAGCCTTTAGCTATGGCGCCGAAGCTGATCTGCACGCCCGGCTGACGCGTCAGCTCCAGACTGCCATTTAAACCGATGCGGTGCCAGCCGCTCAGTCTCCGTGCCGACTGCACGTCCTCTTCGGCAGGCACTGCAATGCTTTTCCCCCAGATTCTCCACGTCTGAAAAAGGGCTTCCATGGCTGGATCGAAGGCGCCCTCTGTGTTCCTGTAAATCGAGTCGCAGACCAGGAGAAGGTCATGCAGTTCACGATTGATTGATACCGTCTCCGCCTTCTCGTGATTCACACGCCAGAGGATTCCCGATTCATTGAACGGAGAAAAGTCGCGGTTGATTCTCTGGACTTCCTGGAACGCAGCGTTGATAGCCTGATTTGCCTCCCCGGGCTCCTTTCCCCGCACCTCGATTTCCACGAAGGTACCAAGAGCCACCTGTGTCCGCTTCACCGCTTGCGATTCCCGAGGGGTGCGCATCCAGCCGGCGGCAGCCAGCAGCGCGACCGCTCCCAGAACGGCGATCGCAACAATCAGTCTCCTGTTCATACTCATCTATATCAAATCATCCCTGCGAAGCCTGAAAACGCAAGAGCCAGTATCCCGGCAACCAGCAGCGTGACCGGCACGCCGCGCATCGGTTTCGGAACGTCGGCCAACTCCAGTTCTTCGCGTATCCCCGCCATGAGCACGAGCGCCAGGGTGAAGCCTCCGCCGGCTCCGACAGCAAAAACGATCCCCTGGTAGAAGGTGT
The DNA here is from genome assembly GCA_012719355.1 of Acidobacteriota bacterium. Lineage (GTDB taxonomy): Bacteria > Acidobacteriota > UBA6911 > UBA6911 > UBA6911 > UBA6911. The sequence goes on from JAAYAM010000016.1 coordinate 2,772, forward strand.
ATTCCCGGGTGATATTGAACAGCGCCAGTCCCATGATGGCGCAGTTCGTGGTGATCAGGGGAAGATAGATCCCGAGAGCCCGGTACAGCGGCTGGCTGACCTTCTTGATGAACATTTCCACAAACTGCACAAGGCTGGCAATGACTAGGATGAAAGCCACCGTCTGCAGAAACTCCAGATGGAACGGCTGCAGAAGGAAATAATAGATTATCCAGGTGACCATCGATGCGATCGTCAGAACGAAGGTCGTCGCCATCCCCATCGAGTACGCCGACGACAGTTTGCCGGAAACTCCTATGAAGGGACAGATCCCGAGAAAGTAGGCCAGCACGAAGTTGTTGACGATTGCGGCGGATATGAATATCAGCAACAGATCCATTTTCCTGATCCTTGTATTACGTTCAAGCCGTCGAGGCCATCGATTCACGATAGTGCTTCAGCGCTTCCACTTCTGTCGCCTTCTTCCTGCGCATGGCATTCCAGTTAACCAGCGCCATAAGCAGCCCCAGAGTGATGAATGCTCCCGCAGGCAGAATCATCACAAGCCAGGGAGTGAACCCTTCGGGCAACACCTGGAACCCGAGGATCGATCGTGTTGCGAGGATTTCTCTCACGCTTCCCAGCACGAACAATGCGAGAAGAAAACCGACACCCATTCCCGCAGCGTCGAGCATCGAGCGAAACGGATTATTCTTGGACGCAAACGCTTCCGCCCGGCCGAGCACTATACAGTTGACTACGATCAACGGGATGAATGGACCGAGTGCTTTGCTGAGTTCAAGGAATTGCGCCTGCATCACAAGGTCCACGATTGTCACGAAGGCTGCGATGACGACAATGTACGAAGCTATGCGCACCTGCGAAGGTATCAGGTGCCGGATCAGCGATATCATCAGGCTGGCGCATATCAGGACAAAGGTCGTCGCCAGTCCCATGGCAATGCCGTTGATCGCCGAAACCGTGACGGCCAGTGTCGGACACATCCCGAGCACCTGGACGAATATGGGGTTCTGCTGCCAGATTCCTTTCAGAAAGTCCTGTGCAGCCGTGACGTCTTTCTTCATAGGCCCATACCCGCTTTCACTTCTTTCAGTATCTTCATATGAGTATTTACGATTTCCACGACCGCCTTCGATGTTATCGTCGCGGCGGTGATTGCCTGTATTTCGTTGGGCCCGGGATTCTCGCTCTTGGTGCAGATCACCTGCGGCTGGGCCCTGAGATCCTTGAATTTGTCCTTGAATTCCGGCTCTACGATCTTCGCACCCAGACCGGGAGTGTCGGTCTGTTTGAGAATTTCGATCCCGGTAATAACTTCGAGGTCTTCCGACACTCCGACCATCATGGTGATTTTGTCTGAAAAACCGTTTCCGGTGACGGACATTGCATAACCTACCGGCCGGTCCTCCTGGTCAAACACCCGGTAGAGCTCAAGCAAATCGGTCGCGACTCTCTCGGTACGTACGCACTCAGGCTGCACTGTCGTGATCGCCTGGCGCATGGCCTCCTGCATGTTCTTCTCGATCTGCGGGGCCGCCCAGTTGCTCACCTGGGAAAGAAGACCTCCTACGATTACGCCGATGAGTGTGAGACTTAATATCATTCGAGCTACGATATTCATGCGGCTGCTCCAAACACCTTTGGCCTGGTGTAACGGTCGATCATGGGGACAAATGCGTTCATAATAAGGATGGCGTACATCATCCCCTCGGGAAGACCGCCGAACACGCGAATGACAACAACGACCAGGGCGATTCCGAGTCCGAAAATCCACATACCGCGACCGGTGACGGGAGATGAAACCCAGTCGGTCGCCATAAAGAGAGCTCCGAGCAGAAAGCCTCCGCCGAGCAGGTGATAGACGGGCGAGGGATACACCTGGGTATCCATCAGCCAGACGGCCGTTCCAAAGATCAGGACTCCGCTGCCCATAGCCACCGGGATTCTCCAGTTCACGATTCCGACGGCGATGAGGAACACGCCTCCGATCAGTAGCGCAAGCGCCGAAGTCTCGCCCAGCGATCCTCCAGTATTCCCCAGAAACATCGGACCCAGGGCGGAAGCAGTGGCGTCGAACTTCAGTCCGCCGAGAGGGGTCGCGGAAGTGATGGTATCGACGAAATTGGGGCTCTTCCAGGTTGTCATCGCGACCGGGAAGGCCGCCTGGAGAAAAGCCCTGCCCACGAGTGCCGGGTTAAAGATGTTGTACCCCAGCCCGCCAAAGACGTGTTTTCCGATCCCGACAGCTACAATCGCGCCGATAGCCGTCGAAACAAGGCTGAACCCGGGAGGGAGTGTCAGGGCAAGAAGCCATCCCGTCAGTACGGCGCTGCCGTCGTCGAGTGTTACCGGGAGTCTTCTAAGTTTCTGAATGACGGCTTCTGTCGCTGCGGCAGAGACGATGCTGGCAAGCAGAATGCCGATCTGCTCCCATCCGAAAATGATCAGCGCCGCCGCCGTGCAGGGCAGAAGCGCAGCACTGACCAGCCACATCGCCCGCGATGTCGACCAGTTGTTGTGAAGGTGAGGAGAAGTGGTCAGCTCCAGCCTCGTCATCGTTTGTGTCTCGAGTAGCTCGTTGGCCATGACTTCCGTTATTCGGCTTGTTTAGATGGTTTACTCTTCAGTTACGCGCTCGCTGCATCCTGAGGACCGCCTGTTTGCCCAGGCGGATCCACTGAACCAGCGGTATGTGGGCCGGGCATTCGTACGCGCAGGTCCCGCATTCCATGCAGGCGGTAATGCTCAGTCTTTCAGCCTCTTCGAAACGCCCGAGCCTGCTGAGGCGGGCGAGCCGCCCCGGAAGCAGATTCAGGGCGCACAGCGATACGCACCTGCCGCATTTAAGGCAGGCCGTCTCGGCGGCCTTGTTGATTTCCTCTTCAGTGAGGACGAGAATTCCTGAAGTCGCCTTCACGACAGGAGTTTTGGTGGTATGCTGTGACGCACCCATCATGGGCCCTCCCACCACGATCCGAACGGCGTTGTCGTGAATTCCACCGCAGAATTCAATCACATCTCTTACCGCGGTCCCGATCGGGACAACCAGGTTGCGTGGATTCCGTATTCCTTTGCCGGAAACCGTCAACACTGCCGTAATCGCCGGCTCTCCCGTGACCACCGCGTCGTGCACTGCGATGGCAGTCCCCACATTCTGCACGATCGTTCCCACATCGAGCGGGAGCTTTCCCGGCGGCACTTCCCGGTCGAGCAGTGCCTTGATAAGCATCTTCTCGCCCCCCTGCGGATACTTCGTCTTCAGGGGAACAATCTCGATACCGCCGGTGCCGGCGATTTCCCGCAGTTTATGGATTGCATCCGGTTTGTTGTCTTCGACCCCGATCAGGCACTTCTGCACCCCGAGGATCCTCATGATTATCCGGGCGCCTTCAAGTAAATCGGCCGCGCGCTCCAGCATGAGGCGGTAATCGCGGGTCAGATAGGGTTCGCATTCACAGGCATTGATGACCAGGCTGTCGACATTCTTCTCTTTCGGAGGAGAAAGCTTGACGAACGTGGGAAAGGCGGCGCCCCCCTGCCCCACGATACCGGCCGCCTGCACCCGCTCGAGCAGCTGCGCGGTCGTGGCAGCGCGCGGATCGAGCGGCGGGAAGAAGTCGGTTTCCTGATCAGCGGCAGGCTGGATGACTACAACATCCTGCAGATATCCGTTACAGGAGACTTCGCGCGCGATTGAGACGACCTTTCCGGTGACCGGACTGTGGATGGGGGCCGAAATGAAGCCGTCCGGCTCAGCCAGCAGAGTACCCGTCCTGACTTCACTCCCCTTTTTCACCAGCGCCTTCGCCGGTTTGCCCAGTGATTGCGAAAGCGGCACGGCGACCTGCTTTGTGGGCGGCATCACCTCCAGCGGCAGATGTTCAGTCAACTCCTTGAATTCGGGCGGATGAATCCCCCCACTAAAAGTCTTTGTCCTCATACCACTCTCTCAATTCGCATTGATGGAACTCCCTTTATAGAATTTTCTCGGCCAGAGGGCAAGCTGCAAAATCCCACCACGTCCCAAAACACCGACTGAGAGTCGTGTCGACGCCGCACAGGAAGCAGTTGTTCATTTGGCATGGCAACTGTGATATTCTCAGTCGCGTCCGGTGGAAACTGCCTCTTCAGCGTGCGGCGCGGAGAATCACTCAACTGTGTTCCAACTTTGATTCCTCCCCATCTTTTCTGCACCGAGCCACAATCCATCGCATTCAATCCGGGTAGAGAGACCGGGCAATAGGGCCTGGAATCTGATCCTTCCCGCACACATCTGGGAGCACTTCATGGGTAGAAAAGTATTCGTCGGCAATCTGTCATTCTCGATTGGAGAAGCAGAGTTGAGACAACTGTTTGAACAAAAGGGAGGCGTCGAATCCGTGACCGTCATGCGTGACCTTGACACCGGGAGATCCCGTGGATTCGGGTTCGTGGAAATGAGCACCGACGACGCCGCCCAGAAGGCGATCGCGGAACTGAACGGCTACGCGGTGGAAGGGCGCAACCTCACTGTGAATGAAGCGCGTCCCAAACAGGAACGGCGGGGAGGAGGCGGCGGTTTCAACCGCGGCGGTGGCGGCAGACGCAGGGAACCACGCTGGTAAGCACATGGCGTGACGGGAAACTCCGGTTTCCAGAGCGCTTCAGCAATGCCCGGGCAGGACTCTCGAGCTCGTAAAATCCATCGCGCCTCACTCAGCTAAAGCGCCCGGGTACTGCTGCAATCCGTAGCTATTTTTTCCTCTTTCTGATAGCCTAGCCCAAGCAAATTTGTTCCCAGTGCAAAGCTATCATGAGGAGAATGCCCCATGGCTGAATCCGAGAAGACCGAACGCAAGAACAGAAAAGTATTGAGGAGGGAGTTTCTCGCCGGCGGCGCGCTTACAGCCGGCGCACTGGCTTGCACCTCAGTTACCGCGGCGGCCGCGCTGGCCTCGCCGCAGCAACAGACTTCACTCGAACCCTCGAAAGGGTACCTTGTTTACGACAGCAGGCTCTGCCTCGGATGTCAGAGCTGCATGTTTGCCTGCTCGATGACGCATGAAGGAGAGGCGAATCCTTCGCTGTCCCGCATTCAGATCATTCGCGATGCTCCTTCTTTCACGAAATATCCCTATGACATCGTAATGTCGGTATGCCGGCAGTGCGTGTCTCCGCTTTGCGTCCAGAACTGTCCTACGGGGGCCTGCCATGTGGACGCGGCCAACGGCAACGTCAGAAGGATTGATCAGTCGAAGTGCATCGGCTGCCAGCGCTGCATAGAATCGTGTCCGCAGCGCCCTCACCGGACCATCTGGAATCACTTGACGGGAAAATCGACAAAGTGCGACCTGTGCGTCGATGCGCCCTACTGGAGCCAGAAGGGCGGTCCTTCCGGAAAGCAGGCGTGCGTGGAAACCTGCACGGCCAAAGCTCTCAAGCTCGTCGCCGAGGCTCCTTCACAGCAGGACATTGACGGATACGACATAAACCTCGCGCCTGCACGCAGACCGATGCCGAAGATGGCGCCTAAACCGGCAGCGACTGGAGGATAAGCAATGGCATACGGCTACGCGGGGAAGATCCTGCTGGTGGATCTGACGGCAAAGACAACCAGCACGATTGATACAGCGAAGTACGCGGAATTTGGCGGCGGAGTCGGGATCGGCGCGGCGATTTTCTGGGATCTTGCGGTCGCGCCCGGAGACTGGGACCTTCAGGATGCTTTTGACCCCAGAAACGTTATCTCACTGATGAGCGGTCCGCTCGCCGCGACTGGAGTTCCTGGAGGCGGACGTACCAGCGTGTGCGCCATTGCTCCCGAGACATTCCCCACCCCGCTGTTTCATCGCACCAGTTTCGGCGGCAGATTCGCCACCATGCTCAAACTGGCGGGATGGGACGGAGTCGTGGTACGGGGAAAAGCGGACAGACCCGTCTGGATCAACATCATCGATGACAAAGTAGTAATCGAAGACGCAAAAGCCCTCTGGGGCATGAACACCTATGAAACGCAGGGCCAGATTTCAACCATGGTGGCAGGCAGGACGCGCTTCGGCGACGAGTGGCACCAGGCCGGCGACGCCTATACTACCGCCAGGCCGCAAATCGTCTGCATAGGCCCTGTGGGAGAATCGGCGACCAGAGTGGCTGCACTGATTCACGGCAGCGGAGTGAGCGCCCGCACAGGCGGATTCGGGGGAGTATTCGGATCCAAGAACCTGAAGGCGATCAGCGTGCTCGGCACCGGCAGCATCAAGGTTGCGGACCCGAAAGCGATCGTCGACACGAGGATCTGGCATGCGCAGAATTTTTCGAGAGGCGCCGCGCCGGGAACCGCCGCATGCATGCCATGCGTCAACAACGACCGGAGGCGTGACTCGTTTCACGGCGGCGAATCGATGTGTGCCGACGAGTACTGGTTCATGGGCGAAAGGATGAAAGGCGCCGAGGTCGCGATGAAATGGGGCATCTGCACCTGGGCAACCAAGTTCGGCGGCGCCATGGAAGTGAACATGCCGAACGCTGCAGCCCCGTTCAAGGGCAAGGTGCCGATGGAGCCCGGCATGGGCTGGTACATCAAGTATCTTTACGAGCTCGGAGTCCTCGGTCCCGGCAAGAAGATCGATTCGCACCCGCTGCCGATGGATCAATGGGACAAGCTGGTTTTTCGCGAAGTCTTCTGCGACGCGATCGCCCGGAGAATCGGAATCGGCGCGGATCTGGCGGAAGGGATTCTGGAAGCCGCGAAGAAATGGGGGAGGCTCGAAGAAGATCTGAACTCCGGTGCGCTCCGCCTGCCCGCCTACGGGGCGAGCTGGCATCATTCGCTCCCCGGAGTCGATTGGGCCTACGGATACATCTTCATGTCCGGAGACCCAATGTGGCACGGATTCTTCTCGCTGTCAGGCGGCGGGGGATTTGGCGGTCCGGCAACATATACCGCTGAAGAGCTTGTCGAGATGATGGCAGCCAAGGTCGTCCCCTTCAATGGAGATCCCCTGATGTTCAGCAACTGCTGGAAGGGTGAGGAAGCAAGGAAGACCGGCGTCTATTCCGAGCACAAAGCCAAGATGGTTGCATGGGCCAGGCACTACGCCGGATTCTACAATGAATCAATGTCAATCTGCGAAATGATGCTCCCGAGCTTTATCGGCAGATCTGCCGACGGCATCGCAGGGCCCAGCCCTGACCTGGAGTACCGCTACTACCGGGCGGTAATGGGCGATAAGAAGACCTTCGCCGACACGATGGAAACCGGCAGGAAGATTTGGAACATGGAGCGGGCGATAAGGGTGATGGCGGGAAGGCACCGCGATCATGAGCAATTCGCGCCCTTCATGTACATGCCGGGCGCCACCTTTGCGATGGGCGGCTCAAAACCCGTCTACCAGGACGGCAAGTGGAGTTTCGAAAACCAGAACGATCTCTATCTTGATAGAGAAGGAGTGGAAGCGTTTAAAACCCATTTCTACAAGCTGGAAGGATGGGATCCCGCTACAGGATGGCCTACCAGGAAGACTCTCGAAGGCCTTGGCATGAAGAAGATTGCCGATGTCATGGCTTCGAAAGGGAAGCTCGGCTCGTAACATCGGCATGCAGAAATGCTCGCGCCGCGGATTGCAGCGATTATCCGTGCAATCCGTGGCGCGGAGTTTTTTAAAATCGTATTCCTCTGCGGTCGTTCTTCGATAATCCACGCTTCAAAAGATCCCACCGATTTGACTGCAATTGCTTTCCAGTTCCCGGAGCTGTCACATAATCTGTGCAATCTGCGGTGCTGCCTTGGTAGAATTCCCCCTGTTATGAGACTTTTCGAGAATCTGTACGCATATCCCTGGACAGGGAATGACAACAACTGCAACTCCTATCTTTTCGCCGGAACTCTCACTGGTGGCAGGCATGTAATCATCGACCCCGGTCACACGGTAACTCCCGCTTACCGCGAACCCGCACTTGACCGGCTGATCCGCAGCATAGCGCGCGATGGGCTGAACTCCTCAGATATCGGGCTGGTAGTCCTCAGCCACGGTCATCCTGACCATTGTGAAGCGGCGATAGCGCTGCGCGACAACTACGGGTCCCTCGTCGCGCTGCATTCGGCGGACGAACCGGCTTATCGCAGAATGGGTGGAAAAGTGGACCTGTTCCTTGACGAAGGCGAGCTGAAACTGGGGCCGGCAGGATCGACGGTCTTCAGGATTTATCATTCGCCGGGCCACACTCCAGGGCATATCACTGTTTACTGGCCGGAGCGTCGAGTACTCATTGCGGGAGACTGCATTTTCTACCGAAGCACCGGACGTACCGATTTTCCGGGGGGTAGCGCCCGCGAACTCGCCGAAACGATAAAGAAGCTGGCGGATCTGGAGATTGAACATCTTCTTTGCGGACACGCTTACGGAAACTCCGGAATCATCAGCGGCGAGGAGGAAGTCCGGGAGAATTTCCGAACTATTGGATCGTTTCTTTTTTGATTGCAGGTAAGGATCATCAACGTGAAAGAGGAAGTGATAAAGAGCGCGTTTGAACTGGCCATGGAGCGGATTTCCGGCTTGCCTGAACTGACTCCGCAGGAAATCGCCGAACAGAAAGAGAAGCAATTTGGGCCGGTCGGCGAGGCGATGGCCGGCAAGTACCTCCGGGGAGTCATCCGTGCCGATGAAATGCTTCATGAACTGGAACGGTACGAAGGAGAACCGGAACAGATAATCCTGCGGTCGCTCCTGTCCAGGCTCTGCGGGACATTGCAATTGGAGGGCGACGCGGCGGCGGCAGATAAAGCCCTGACCGTGATGAGCCGGATCTTCCCCACCAAACAGACAGCCGTCGAGAAGGCGGCAGAGAAATTCCGGGCGCTCTCGGGCCGGTTCGAGCAGGAAAGAGAAAAGAAACGCGCCGAGATGAAACCGGAAGCGGCAGAACGGATGGGAATCACAGGTTCCGCCGTGCGGTACAACCTGGACGATTATGGCCCCTGGATGGAAGAGATCGCGAAATTGAGGCAGGCCTGCGAACCGCAGGCGGCAGCCATCAGGAACCGACTGCTGGGCGACCTCACATCCGAATAGTCCCGTCCCGGCGGGTGGGAACGAAACACAATCCGTCCCACCCGCTTTTCAACTGATTCTCGGGCGCAAATCAGTGGGATTCGGTTCCGGAGGCACTGCCGGCCGAAGTGCCGGCAAGGACGCCGTCCCGTTTCATCGCTCTGAGATGTTTTTCGTAATAGTCGAAGACATGCTTCTTGTGCGCCGCCTGGTTCAACCCGAACAGATGTAAGGGGCTGGGGAAATCATAGTATCCGTACTCCTCCATCTCCTGGTATGCGCGCTCAGCCGTCCATGCATCATGTGTGATGCGATAGATCGCCGTCATTGAACCTGTACGGTGTTTCCCTCCGGCACAATGAACAAAAACCGGCTGGTTTTCCGGATCGTTCACCAGCTTCAGGAAATATTCGGTCTCTTCTGCAGTAGGCCTGCGGGTGGTTGAGAGCCGGATCTTGAAGAACTTCATTCCTGCATTCTCAACCCACTTTGGTTCGTCGCGTTTTCCTTTCTCCTGAAGATCAATGACGGTTCTCACTCCCAGTTTCCTGAGAGCGATAAAATCCTCTTCCTCAGGCTGGCCACCGCGATAGTAGTTGTCGTCGATCTTCCCGAAGTTGCGAATATCGATATCGTCAACGGATCCGGCAAATGAGAATGTTGCACCGGCGGGAAGCAGAGACACGAGTAGAAACCCGGAGAATAAAAGGCAATGTAAGGTCCGGGGAAAAGACATAGGGGGGACTCCTTGATGCTTAATAGAATTAAACCTACCCGCCCTGATACGTCATCCTGGATCGAAAGATCCAGGAACTAATCTGTACATATGATGTCTTTGAATTTCCGGTTTTCTTTCGAAACCTGTAGTAAAATCGCAGCCGAACTTGCGAAAGCCTGAATCAGCCTGTCGGAATCATAGAAACGTCTCGTGTGGAAACAAGGAGGGGGGACGAATGTCAAACGGATACGCTGGAAAGATACTGCGAGTCAACCTGACCACCAGGCAAATCAGCACCATAGACACCGCAAAATACGAGGAATTCGGCGGCGGCTACGGGATGGGAGCGGCTATCTTCTGGGACCTGGCGGTCGCTCCGGGCGAATGGGACCTCAAGGATGCCTATGATCCCAGGAACGTGATTCCGCTCATGGCAGGTCCTTTGGCGGCTACGGGCGTCCCGGGTGCCGGAAGAACAAGCGTATGCGGACTATCGCCGGAGACGTTTCCCACGTGTGAATTCTGGCGGAGCAACTTCGGCGGTCGCTTTGGCACGATGCTGAAGCTTGCAGGCTGGGACGGGGTGGTGGTGGAAGGCAAAGCCGAGAGGCCGGTCTGGATCAACATCATCAATGACCAGGTGAAGATCGAAGACGCGAAAGAGCTTTGGGGTCTCGACACCTGGCAGACGCAGGACCGGATCACGTCGATGGTCGGAGGGAGGACACGCTTTGGTGAAGACTGGCAGGAGATCGGAGACGCCTGCACGACGGCCAGACCGCAGATCGTCTGTATCGGCCCGGTAGGTGAGACCAGATCAAGAATGGCTGCACTGATCACCGGCAGCGGAGTCAGCGCCCGGATCGGGGGCTATGGCGCGGTATTCGGGGCAAAGAATTTGAAAGCAATCAGCGTCACCGGGACCGGCAGTGTGCGAGTATCGGATCCCGGAGGGGTCGTGGATGCCAGGCTTCGACATATGAAGGGAAGTACCGCTCCTCAGGCCGGCGCAGCATCCTGTTCGCCATGCCTGCGCGGCGATCGCCGCCGAAACAATTACTATGGCGGCGAAACCATGTGCGCCTGCCAGGGGTGGCTTTTCGGCAGCCAGATTCCAGGGGCCGCTGATCTTGCCAGCGAAGCATTGATCAAGTATGGCCTGAGCAGCTGGTCTGCTCACTTCCATGCATTCGCCATCGAGATACCGGGTGCGCCGGAATTCTTCCGTGGAAGGGTGCCGACAGACTCCGGCCTGGGATGGTATCTGCAGTACCTCCATGAACAGGGCCTGCTGGGTCCGGGAAAGCAGATCGATTCGGCCCCGCTCCCGATGGATCAATTCGGCGATCTGAGTTTTCGCCTTGCTCTGCTGGAGGCCATTGCCCGGCGGGATGGAATCGGCGACACCATAGCCGAAGGATGCTGCCGGGCAGCCCAGAAATGGGGACGTCTGGAAACGGACAGGGAAAGCGGCGCTCTGCGTCTCCCCGCCTGGGGTGCGACGAGTCACTGGACGATGCCTTGGGTGGAGTGGGCCTATGCATATCTGTTCGGAGCCGGAGATCCCACATGGCACGGATTCATGGCCCCCGTCGGCGCTCCGACCGACGGCACCCCGATCGAGAAGTCTCTCGAGAAGCTGTCGAAGAAGACGATTCCGTATACCGACGATATCTTCATGTTCAACTACGCCTGGAAGGGCGAAGAGGCGTGGAAGACCGGGATCTATTCACCCCACAAGGCCAAGCAGGTCGCCTGGAGCCGCCATTATACGGCATTCTGGAACGAGTCGATGGCTTTCTGCGAGATGCTGCTGCCCGAACTGGGGAGCGAGAGTCCCGAGATAGAACACATGTACTACAAAGCTGTCACCGGAAATAAAGATTCGTTTGCCGACACTATGCGCATCGGGCAGAAGATCTGGACACTCGAGCGCGCCATTCGCGTGATGCACGGACGAAGCCGGCAGACGGAAGATTTCTTCCCCTACATGTACAGACCGGGAGCGTCGGGCATGGCGATCTACGGAGGCGTTCCCATTTACGAAAACGGAAAATGGCGCAATGACAATGCTCCCGACATGTATCTGGACAGAAAGGGCGTGGAGGACTTCAAGAGCCACTTCTATGCTCTGGAAGGCTGGGACAACCAACACGGCTGGCCGACCCGAAAGACGCTGGAAGAGTTCGGCCTGCAAAGAGTCGCCGATACGATGGCTGCCCGCGGAAGACTGGGAACCGTCTGAAGCGATATGGATTCACCGTGTATCAACCTTCGTGTGCATCCTTGCTGCAGGAGGGCGCTGATTAATCCGGCGCCCTCCCGCTTCGCCTTTGCGCCACATTTTCTCTGAGTGCTTAATAGGAAATTCCGTAGCCCGCATCAGCGGATCTGAGTATCATGGTCGCGCAATTCACGGCCTTTCTGTCGCCCCTGCAGTCCAATGTAAAAGGAGGAGCTTTATGCGAACGAGATTATTTGCTGTCGTAGCAGCTTTGCTGGTTTTTCTGCCTGTGGCTCTTGCTCAACCGGCTCCCAAAGTCGATTGTGACCGCGCCTGTCTCGAGAAGTATGTCGACCGCTATCTCGATGCAATGCAAGCTCACGACGCCAGCCTGTCGCTGTTTGCCAGAGACTGCAAGTTCACCGAAAACGGTGTGCAGTTGCCGCTCGGGAAGGAGGGGCTCTGGTACAGCATGTCCGGCAAAGGTACTTACAAGTTCTATGTTCCCGATGTTGAGACGCAGCAGATAGCGTTCATCGGAACGGTCAAGGAAGGCACCCGATCCTCGAGCGCGAAACCCGCGGAAGAGAAGACGGTGGCCATTGCGCTCCGGCTCAAGATCGTTAACGGCCTGATTACCGAAGCAGAGCAGCTCGCAATCCGGCCTGAAACAAACCTCACGGGCTCGGCGCCCGCTTCGAAATTCCCGCCGACAGGAGAAGCGGTGGAGAAGATGGGAGCGCCCCACGAAATCTTCACACAAACCATTCCCGAGGCTGAACGCGCTTCCAGGGAGGAACTGATCGAGACGGCCAACTATTATTTCACGGGTTTGCAGCGTAATGACACGAAGGGCTACTATCCCTTCACCAATGACTGCGTGCGCTATGAAAACGGCATTCTGGCGACCAGGGAATGCAAGAAGCAGTTCGAGTCGGGCGATCTGAGGAATATCGTCTCGAGGATTCGTGACCGGCGTTTTGTGGCCGTCGATCGTGAACGCGGAATCGCTTTCGCCTTCGGCTTTTTTGATCACGAACAGATCAACTGGACCTGGCAGATCGCCGAACTCTTCAGGATCGAAAAAGGAAACATCCGGCGCATTGAAGCCGTATTCCTGCGCTGCCCCTACGGGATGAATTCCGGTTGGAGCACCTACGAGCAGGGGATGTCGGAAGAAATACAGAGTATACGCTGAGATCGACCGGCATAGCCGGCATCATGAAAAGGATTGTCGGTCGTCCCTGTTTCTGGGACTGCCGGCAATCCTGGATTTGACTGTTCTACGATCGAGATTGGTTCGGCGCGCCACCTCTTCATACGTGCCATAGCGTTCATACAGAAGTGCACAATAACCGGATATCAGGGTCTCGGCATCGATTGATCCTTCGGCCAGACCTTCCTGCAGCCGGGTACAAAGGTTTGCCTGCGCATTAATCGATTCTTTCTGATAATCGCGAGTCAGCAGAATCCTTCTCACCGCCTGTTCCAGCTCCCGCACATTTCCGGGCCACGTATAAGTGCTCCCCGGCGATTTCCCCAGCGTGCCGCGAACCAGCTCTACCATCTCCGGCGCATCTTCACCGATGATACGCCGCACTATGAGTGCAAGGAGATCATCCATCTCGGCAGGGTCTTCCGCAATGCGCTGCTTGAGAGACGGAACCGATATGATGTCGGAACAGAGACGATAGAAGAGATCGTTACGAAACTGTCCGCCGGCCCGCAATTCATCGATCGGCTTGTTTGTCGCTGCGATGATCCTGCCGTGGAAACGCAGCCTTTCGTGGCTCCCCACGGGCGAAAAGACGCGCTCCTGCAGCACATTCAGCAGCTTGATCTGAACCGGGACGCTCACATCTCCTATTTCATCCAGAAAAATAGCGCCATGGGAGCTGCACCTTGACAGGATACCGTCGTGAGCTTCAACCGCCCCCGTGAACGCTCCCTTGCGGTGCCCGAACAGTTCCGATTCGATCAGCGATTCAGGAAACCGTGAAAGGTTCAGGCATTTGTAAGTCGCCACGTAGCTCTCGACGAAAACACCTCTTTTTTCGTCGAACGGAATGAACCCGGACTGGCCGATTGCGGCTGCGGCAGTTCCCTTCCCGCTCCCTGTCGGACCAAGCAGCATCGTCGAGAAATCTTCCATACGCCGCCACAGGTAGCGCTCGTAAACCCGGATATCACTGGTGAAGACATTGTTCCACAGGTGCCGCCTCAGCTTCTTCATGGAATCACAGCGGCCGACAAGCCCGCGGTCGATGAAGAAAAAAGCGCGGCAGATCTGATTCAGGAACGCGAAGTAGAGATTTGCCTCGTTCAGCGAGAATCCTCTGCGGTTGAAGACAGCGAAGACATCTTCATGAAACGGCACCCGGACCGGTTTTTCGCCGGCTGCCGCCTGATCGCGAATATGCCGGTCGAATCGAGGCAGGAAGCGGTGATAGATGTCAAACAGGAACGCCCGCCGCAACAGTTCGCGGTCTCCGGCACCGTAGCATCGTATATCGGCACGTCCTTCCGACTCGAGTTTGCGCACCTTCTCGCCGGCACGGGCGACAATGCGCTGCAAACGCTCCTCAGGAGGGATCGATGCGTCGCAGTCTGCAATCTTCAACTGCAGCTTCCGGTAATCATCGCTGAAAGGATTCGTCGCTGCCGCTTCAGACAGGAGATGAAAAAAGGAGCGGTCCTGATTCGAAATCCTGTCGCTTGTCTTCATGCAGAATTTGTACAGGAACCTGGCATATTTTGTCCATCGATCTCTATCAAGATTCTTTTCATGCTTCCATAAGCCATTAATCTGCAATAATTTGAACAAAAGACCGATCGGGGCCATTACATGCAATGAAACAGGAGTCGAAGTGAAGCGCACAAAACGGGATGGAGGAGAATATGAACACGTTGATCTCGGATTTCGTTCAGAAGGGGCTGGAGCGGGGCGTTTCCCGGGAACAGATTGCGTCGGAGCTGCAGAAGGGAGGATGGTCGCCGAGAGAAATCGCCGAGGCACTCGATGCGTTTGTGGAAAGTGAACTGCCGCTTGCCGTGCCGCGCAAGCGCGTGTCGAGCAGGCCGAAGGAGACTTTCCTGTTTCTCATGCTGTTTGCTCCTTTGTATATGGCCGCATTTGCCCTCGGCTCGGTGTTGTTCGACCTGATC
>JAAYAM010000191.1 GCA_012719355.1 Acidobacteriota bacterium
CGCAATGCCATTCGCGATGCCCTGGACAGCGGCACCAAGAAGGTCGTCCTCAACCTTGCGGAAGTTACCTACATAGACAGCGCCGGCATCGGCGAACTCATGCGAACCTACACTTCAGTCATGGAGGCGGGAGGCAGGCTGAAGCTCCTGCACCTGACAAAAGGGATACGAGAACTCCTGACCATAACGAAACTCCTGACCATCTTCGAAGTTTTCGATGACGAGAAGGAAGCGCTTGCCAGCTTCAACTCGTCCTCCACTCGATAGACAAAGTGCGTCCGAGTAAAATTTCGTGATTCATAAGACTTTGTGTATTCTGTAAGACCGAACTCTACGAAACGGGATCTCGCCGGACAGATCCCACAAACTATTCTGGTTCACTGGTGATGAACGATATGGAAACTCGTGTCCCGATGCGTGTGTGCAGCTTTGTATTTACGCTGAGCATTTTAGCCTTTGCCGGCGGGGCTTTCGCGATAGGTCAACAGCAGTACGTACAGACCGTGGCCGGTAAGGACAGCTTTCCCGTTGTACAGAACAAGCAGGCGGCATCCATCTACGTGGATGCCGGCGACTGGCCGGGCGTCATTCGCGCCACCAGAGACCTGCAGACGGATATCGCCCGCGTGACCGGCTGCCGGCCCGCCCTGTTTACTGAAAGCGCCGGACTCAAGGGTCCTGTGGTCATCATCGGGACTGTCGGGAGGAGTTCACTTATCCGCGAGCTGGTTAAGAACAGCAAAATCGAGGTGCGCCAGATCGAAGGCAAGTGGGAATCATTCTTTCTCCAGACTGTCTCCAGCCCTCTGCCAGGTGTCCCGAACGCACTGGTCATCGCCGGCAGCGACAAGCGCGGGACTATCTACGGTATCTACGACCTGTGCGAACAGATCGGCGTTTCCCCGCTGCACTTCTGGGCTGACTCGCCCGTCAACCGCAAGGATGCACTGTTCGTGACCCACGGAAAATTCCTGCAGGGGCCTCCTTCAGTCAAATACAGAGGTATTTTCCTTAACGACGAATCGCCCGATCTGTCGGGATGGGTAGCGCACACCTTCGGCACAATTCCACCACAGAACGATCCTCCCATCCCTCCAAACGTCGCCAACTACAACAGCCGATTTTATGAAAAGGTATTCGAACTCATCCTCCGGATGAAAGGCAATTATCTCTGGCCCGCAATGTGGAACAACGCCTTCAACGAGGATGATCCGGAAAACCCGAGGCTCGCGGATGAGTACGGCATCGTGATGGGCAGTTCGCATCAGGAGCCGATGCTGCGCGCTCAAAAGGAATGGGACCGTCGCTATCAAAAGAAACTTGGGAGCTGGAACTATTACAAGCATCCCGACGTGTTGAAGGACTTCTGGCGCGAGGGCATACGTCGTAACAGGGACTATGAATCTATCATCACCATCGGGCTGCGCGGCGCCAATGACACGCCGATGATCCCGGGAGGGACGGTTCCTGAAAGCATTGCTCTGCTGGAAGAAATCGTGGACACGCAGCGGAAGATGATCGCCGAGGAAATGAATCCGGATGTAACCAAAGTCCCACAGTTGTGGTGCCTGTACAAGGAAGTCCAGGAATACTACAACGCGGGATTGCGTGTGCCGGACGACGTGACGCTGCTGTGGGCAGACGACAACTGGGGCAACCTCCGTCGGCTCCCCACCGAGGCCGAGCGTAAGCGTTCCGGGGGCGCGGGGATCTACTATCACTTCGACTATGTAGGGGGCCCGCGAAACTACAAATGGATAAATACGATCTCAATCCCTACTGTGTGGGAACAGATGAAACTGGCTAAGGAATATGGCGCCGACCGCATCTGGATCGTCAATGTCGGCCATCTCAAGCACGTGCTTCTGCCGATGGAGTTCTTTCTGAGTTTTGGATTCAATACTGATCGATGGACCAACAGCAACATCGGAGACTTTACCCGGCTTTGGGCCGAGCGGGAATTCGGGCCCAGGTACGCGGCCGACATTGCCGACATTGTTAACAAGTATACGAAGTACAATGCACGCCGAAAGCCTGAATTGCTCGAACCGGGAACCTACAGCCTGATCCATTATCGGGAAGCGGAAAGGATCGTAGAGGATTTCAATGCCATTGTCCGGAAGGCCGACGAAATCTACGGAAAGCTGGCTCCGGAATACAGAGACGCGTTTTATGAGCTGGTTCTCTTCCCCGCCAAGGCCTGTGCTCAGGTGAATGAGATGTATGTTGCGGCAGGCAAGAACGTTCTTTATGCGAGCCAGGGACGAGCCGCGACAAACGACATGGCCGACAAGGTCCAGGAACTGTTTGATGCCGACGCCAGGTTGATGAAGCATTACAACGAGACTTTCGCGGGCGGGAAGTGGAATCACTTCATGGACCAGGTGCACATAGGTTACACCATCTGGCAGGACCCCAGACAGAACATCATGCCGAAGGTCAGGCGCATCGAGGTGCCGAAAGCGGCTTCAATGGGAGTCGCAATCGAGGGCTCTGCCTCGGCCTGGCCCGGCGCCTCAGAGAACCCGGAACTCCCGGCACTGACAGCATCACAACGAACCTACATCGATGTGTTCAACCGAGGGCAAGAGTCCTTTTCGTACACTGCCGCTCCGGAACAACCCTGGATCGTGCTCAGCAGTACCGGCGGAATAGTCAACAAACAGGAGAGAATCTGGATTTCAGTCGATCACGCAGGAGTGCCGAAGGGAGTTCAGGAGGGTGCCATCATTGTTTCCAGGACAGGGGGCGAACGAGTTCGCGTAAAAGCGATATCAGTCCAGCCCTCAGGAATGGAACCTTCCGCCGAGTTCAGTTACCTCGACAGCGGAGGTTATGTCTCTATCGAGCCGGAACACTTTTCAAGGAATACGCCGGCAGGAGGCGCACGGTGGGAGAAGATAGACGGCTATGGCCGCACCCTCTCAGCCATGACGGTTCTTCCTCCGACAGCCAAAAGCACCGCACCTCCTGACGATTCACCTTGCCTCGAATACAAGATGTACCTGCTGAGTTCGGGAAAAGCGACGGTACATGCAACGTTCGCGCCGACATTGAATTTTGTGCCTGAGAGAAGTTTGCGATACGGCGTTTCCTTCGATGATGAACAACCACAGATTATCGATATCGTCCAGCGTGGCTTTGATGCGCGGAACGGCAACCGTGAATGGGAGGCTTCGGTCCGTAATGCAAGCCGGACGATCCAATCGCTTCACCAGCTTGCAGGACACGGGTATCACACGCTGAAAATCTGGATGGTCGATCCCGGAGTGGTTCTCCAGAAGATCGTCGTTGACCTCGGAGGCCTCAAGCCGAGCTATCTCGGGCCGCCCGAGAGTGCCCGCGCATCAACAACGGTCGAACTTGACTGAAGCGGCGGGAGCATGGGCAGTCTCCGTGCAGTCTCCGCCCATGCTCCCATCGCCGCCTTCGAGGCTAGGATGCAGCCCGATGGCTTGTCTCACGGGCAAGACGATCGTCATTCAAGCCGTTCCAGAAAGCCAGCACCCCGTCCAGCATCTCCACTCCGCCTTGAATGAATTTGTCCTCGTCGACTTTATCGTGCGCGAAGAACTCCTCTTCCAGCTCATCCCATGTGTGTCGGGCGTGCTGGTCTTCAACCATATCGTGCCAGGTGAAGAATCCAAGCGGCAAATTCGGACATTCCCTCTCCTTGAACACAGTCAAGCCGCGAATCAATTCCTTCCAGAAGCCGGCGGCCGCCCAGTTTTCAACCGCAAAGCTCGCACCCAGGGCTGTGCTGGTGTCTTCTGCGCCATAGATGCGTGCCAGCTCGTCACAGAAGAACAGAGTCGTCGGCGTCCCATGCCTCCTTTTTCCCAGGTCCTTGAACTCCAGCCCGAGGTGGGTAGCCATCCGGAGGAGCCATTCGAAATGGGCTGATGAGAATCGGAACGTGGATCCATTCACGGTTCCTTCGGCTTCGACCTCCTCCTCGGTCTGCTGCTTCTTCTCGGGATTGCGGAAGACGACTCCCAGCTCGTTCATCAGGATTTCCTTTGAAGCGTGCATCGCTTCGAGCGTCGGGGCGTTGATTGTCTTCAGAAGCTGGGCCACGATGAAGAAATTGGAAAACACGGAAAACTGCGTCACAAAATGGCGCAATTCCGTCGCATCAAAATCGCCGCTTTCAAACCAACGCGTGTATCGGTTGTTGACTATCACTTCGTGGGGTAGAAGCTCTTTTTCGATGCGTTCGACCAGGCGACAGTATTTATCTATCTTTTCCCGCGGATAGGCACTCCCCTCGAGGCGTGCTCGTATCTGGTCGGCACGCCCGCCGGCAAAACTTGGAACCATAGATAGTACCTCCCTTCCCTAAAGTTAAAGATGCTCCTGAGCCTTGTTCGTTGGCAAGCGCCGGCCGCTCCCCGGAAACACACGACGGCACGGAAAGAAAGATTTCCCCGGCTGGAAACGTACATTAAGGCATCGCGGAAAACAGCTGCCGGTGATAACGTGTCAGCACGAAGGGTTCGGCGAAATCGCCGGGGATTTGGAAACGAAAGCTGAAAGGATGCTCATGATGAAGAGAATACCGGTTGGCATCGTCCTTGCACTTCTTTGCGCCTTCCCGGGCTTCACCGCCCGCCCGTCCCTGAGGGAGGTGCGTTCCGCCTCCGACAACGTGCTGGTGGCCTTCATTGCCGGCAACTCCAACGAGATTGAATCGGTCGCGATCGGCAATCCGGAGCAGTGGAAGGTTAACGGCCGTCCGGCTACGGCCGTTTATCAATACTCCATCGCGTCCGACCCTTTCGATCATCATATCTACCTCGAGACGACGAAACTTGAAGAGGGGAAACGCTACCGTGTGGAGACGCCCTACGGAGACCGGGAGATCGTGTTCCGGGAAAGAGAGATCTTCTGCGAAGCCATCAAGACCAACCAGGCAGGCTATAGTGCGCAGTCGCGCCGGCGCTACGCCAATTTTGCCATATGGCTGGGGACCGGGGGAGCGCGCCGGATCGAGGGTCCTCTTCCGGAATACACCGTGTGGCACCAGCGGACCGGGAAAACGATTGCGAGCGGGACACTGAAGGAAATTGGTCCGGATTCCGGTTCGGGCGATCATGTTTACCGCATCGATTTGTCGGCCGTCCCCGCCGGCGGCCCCTACGTTGTCACGGTGAAAGGATACGGCAGCAGCCATCCTTTCGGTGTGGGAGGTGAGTTCTCCGCGCGGCTTGCCCACACTCTTTTCCGAGCTCAGTACCTGCAGCGCTGCGGCTGCCCGATTGCACGGCCCGATATCCGCAAAGAGGCGTGCCACACCCTGATCTACGATGTGGACGGTCCCATCGGCGAAGCCAATATCGACGTTAAAGGTGACGAGCGGACGTTCCGCGTTTACGGAGGCTATCACGATGCAGGAGATGCCGACCGGCGCGCCTATCACATGGCCAACCCGATCATCAATCTGATGATCTACGAGGCCTTCCGGGACTATTTCACCGACGGGCAGTTCGACATACCGGGCAAGTTCGACGAGAGTTACAACATTATCGGCTATGCCAACGGCATTCCCGACATTATCGATGAAGCGGCCTGGGGAAGCCTGGCGTGGGAATACCTGCAGAACAAAGACGGCAGCATACATTTCGGAACCGAAACCCGCGGATATCCTGAGCCCTTCGCCGCACCGCTCGACCAGGACAACAAGAAATACGGCACCGTGAAAATCGACCAGCGCGCCACCTGTACCGGGGCCGGCCTGTTCCTGCACCTGGCGCGCATTCTCGCGCCCTACGATCCCGAGAGATCAAACAAACTAAAACAACGGGCGGAACGGGCGATGAGCTTCTGCGGCGAAGCCATGGCCGCGCCGGAAAGACTGTACTACCACATCCAGCGCTTTCTCCTGCATGGAGAGGAGGCCGATCACGCAAAAATCCGCGAACTGTACCAGGTCGCCGCGGGCTTGAAAGACAATCTTTTCCTGACGCCGGGCTATTCGCTCAACGACAATCGGATGGACAATCCCGCCTACATCCTTTCGTATGTCCTGGCGACAAAAGCGAAGACCGATCCGGAGATCGTCAGCTTCTTCAGGCAGGCGATCAAGGATGCGGCTGACGCCAACATCGCCGAGCTTCGGCGCCACGCTTATCCGGTTGGAAACAATCCCGACGGCAAGGCGTGGGGCCATAACGTCAGGCAGCCGCAATACGCGGCCGCCCCGCTGCTTCACTGGAAGCTGTCAGGGGACCAGGATTATTTCGATGCTGCCTGTGAGCTCATGGATTACAAGCTCGGCTTGAACCCGCTCGGCATCAGCTATGTGACGGGGCTGGGGTTCCACCAGGTCCACAATGTCCATGATCGGGAGAGTGCTTACTGGGCCGAGCAGGGCCGCGGGCCGAAGCCGGGCATTACGGTCTTCGGGCCGGGCGTCACGGGGTGGAGCCGCAACATCAGAGTGATCCCTCCGATTGAGCAGTTGCCGATGGAAAGGCGTTACGTGGACGATCGCGAGATCATCTCGTTCAACGAGTTCACCATCTTCGAGACCATGCATTACGATGCGCTGTACACAGTAATCGCCGGCGGCGGCAAGTGGAAAGGCACCGACCCCTTCGTCCCCGGCCGCTGAATGCCCGCTGCAGCACCGCTTTGAAGAAACAACGATGTTAACGGGAAAGATAATGTTGGAACGTTTGTGCTAATGTCGATGAGCTTTTTGTCGTTGTCGAACACAATTAAAACATATTCATCCGTCTTCTCATTGGTGAAATCCGGATGACCTTTTTTCATGTAGTAGGTGATCATGACACCCCGTACAGGAGCGTCAAATTTCTTGCCGCGAATGTCTGTCTCATAGAACGGATTCCCTAGTGTTTTCAATACTTTTTCATATGATTCACCGGCCTTGAAGTTCTTTACCTTGTCGATGAATTCTTTCTTCTGATCGGCACTCATTTCATACGGAAAGTTTGTCGTCATGACA
>JAAYAM010000192.1 GCA_012719355.1 Acidobacteriota bacterium
ATCCGCTGCGGAAAGACGGGCTGCGAAAGCTACTGCGGATTTCCGAGCAGGAAGTAGGGGATCCAGATTCGTGGATTGTTCGGCGAGGAATGCAGGAGTTCGAGCTGTGCCATCTGCAGAGCCTTTGCCTTGCTTTCCCCTTTCACCAGCCGGCCGTAGAAAGAGCGGCTGAGGCGCTGGGTGGATGCATCATCGACGGGCATCATGCTGGCTATAATGGATGGCGCCCCTGCATTCAGAAATGCCGGTATGAGGCCCCAGGGCCCTTCTCCCTCGGAAAGAGGGCCCGTCCCGGTGCTGCATCCCGCAAGGTTTACCAGCGAGGAACGGGGCATGCTCCAGCTGTTTATGGTCTTGGAATCGAGATAGATCCGGCGGGGGGATGACTGCAGCAGGAGAGCGGGTCTGCCGTCTATGTCGACGGAATGACCCGAGAAGTGCAGGATGTTTGAAGTTGCGACAGCGCTCCTGAACCGCTCGATGTCCTCCGGCACAAGGAGTGTCGAATTCCTGCCGTAGAGCCCGGAAAGATAGTTGAGCTCCTGGCGCGCTGCGGCAAGTCTCGCGGCACCGTCAATCAAAACTGCGGACTGTCGCTCTGCCGGAATCTGTTTGCCTTTTGCCAGACAGTGCATGAGCGCCGAACGGGAAGGGGAATATACAAGGGCCGTCTTTTCTATCAGGAACCTGTTCTGTGCGTCCTGAAGGCCGGCAAAAGGGAGAAGATGAAGCGGCCCGTCCGGCAGTATGATCAGTGGAGCGTCGGAATCCGAGAAGAGGTGCTTCTCCACCGGGGCCAGCAGTTGATCGTAAAGCAAGCGGGCGGCGCGCGCGCACTCTTCGGAATCGTTTCTCTGCACGCTCGCCAAATATCGGTCGATATCCCGTGAAATCGTTTCTTTGGAGACGCCCGCAGAAACTGCCTCAGTCCGTCCTCCGTGGACAAGGAATATGAGAAGGCCTTTGTCGGTAAAGAAGTATTCGAGGATAGGATTTGACGCGGAAGACTGCCGCGTCTTCGCTTGAGCGTCCGGAATACTGAGGTGCTCTTTAAGTGTTATCGACTTGGCACGATTCACAAACTCGAGGATCTCTTTTCGGTCGCGACCTGAATCATAGAGTAGCCGGACCGTCATCCTGTAGGGAGCGAAACGATCGGCAAAAAACGATTGCCTGATGTCGGACGGCTCGATTTTCCGGCGGATCTGTTCAAGTATTGCTATAGCGGACTTGAGCTCAGTCTCGGCTTGAGCCAGCCTGCCTGTACTCTCCAGCAGCTGGGCATATACAAATCTTGCCTGCCATTCCAGAGTTGGGTAGCGCCCGGACGAGGAGTTGCCTATGACCCATCTGATCATATTCCGCGCTTCAGGAAGTCTTCCGGTCTTCAGGTATACTTCTGCTAGTCTTATTCGGTTGCGACCCTCTAATTCAAGCATTCCCGTCGACGACGAGCGTTCCAGGGATTCAGAGAACAGCCGTTCGGCTGATGCCAAGTCAGCAGTGCGTAACGCAAGCTCACCTTGATTGTACAAAAGGTTAAGGCGGCG